>CALLXE010000008.1 GCA_938015875.1 uncultured Robiginitomaculum sp. | reverse complement strand
GGGAATTAGAGGGCTTGCGAGGCGATATTCCGGCGGCGTGAAGACATGGGCAACACACGGGGCCCTTATGGTTAACCAAAAGCTAAACATTGGGGTTCACTATCACCGCAATTGATTCTTGCGGAGTGCCTTATGAAAACCTTACGTCTTTTAATTCCGGCTTTGGCCCTCGCTGTGGCATCTCCTGTTATGGCAGCGGACGTGAATACCTATCGCCCGGGTAAGGTTTACGCCGCAAGCCCGATGCCGAGTGCGGATGTTTGCGCCCTTCAATGTTCAGGTACGGCGCAATGTTACGGATGGAATTTTCTGCGTTCCGGCAATCCCGACGGTTCCGGCATATGTGAACTTAATGCCAGCAGCGCGGCTGCTGTCGGCCATCCTTACGCGGTATCCGGTGATAATGGCGGGCGCAGCTATGGCGCGTCTAATGTTGTTCAGGGACAATCACGCACATTTCGCATCGGCAATCCCCAAGCCGCCCGTCCTGTGACGATGCCTGCAAAAGCAGCAAGCCCGCGCATTCATACCGGCAATGCCTCTGTTCAAAATGCCCGCATCCAAAACGCGCCAATGCGCCGCCCGGCGACAAACGCCCCGGTAATTCGCAAGCGCACATTTGCACCGGCCGCGCAAGCCGCCGCAAGCCGGCCCCAAGCCGTTCGCCCGCGGCAACCTCAAGCGCCGGCCCCGCAAATGACTCTTACGCAGCAACAAGCCTTGCAAATGGCTGCAAAAACCCGTCGTCCTACGGCCCCGCAGATGCGCCCGCAAATGCAGCAAGCGGGGTCTCCGCGCGTTCATCCCGCGTCAACCCCGCGCACCCAACCCGGCGCAACGCCTCAATCCCCGTATAACCGTCCGCAAGCCGCGCCCCATAATCAGAGCGGTTATCCTAAAGCCGCGCCCGCTCGCCCGATTCAAGCTGCGCCCGCGCCCCGGCCTAATCTGTATGGATCATTATATGATGCCCCGGTGGCGCAAGGTCCAAGTTCCGGTCAAGCCGTCTCTGCGCTGGGCCGCCGCATAGCGAGAGCAAAGGCCGGCCAAGCGAAAGCTTCGCCAAAATCAGTCACGCCGCCGCTTTATGCAGACCGTCCTGCGAGCGCGCCTGACGCACCGATTGCAACCGCAGCGCCGGTGAAAGCCATCAAACGTTCAGGATTGGAAATGGCGGGACCATCCCCGCAGTAAAACGGTTTACGCCGTTGCTTTGACAGCGACGTGGTGGAGCCCCAAGAACGCCAAGCGGCACCAAGCAAAGACAACAAACATTACGAATGTCACCGTCAGAGCGTTAAGAACCGCATTACTGAAGGTCTCGACCTGCATACCGACTATGGACACAGTAACCTGCGCCCCGGCGGTAGCGGTTATAATGCCGAGATAAGCCCAAAAGCCGCTCCAATAGAAATTCAGCACTTTGCCTTTGCGGGGAAACCGCACGGCTGGCCAATAAAACGCTGAGGCAAACGCAATCGTAAAACCCAGCATTATCAAGGCCGGCGTTATCATGGGGTTGTTTAAAATCTCAAACATAGACGCGTCTCTCTTTCAAGACATGTCATTTCAAGAAACGGGCCGGAACAAAGCCAAGCCGCACGAAAACTGATCCTATGTCTTAACAAAAGGTTAACGCATGGTATGGGGTGGGTGCAAGAGTGATCTGTAAAGATCGGTGCGGACATATGTCGCTCAGACCGGTCAGGGAAAATACGGTAAGGTGCGTAATGACATATGTTCGCAAAGCCGACATACCGGCGGCAGCCTTGGTAAACTCATATTCAGGAAAACCCGAAACGCGGGTGGACAGCTATGAAATTGACGTCCCGAACCGCGTAAGCCTTGAAGCTTTTATAGGCAGTTTTTATCGCGGACGGCTGTTCCGGATTGAGCGGTGGATTATTCAAACTCTCACAGGGCATGCATCAAGTGATGCTCAAATAGAGGCACTATTGTGCGGAAAAGCAGAAAAATTCTCAGCGTGGACTCTTGAAGTCCGGAGACGGGACCAAATGATAATGTGTGATTATCAATCACGGACATGTTCATGGTTTATGGTTGAGCCGCGCAATGGCGGCACATGCTTACGGTTCGGGTCGGTTATAAAGCCTACCGACTATGCAGGCCGCAGCGAATGGCTTTCAAAGCCGGTAATCGTATTGTTATTGCCGTTGCACGGTTTGTACTCGCGCTTACTTTTATCGCAAGCGGCAAAACCTTTTCGGACATAAACCCAATCTTTAACTGCGCTCTTTGACCTTCAAAAACCGAATGTCAGGGTTTTTCTCTTGGGCGTAATTAATGTCCCAAGCCGATTTCCCAAGCAGTACCGGCGCGCCGTCCAAATCTGTTGCCATCGCGCCTTGGTTCTTGGCCGTGAAGTCCTCCAAAAGCTTGTCCTCATCTGCCGCGAGCCAGCGCGCAGTTTGGAACATACCCGTTTCAAACGTCACTTCGATTTTGTATTCGGTTTTAATACGCTCGGCCATGACATCAATCTGAAGACTGCCGACGGCGCCGACGATCATATCGCTGCCCATAGCCGGCTTAAAGAGCTGGGTGACTCCCTCTTCCGCAAGGCTCTCTAACGCTTTGCGCAAATGCTTGGCTTTGAGAGGGTCTTTGGGCCTGGCGCGGCGCAGAATTTCCGGCGCAAAGTTCGGTATACCGGCAAATTTTATTTTGCCGCTCTCTGACAGGCTATCGCCCACCCGCAGCGCGCCGTGATTAGGCACGCCCATAATATCGCCGCCGTAAGCATTTTCGGCCAGTTCCCGGTCTTGGGCAAAAAACATGATCGGATTGTGGACGGAAATCGTTTTATTATCGGCCGTTTTCAGCTTCATGCCCCGCTTGAACACGCCGGAGACGAGCCGCACAAATGCGACGCGGTCACGATGGTTCGGATCCATATTCGCCTGTACCTTAAAGACGAAACCGCTGACCTCTTTGGCTGTTGGCGCGATCTCAGTCATCTGTCCGGCTTTAACCGCTTTTTCCGGCTGTGGCCCGGGTATGAACTCTGCCAGAGCATCGATTAATTGGCGCACGCCATATTTACGCAAAGCCGATCCGAAATAAACCGGCGTCATATCGCCGTCTTTAAACGCCTGAATATCAAACACGCCATATTCTTTGGCCAATTCCGCTTCTTCGGTAAATTCTTCTAAGAGCTGCTCATTTTCAACTGCATTAGCCATGCCGCCGCCGTCAATGCTGACGGGCTCAGGCTGTTGGTCAGCATTGGCCGAGAACGGGTAAAACAAATCAGAGCGCAAATCAGCCACGCCGCGAAACCGGTTACCGGAGCCGCAAGGCCATTGCATCGGCACCACATCCAGCGCCAGTTTTTCTTCAATCTCTTGCAAAGTTTCAAATGGGTCGCGGGCTTCGCGATCAAATTTATTGATAAACGTAACAATAGGAATAGAGCGCAGGCGGCAAACTTCAAACAGTTTTAGGGTTTGCGGCTCAATACCCTTCGCGGCATCCAGCACCATAATGGCACTGTCTGCGGCGGTCAGGGTTCGGTATGTATCTTCGGAGAAATCTTCATGGCCGGGCGTATCAAGCAGATTAAATGTCAGCCCTGCATGCTCAAATGTCATCACAGATGAAGAAACCGAAATGCCCCGTTCCTGCTCAATCTTCATCCAATCGGATTGTGTGCGCCGCGCTGCGCCGCGGGCCGCTACTTTACCGGCCTGATGAATCGCGCCGGCCGTCAAAAGCATGGTTTCCGTCAGCGTGGTTTTACCCGCATCCGGATGGGAAATAATCGCAAAGACGCGGCGCAGGTCTGATTCATTTTTGGACATAGGCGCGGTTTAAGCGCCTGCGCCCTGATGTGCAAGTATCCTTAGCCGCACTTTAGCCGGATGTGAATTGGCTCATGACCAAAAAGCCGACGGCCGCGCAGGTGCCCGTCAGCACAGTTCCCCATATCGTATCGATAATCAGAACTTTGACCGGCCAATCCTTCAGCGTTGCGTAGTTCGTAAACTCATAGGTCGCGTAACAGAAAAAGCCAAACAGCGCGCCATTCATCAAGGCTGTTGTCCATTGCCCTGTTGCTATGGCCGGACGAACCGCGAAATAAACGATGCCGGCAATATACATGACGTAAAAAAGCGCAATGGGACCAAAGGCCATATTTTTGGCCAGTAAATGTCCCAGATTTTTAAAATATACACCGCGCGCAACTTTGGTAATCCAGACGATATCAATGACGAAAAACACAATCATCGTCGCGATGTAAGCTATAACATAGTTCATAACAGACGCTCCCTTTGCCTTACTACGCGCGGGAACAGGTTAAGGTTGCCCGGATCGTTATCTGCAATTGCGCAACTTCTCGGATGCCGTGCATATCTTTAAGTCGGCCATGCTGTCAAAAGCCCCGGATCGGGAGATTAAGACGTCAGGATTAAGCCCGGACAGGCCGCTCATTACGGTCAGGCTTTCAGCGCCGGAAGGTAATTTCCAACGGCGCAGGATTTTGATATATTTCACGCCGCCGCCTGACGGAATATGGTCGCGATCAACGATAGGCGCGTCAGAGAAATAAGCCGGCAAAACCTCATCCGGCTCAAGGCTCAACGATATTTTGGTATCGATAAAGTCACTGATTTCTGCGTAGCGGGTTTCGTATTCTGCAATCGATATTACGCCGTTTTTGTCCGTATCAAAAGCGCCCAGACCGCCGGCCTCAATGCCCACCTCCAGGCGAATTTCTGCCCCTGAGACAGAGATTTTCAGCCGAGGGTCATGTCCGCCATGGGCCAACGCGGCAGGGGTAAGGGACACGATTGCCGTTAAAACAGCTAAGGCGCGGCGCATCTTAACGCGGTCCGTTAAAGACGCGGAAATCTGATCCCGGCGTGCCGAACACGCAGCGCGGAATATAAGGATAATCATCGGTTATATAATAATGATATGTGCCGCCCGGATATTCCGGAGTTGGGCCGGTGCGGCCGCCGCATTCATCCGTATCACCGCTGCCGGCGCTATATTCCCAATCCTCACGGAAGGTCCCGTCATAGGCCCCGCCCGGTCCGTCAGGGCGCGTGCCGGAGCGCAATTCCCAACTATGTTCAACAACTTCAAGGCCACTGTTTGGGTTGCTTGGATCGCTATAACCATAGCGCAAATACATCGGAAATCCGTCAGCCGCATAACCGGCCAAAACCATGTCATTGGGCGTGTCTTTAAGTAAAGCCTGCATATACCCCTCAGGCAATCCGTGGGCATGATATTGCCCGGTCGGTTGAACGTGCGCATTATTGCAATCACTGCCAAGCCAATTATTCTGAATAGGCCTTTGGGTATCATCGCCCTTGGAATTTCCCTCCTCAAAGCCCGGAGTAATCGCTTCATAGCTCCACGAGCCGCCACCCGTGCCCAAATAGCGCTCAGCAGTATCCCGTTCCAGTTTCACACCGTTCAGAAAGACGCCGAACGTCGCCATTTCCGTCGCTGTCGATGTTTTTACCGGAGAGGCCGGAATACGATAGCTGATCGTTTGATCAGAAATTGTATTGGGGTTTCCGGAATTGGGAAATGTGCCGACGGCGTGGTCAGGAATACCGTTACCGGTTAAAGTTTTAAATGCGGCGCTGTCCGTAATAGAAACAGATCCCGTCCCGGCAGATTGGTCACAAGACCACTGCGCTCTGTCCGTAAAATTCCCGACAACCGTTTTACCGGCATCATAGGCCGGCGCGACGTAAACATAGACCGATGTCGTATCCGTTTCCCCGTTCACAGAAACCTGAAACGTCAACGTTTCAGGGGTGGTGACAGTCGGCACAGTAAAGGTGGGCGCAGCCGAGGCGCTATTGCTGAGCGTTACAAACGTTCCCGCAATTTGCGTCCACGCAATCGTATCGCCGGTATTTGCCGTGACACTTAGCGTCGCGGTTCCGCCAGGAACTAAAACTTGATCTTTGCCCGCCGCACCGCTCCCGGTTGCACTGCCCCCTGAGCGCAAGCGCGTGGCCTCTGCGTTCAATTCCGCGCGAATGACGGTAACATCGCTGCCTGACGTAATCAGGTCATTATTTTCCTGAGGATCGGTTTGCAAATCATGTAATGTTTGCACACCGGCCGAAGTTTCCGTCAATTTATAACGCGCATTGCGGATGGTCCAATCATCGCCGCTTTCCGAATAAATATAGTCCCGCGTCGCCGCATTGGGGTTTGTCAGTAATGGCAAAAAACTTTGGCTGTCATTCAAAAGCGTCGTTGAACTTCCTGCCAGTTGCGCAATCGTCGTAAAGAAGTCTGTGTTATTGACCAATGCCGTTTCACGCTCACCGGCGCGCGTAACGCCCGGCCCTGATACAAACATCGGAACCCGCACGCCGCCTTCGGTCAATGTGCCTTTGGTCCCATTGGGAAACACACTTTGATCGCGTACGCGCTGCGGCGTTCCGTTGTCGCCTAAATATAGCACAACAGTGTTGGCCCGCTCGGCCGCAGGCAAAGAATCCAGCAACCGGCCGATCTCAGTATCCATCGCCTCAATCGACGCCAGATAATAAGGCCTCGGATTCGCATTTATGTCAGCCTGATCTGTCGACAATGTGCGGCTGTGCAGGCTCGCAGGCGGGACATGAAATGGTGTATGCGGAGCGTTATAAGAGAGCCACACAAACCAGGGATCACTTTGGTCATCAATCCAATCAATCGCCCGGTCTGTTAACTCCGTTGTCGCATAGGTCGCAGACGTGCTGCTTGTGCCGTTCACGACCAAAGGCCAACTGTAATAGTCTCCGATTCCGCCGCTGATGATGCCTGCAAAGTGATCAATTCCGGCCGCATTAGGCCCGGAAGGACCGCCGCCCAAATGCCATTTACCAATCATAGCACTTTTGTAATCAGACGTCGCCGCATCAGTTTTCATATAACTTTGCAAGATGGTTTCCGTGGCGGGCAGCGGGTCGCCGACATTCAGAACCCCTGTGCGAAAACCATAGCGTCCGGAAATCAGTCCGCCTCTGGTTGGCGTACACACCGGATTGACCCATGCATTGTCAAACACCAATCCCGCGTCAGCAAGGCCGTTTAAAACCGGCGTATTAGGCACGTCTGATGACAGAGCATATTGCGCAGAGGAATCCTGCCCTTGGTCATCCGAAATAATGAACAATATATTGGGTTTCGATGACGGGGTCGGCGCATCGGCCACCGTAATCACAAACACATCCGACGCTGCCGCGCCGTCAGGGTCCGTTGCTGTAATCGTGACCGTAATGTTTCCGGCTGCGCCCGGCGTACCGGAGACAACACCTGCACTGTCGGTCAGCCCGCCGGCGGCCGGCGCATATGCGACAGAATAAGACAGGGTATCGTTATCAGCATCTGTGAACGCACTTCCCCCGCGCGTCGCATCATATGTAAAAGATGCGCCCGTCGTCACGGACTGATCCGCATTGGCTGCTGATAAAACCGGCGCAGAATTGACCGGGGTCGGCGGCGTGACTATTGTTCCGCCACCACCTCCGCCGCCACCGCCGCCGCAGCCGGTTAAAAGTCCGGAAAAGAATAAAGCAGAGAAGCAAGCCGGGCGAATGTGCATAATATAATCCTGAAGCAAGTGGTAATTAACGCTTAAACGCCTGCGTGCAGAAAATCTGTCGGCGTGTTGCAAATCAATCCTGAAAAACCTTTTCTGTCAAAAAATGACGGCCCTTGCGGTCTTCGATCTCTATGGCCCAAAGATCAGGGTCAAAACGCGCGCGGCCTCTGATTTTCTCATCAATGTGACGCTCCGGCCCCTCTGCGATTATGCGGTAGCCGCTTTCTCCGTCAAAACTGCGTTCAGGGGCATAAAGCGCAGCCTGCCCGTCCATGGTACAGACCTTTAAAAGGGCAATCCCGCTGTCAATATCGCCTTTCTGAGCCACATATACAAATGCACCGCCCGCTTGGACGCGCCGGATGAGAGCCGAAACCCAAATATGCGTTTTGATACGCGGGCTCATCATTCTGTCAATCTGCATTTTTTCGCCCGAGACGCGAGCAAATCGCCGACCCGGCACTCGCCTTGCAATGTTTGTCTTTGATTAAACATAAGGCCTCAAACATGTTCCATTATAAGCAAATTTCAAGTCTCGGCGCGGCGTTAACCGCTGTCATGGCGGTTATTTTCGTGACGTTTACAGCGCCCGGCGTACACGCAGCTGTCGTCCCGACCACAGATTTGTCCACCGCGAAAACGCAAAAGTTGTCTGCCTCACTAAAAGACATTACCGGCAAAGACGAGCTTATACTGGACCATGCCACCGGCAAAGCAGAGTTTACTTTCGATATTCCTGCCGGTGATTACGCCTCAGATATTCGCCTTAAAATCAGAGCGCTGCCGCAGGGCAATATTGACGGAAACGCAACGATTATGGTTCGGTTCAATTCCGGCAAACCCGTCCCGATTAACAGTCGCGGCAATGGTTTTTCCGCCGAAATTGCATTATCCGGCGCGCGGGTTCGCAGTCAAAACAATACAGTCAGCCTGACCTATACAGGCGCAGAGGCGGGCATATGCTCTGATAAAAATCACGGAAAATGGGTCATTGATTTGGAAAGCAGCCGTATCTCGGCTGACGTTCGTTCCAAAGGTGCAGGCTATCAAATCGCGCATATAGAGCCACGTTTGGCCCACCCCATGACAGCGCCGCGAACCGTCGCCATTATTGCCAAAGGCGATGACAAAGCCGCTTTGGAAGCTCTAGCGGCCCAGGCCATCGGCCTGCGAGTTAAAGATATTCCGACATTTAAATTGAGAGACAGCCATGCCGATTTAAAAATATATGTCGGTACGCGTGCGCAATTGGGGCGTCTTATCAAAAGCTCCGAGATTATTGCAGATGAGAACCCGGTTATCGGAATACAGTCCGTGTCTCGACGGCCTCAGATCATTATTACCGCAGATAATCAAGCCGATTTAAAAGCGCTGGTTCAGAGCTTTGCATATGCTCATTTGCCGCGCTCTCGCCGTGCCCGCGTGTCTCTGTCGCAAATGAGCGTCCAAATGCCGTTCTCTTACGAAACAGCAACCCCGGTCAAGGGTCGTCGCTCTTGGACAGATTTAGGCGCAAGCAATTTTAGCAGCGGGCTGAACCCTGCACCTGAAAAACTCACGTTTAAGGTTCAAAACGCGCAAATGTCTACGGGAGAACTTCGTCTCGGCCTATCCAAATCATCTGATATCGCCGATGGATCGCGCGTCTCTGTCGCGCTGAACGGCGCCCCTCTGGGCTATACGAAGATGGATAAAATCAGCAAAATCGTAGCCTTTCCGTTTCCGGCCGGCAGTCTTCTGTCAGGGAAAAACGTTATCACAGTTACGCCCGATTTAATCGCCGGCGAGGCCTGCACAGCCGCAAGCCTGCTGCCCCCACAGCTTTTGGTGACAACAAATTCGGCTCTCCTTATAGAGACGCCCGAAAGCGGCCTGTTAGATTTGGGCAGCTTTGCCGCCGCAGGCGCGCCATTTTCTGACGCCGCAGCCGGCCTGACAGATGTATATTTTACAGGCGGCGAGGCCGACCGCGCAGCCGCCCTTAAAATCCTGGCGAAAGCAGCCCAAACATCCGGCGAGGGCTGGACCGCCGCGCGCTTTTTAACCCGCGCCCCCGAGAGCCTTGATAGCAGCCGTAACGCGCTTGTTCTCGGTCCGTTGCCGACATCGAAATTAGCTATGCTGTCGGGAGCGCCGCGCGCTTTCCAAGATGCGATGCGAGGCCGCCTCCCTGTTCCTGCCGCACAGACTGCCCGCGCAAAAGTTGCCGGCGCTAATGCGGATCAAGCGTTTGCCCTTGCGGCGCGCAAAATTAATACCGCCCCGCGCACCGGCGCGGCCGGTATCGCTGCTGTCTATGCAGGACAAAAGAGCGGCTCTGCAATTGGGGTAATCTCTACCCCGCGCCCCCGCGATTTCGCGGGTCTTGCCAATGCATTGGTACAAGATCCGAACTGGTCCAATTTATCCGGCGGCGTTGCGCGCTGGGACCGCACTGCGGTGACTTTGCTGCAAACTGCGGATTCGCGCCTTATCGCGCGCCCCGGCGCTCGCTCAGGCAACAATATTGCACAGGTCGTTGGTGATTTTAATGCCGCTGCTCGCGACCGGTTTGCCTCGACGCTCAGCGCTTTAGTTGCCATGAAGCCGGCGCTGAAATCATCAGAGTCGACACTGCAAGCCAAAACTCAAGTCCGGCCGATGGCTCCGGTTTTGCGGCAACAAAAAACGGCGCCTGCGCCCATCATTACAAAGGCAGTCTATCGCCCGGCTGTCTTGCGCGGCCGGACGTCCCCTGCGATTGCGGCGCCCGCAATTTCCGCCTCGTCGAACAAAAACACCCTCGCGCAATGGCTTGATTGGTCAACGTTCAGCCCCGCTTATTTCAAAGCCAATGTTGAAACAAAAACGAAAGCGCTTCTCGGTAAAACGCCGGCCGTGAAAATTTCGGCTATGCCGCAGGCCAAGACAGGCACGGATTTCAAGCAAGGCATCACAGCCATGCTTAGCGGTGATTTCACGTCCAAAGGGTTACTGATCTTACTGGTCGCCCTAATGGCCTTGATGTTGCTTGGCCTTGCTGCACCGTCGTCATCAAATAAAAAGATAGGCTAGTCAGCGGCAATGTCACCGGCCGGCAGGGTCACTGTTGCCGTTGTGCCTTGACCGGGCGCGCTGTCGATTTCAAATTGACCGCCGTGAAGCTCGGTCAAAGATTTAACCAAGGACAGCCCCAAGCCCGTTCCGCGAGCCGCGCTGTCTTTACCGCCCTTGCCCTGAACATAGGCCGTGCCCGCAATAGACAGTTCTTCACGGCTCATACCTGAGCCTGTATCTTCGACGCTTATGCGAATATTGCTCCCGACGCGGGCCACGCTCGTCGTAATTCGTCCGCCCTTGGGCGTAAACTTCACCGCATTACTGAGCAGGTTCAGAATGATTTGGCGCATAGCCCTGCGGTCAGCCCGAACCATAATCGGCAGGCTGTCATCAATATCCGCGTCCAGTATCACTTCGGCAGCATCTGCCGACGGCCGGATCATTTTCATGCCTGAACGCGCAACATCAGCAGCGTCAAAATCATCGTAAGACAGTTCATACTTCCCGGCCTCAATCTTTGACATGTCCAAGACATCGCCGATCAGATCAAGCATGTGCTGACCGCTGTCATGGATCAGGTCGGCATATTCAGAATACTTTCCCGGGAGCGGCCCGAAAAGCCGTGAACGCATCATATCGGAAAATCCTATAATCGCGTTCAGAGGCGTCCGAAGTTCATGGCTGACGCCTGCAAAAAACAGAGTTTTGCTGTCAGCATCTTTGTCGGCTTGCACGCGCATATCTTTGAGGGCGGCAAGCTCTGAAACTTCGCCGGCAATATTCGTAATTAAAATGTCCGCCATATCACCCCGGGGAAACACAGAGATTTTCTTATCAAATATTCCGTCAGGATTAGGCAGTATTCCCGCATGCATTTCGCGAACAGCGCCGGAAATAATGGAAGCGGAAATAAGGTCACGGGGCGTCATCTGAATGCCGGGCGCAAAGCCCATGACTTCATTGATATCATAACGCTTACCGGGTTTTAATTGAATAAGCGCGGCGGCGGCCTGCGTTCCGGCAAGGATCAAGCCTTCTTCATCAACGCGCAAAACAGGCGCCGCCAAATCATCAAAGCTGTCGACTGCCGGCGCTGTATCATTTGCCGCGAGCGCAGGCGTCACAGCCCCCCCGCTTTGCGCCTCGCTGCGCCCGCTGACGGCAAACATAGACGCTACCATAAAAACAATCGTCGCCGCCGGACCGGCCGTTTTGGCCCAATCTGACAGCGGCAGACCGGCGTCAAGGCCGGTATTCAAACCCCATCGCGACGCGTACCAAACGGCACCGGCAGCAATCGCGGACAACACCATGGCTTCAATCACCATTTCGCGCTTAAACAAAACGGCCGCTGCAGGCGCGCACAAAAACAAAAATGCCATCGGCAAAAATGCGATCGCCAATGTTGCGGTCACCGCCAAGGCCGTCCAGGAAAATATAATGCCGACGCGCGCCCACTCCCTGTCGCTGTAAGGCGCAAGGATAAAGCCCAGAATCGCCGGCGCTGTTGCAGCGCTTGCCCCAACTACCAAATCCTGTACGGAAGCCCCGCTCATGACCGCGGCAATAACGGCGGCAATAACGGCAATGATCCAAATAAAACTGATCAGACGAAGCCCGTAAGCAGGACCGCCATTGCGCAAGGATAAGTCTGTTTCAGATAAAGCCATAAACCGCTTTCATTTTAGCAACATTGCTAATGTACCCTGTGAAAATCAGAGCTTGTTGACGTTAACATATAGCGGGTTAGCGCTACGTTTCGCGAGCAAATTCGCGCAATGGCATATACGGGGATAAAAAATACACCCAACACAAACACCGCATCAGGGAAAGATGATATTAAGACTTTCGCCCGATAATAAACCTGCATACCAGTATTGGGCCGGGGAGGCACTGCAATAAAGGTAACGACATGCAAACATTACGGATTTTGACGCCTTCGATGCTGATAGGGATCGCAGCATTAATGGCAGCTTGCGCGACGACGTCTGCACCGCAGCCCGTTATTGTCGCCCCCGCGCCGGCTCCCGCGCCCGTTATCGTGCAGGCTCCGCCTCCTGCCCCTGCGCAGCAGCCATTATCACTTCCCGCCCGCGCGCCGGAAGTGCGGATGAGTGAAGCTTTGGTTCGCAGCGCTGCGTCTCACGCCGGCATTATGCGCCGGGTTGCCCGTGCCGCCGCCTACCCCATTAATGATAAGAACGACCTCAATCGCATGATGGATGATTTAACCGTTATGTACTCTCCGATATTGGGGGCCGGCATGACAAGCTATGGCGCATTAATAGCAACGCAAAACACGCAATTTGTAGACAGTGTTCTTGACGCCGCGCAAAGCCAAGGTCTGGACAGCGTTGTTTATCAGCTTTACGCAGGCGCGGATTATGCCACTCAATTCAGCGGATCTTACGCCGCCGCCGCCGACATTTCAGCCGCGTGGAGCGAGGATATTTCAATTATTCGCAGCGCCGGCGTGCAACTGAAGTCTCAATCTTACAGCCTTCAAAAGAACCCGGCATGGAAAAAGCAGCGGGCAGATTCGCGAAAAGAGCGCATTGCTGCGCTTAAAGCCTCACGCAATGTTTTGGCGTCTATTGACAGCAATTCACAGCGCAACATTGCGGCCGCCGGTGCGGTCAGCAGCCGCGATTTTGACGGGCCGCAGCGCACGGAAGCATTTTGGCGCGCCTTCGGTAAAGGCGGCGTCATGACAGGCGGTAACCCGCAAATGAACAAACGGATGAAACGGGCGCTGACCCTTGGCGCTTTGGATGTTTTGGGCGCCACGGACAGTAAAAGCTCTGCGTGGATCGCAAATTACATGACCACGCCAAGCCTCAATCAGTGCACGAAATGGGCGCGCCTTCACACGGAGCAATGCCTTGCCGCGGGACACTACAAATACGAAGACGCCTATTGCATTGCAGAGCATCAATTAACCGATGGCAGCGACTGTTTGGTCAAAGCAGGCTATTAGGCCTTGTACTCATAGGGCGGGCTTCTTAAGTCACGCTCATGACACACGCCCCGCACATCCAAGACCTCGTGGACGACTTTGCTTTTCTTGACGATTGGGAGGACCGCTATGTCCATGTGATCGAACTGGGCAAAGCCCTTCCGCCCCTTGACCCCGCAGAGCGCAATGAGGTGACGAAGGTTAAAGGCTGCGTCTCTCAGGTCTGGTTGGTGAAATTGCAAAACGATAATGGCACATTATCATATCGCGGCGACAGCGACGCCCACATCGTTAAAGGCTTGGTCGCGGTAACGCTTGCGCTTTTCTCGGACCAAACACCCGAAGATATCCTCGCCATTGATGCCAAATCCGTGTTTTCAGATCTGGGGCTGGCAGAGCATTTGTCCATGCAACGCAGCAATGGGCTGGCAGCCATGGTCGCTCGGATTCAAAGCGACGCACGCACCTTATCTGAATAGCCGTGGTGACGCGGTGCATATACACCCGGCGTCGTGCCGTAAAATTCCGATAAGCGTTGCAAAGCCAATTTCAATACAGTGCGGCCCGAGCGCCGGGTCCAACCTTCCATGCGCTCCATTTCTTCCAGTCCCATATCTTTACCGCAAATTGATATCACCGCGCGGCTTAGCCCCGGCCCGACATAATCAATCGCAGCCGTAATGCGTTTCTCGCTGTCTATGGCTGCAATGATGGCATCTTCGGCTGTGTTAGCACGGCGCCTATCACTTCCGGCAGCGGCATAATTTTGTGTTTGCGTTTTGCCGTAATTTGCCCGGGCGTAGTCTTTGGAAAACTGCTCCCCGGCACTGAGCTCTGCGGCGTTAAGAAACGGATCTCCGGCTTTATCAAGCCGTTGCGCCAAAGAGCGCAGAACTGACCGCGTATTCAAATTGACCGATGCAGGACGAAACACGCCGTCTTCACCGCTTATCGTTTCGCGCACCATTTTGCGATGAGGGGCGCCCGATCCGGCGCGAAGACCCGCGCTTTCAGAAACTTCAAAGCCTTTGCCCCTGGGGACAATGACGCCATCAGAGAGCCAGCGGGAAAACACATCTTTGCTGATCCAGCTGATCGGACGGCACCGCCGGTCCCCACCGGGATAGGCTGCATATGTCGTGCAGCCGGCGCGCACATCTTCTATGATCAGCGCTTTTTTTTCTGCCAATCGCGACAATAATTTAGGATTATGCAGGGTCATAATTAAACTCCGGGGCAGGATGAGGGGCGCGCTCCAAGAACGCTTCGAGGCGGGTCAGCTTGTCATCAATTAATTCGTCATCACGGGATTCTTCGACGACCCTGCACGCATGGCTGGCTGTACTGCGATCACGATTAAATGTACGGGCAACACGGGACAGATTAATTTCAAAAACGATATGAGTGAGATACATTCCGATTTGACGGGCAAAGCTGCTGCGCGAGTCACCTTTGGTTTGCGACCAAACTTCGATGTCAGGAACACCAAACTCAAGCGAAACAGCCGCCATCACAAGTCTCGCCCGCGCAAGATCGCTTTTAATGTATTTCTCAGCCTGCATATATTTACCCCGATTTGACATAAGCCGACTATAACAGCATTATTCAAAAAGAGGATTAAATTCCTATAATTATTTATTATAAACTATAGGTTGCATGACTTAAGACAGGGTTAACCCTAATATAAAGGCTTGTTTTATGCAGGTATTTTGGCGTTTGCGCTCTCGGAGAGCTCGACTTCTGACAATTTCACGAACTTATCAAAACCAAGGATCATGGAGACAGTTTTTCCGTCTGTCGACAGCGGCAACCGCACCCAAAACTGCGCGATATGGGTTCTGCCGCTTATGGCTGAGCGCATTGCGCCGGCAGATGGTTTGCCGCGCGCGACGACTCTGTTGAGCACACGGTCCCAGTAGTCCCGGCGACTGCCGGGCGGAAGGTCAGTCAAGCGGCTCCCGGTGATTTCGCGGCTGTAAACGTCATAAAGACCGGTGCCGGCGAGGCGAAATTGAAAGGTGTTCTTAAGGCCGTCATCTTTGACATCCAACAAAGAGACCGTCGGCAGGTAAGGCGCGAGTTCAGAGGGATCGATATCGCCACGGGTCGGCAGCGCCCCGCCCCGGCATTTAGAGCGCCAATAATCAAAAACAGCTTGCTGCTCCGGCAGTATCATTTGATGCCGTAAGGCGTTTCCCGAAATCATAAATCCCTCCGACATCGCTTTAATGCGTCGAAGGGTTAATATTCATTAACCATATTTTTTTCGCAAGCCGGGGGTTGGGAAATCCGGCCGTCTTGGCGAAAAAAACAAGGTTTTTTATATCGCAGCCGATTCGAACCGACCGCAACCGGCAGAGAGTGGCATTACAGCTTATCCTTTGCCAAGCCCCATACGCTTGGCCAGTTCAGAGCGCTCTTTGGCATAGCCCGGCGCAACCATAGGATAGTCCGGCGCCAGGCCCCACTTTTCGCGGTAACCCTCAGGGGTCAGGTCAAACTTAGTGCGCAAATGCCGTTTAAGAGATTTAAATGGCTTGCCGTCTTCAAGGCAAATCAGAAAGTCTTCGGTAATAGAGTCGTCTATGGGCACGGCCGGGACCGGTTTTGGCGTCTCATCCGCTGCCGGACCGTTTGCGCTCTCTGACAGCGCTTTGTACGTCGAGGCGATAATGCCGGGCAGGTCCTCTTTTGACACGGGATTGTTTGACGCGAGCGCCACCACAATCTGCGTTGTCATTTTCAAAAGGTCTTTGGGCTCTGCCATTCCTGCCTACCTTATGAAGTAAACAAGGAACAGGGCGAGCGCCAAGATGCAGGCCGTCATAAGCGCCGCGACGCCGCTGGGCGCGTCTTGACTGAACGAACCGGCGGGACTGAAGACCTGATAGAGCCGTTTGGCGGCTTTATCTGCAGTCTGCTTAACAAATCGGGTTTGATAGGCTTCGTAGCGGGTCATCATGCCATCCGACCATTTCGCAATCGCAAGGCCCGGTTTCCGCCACAAATAATCAATATCCAAGATTTGCGCCCGTTTTTCGTCCGGATAAATACCAAGACGCTTAAGCATAGCAAACGCAAACATGGCCGCAAATAAGAGCTGCAATTGAGTCAGGATATGATTGCCCGTATACGGGATATACTCCATGGCAATTTCCGGCTCAGGCATAAGCGCGAACAGCATTTGATACCCACCAAACGGCCAAGCCAAGACCAAGCAAAACGCGGCCGCAATGCCCATAGCCAGCAGCATATTCGTCGGTGCTTCTTTAACGCGGCGTCCGCTGTCATGGGCGAAGAAGGCAAAGAACGGAACTTTGATCCCGCTATGCTCCATTACGCCGGCAGAGGCGAACAGCAGGAGCAGGAAGACGATGTAATTGTGGTTTTCAAACACCGCTGCGATGATCATAGATTTGGTCACGAATGCTGCAAACAGCGGGAACGCCGCAATAGACGCCGCCCCAATCAGGCAGGCAATCGTCGTAAGCGGCATAGACCGAAACAGCCCGCCAAGTTCGCTGGCTTTCGCTGTTCCGACACGGTGCAAAACCGCGCCCATGGACATAAACAAGAGCGATTTAAAGATAATATGGACAACGACTTGCCCGGCAACGCCGTTCAGCGCCATAGCGGAGCCGACACCGATACCGCAGACCATAAAGCCAAGTTGGTTGTTCAGGCTGTACGCCAGAACTTTACGAAGGTCATTTTCAATCACCGCAAAGAAGACCGGGAAGAGCGTCATAATCACGCCGATATAGATCAAAATTTCTGTCCCGGCATAACCGCGAGCCAGCGCGTAGATCGCCATTTTGGTAGAGAAGGTCGCCAAGACAACCGTGCCCGTAACGCTCGCTTTGGGGTAAGCGTCCTGTATCCAAGTATGCAAAAGCGGGAAGCCGGCTTTGATACCGATACCAAACAGCATGAGCCAGCCGCCCGGCACGTCAAGGCCAATATTGTTAAAGTCATAATTGCCGGCATAACGGCCATACATAATCGCGCCCGCCAGAAGCAATACGCCGGACAGCACATGCCACCCCAAATAGCGCATACCCGCCGCATAAGCCGTAGGGCCGCCGCGCCAAACAAGGAATACCGAACTTATGGCCGTCAGTTCCCAGAACATAAACAGAGTAATCAAATCACCTGCAAAGACCGCCCCAAGGCCTGCGCCGGTGTATATAAGCGCGCAACTGTCAGAGATTTTGCATTTTTCATGGAAGGCAAAAATTCCGTTTATGAGGCCGGCCAGACAGAACACATACCCCCAAATCATCGACAGACGGTCAATGCGCACCGTCGTAAAATCTATGCCGGCAAAGGTAAATTGACCACGCAGCGTATTGATCGGATCATAGGTTTGGAAGATCATCATGCCGGCCAGAACAGGCGCAACAATCATGAGAGCCTTACGCACAAAATGCGATGGGCTGAAAATGCATAAAACCCCGGCAAGAATGATGACAAGAGCAGGATTAATGTGCGGAAGCATATCAAACATCATGATCATCGCCCTCCCCATAAAAATTCTCAGGCCGTGACAGCATCGCAAATAACGGTTTAGCGGACAGGACAACAAATGTGTAAGCAAAGCCGCCGATGACGCCATAGGCGATAAGTTTCATCGGACCGACTTCCCAGGGCGCAGGATGTTTATTGGGGTAAAAAATCATCAGAACGGTTGTCATGACCAGTCCGGAAACAGAAAGCCATATGAAATTTTTCTTAACCTTGGGGCTGTCCAGCCACAAAAATTTTTTAGCAAGCGGGTGAATATCGCCCTGCTCTGTTACATTATTACGCTCGCTCATAGCACTGTCCCTTGCGGCAATACCGGCATCAAATATTCAATTATGTCACTTGCAAAGAAGAAAAGAACAAGCACGCCAAAGGCCGTGATAACCGGCGGCAGAACGACCAAAAGCGGCGTCTTAATCTTTACGTCTTCTTCCGGGTTATCAGGCGCCATCATAAATCCGCGAATAGCAACCGGCGTCAAATAAGCCACGTTCAGCAAGGACGATAAAATCAGGGCCCCCATAAGAACGGCTTTACCACTGTCGAGCGCGCCGACCATCAACATAAATTTCGGCCACGACCCGCCCAATGGCGGCAGTCCGATAATGGATGCAGAGCCCACCAGAAACGCGCCGAACACCCACGGCATTTTACGGCCCAAACCGTTAAGCTGTGAGATATTTGTGCGATGCGCGGCGGTGTAAATTGCGCCGGCGCACATAAACAGGGTAATCTTACCCCAGGCATGCATGACGATCTGAAGCCCGCCGCCAATGAGCGCGGCCGGGGCCGCCAGCATTGCGCCGAGCGTGATATATGACAGCTGCGATACAGTCGAATAGGCCAAGCGCGCTTTGAGGTTATCTTTCCGCAGCGCAATGACTGACGCGGCCACAATTGAGAATGCCGCAACATAGGCGAGCATTGTCCCGGCTCCGGTTTGCTGCACCAGGTCAGCGCCAAAGACGTACAGCACAACTTTAAGCATGGTAAACACGCCGGCTTTGACCACCGCCACAGCATGCAAAAGCGCAGAAACCGGCGTCGGCGCAACCATAGCATTTGGCAACCACGGATGGATCGGCATGAGCGCCGCCTTGCCGATCCCAAAGGCGAACAGGAACAGCAAAATACCGGCGGTCGCAGGACTGATCGCGCCCTCAAACAAGCCGCCGACCTGAAAATCCGTTGTTCCGGCAAAGTAGTAAGTGCCGATAATCGCGGGCAGCAAAAACCCCAACGATGTCGCCATCAAAATACCGATATAAATACGGCCGCCTTTACGCGCTTTGGCGTCGCCTTTATGGGTGACCAGCGGAAAGGTTGAGATCGTCAAAATCTCGTAAAAGACAAACAGCGTTATCAAATTTCCCGATGCGGCAATGCCCATAGCCGCCGCGATCGCAATCGCAACGAACGTGTAAAACCGCGTTTGATTTTTCTCATTATTGCCGCGCATATAGCCGATTGTGAACAGCGAATTGATAATCCACAGCGAGCTTGCAATTCCCGCAAAGACTGCGCCGAGCGGCTCCAAAACAAATTTAATATCCATCGGGCCCTGATAAGGAACCAAAGTCAATTCCGGCCGCGCGCCGCTTCCGACGATATTAATCAGGTAAATTACATTGGCGAGCAAAGCCGCGCCGGCAATCAGCGTAACAGCTTCGCGCGCATTGGGTGATTTTCCAAAGAGCGGAATCAAAATCGCTGCAATCATCGGAATGATCAACAGCAGCGCTAAAGCGATTTCAGGAGAAAACATCATTATCCTGCGCCTCCCATAATCACGCTTGCTGCACGGCCCGCAAGCTCCAGCGGCCAACTGGCATTTACGCCGAAGACGACGCAGGCAATTGCAAGCGTCCACATAGCAATCAGCATCGAGGCCGGCGCTTCGCGGGTGGCCACATCAACGCCGTCCACTTTGGGCCGATCTTGGAGCCAAGCGGCCTCCAGCATGCGTCCGATATAGATAAGCGCGAGGATGGACGTAAACATTATTGCGGCAACAGCCCACCACCAGCCTTTGTCAGCCGCCGCTGTCAGCAGCGCGAATTTTGACACAAAACCGACCGTTCCGGGAACGCCGATCAAAGAAATGCCGGCTATCGTAAATGCGCCCATTGTCCACGGCATGGTTTTGCCGAGACCCTTAAAATCAGAAATTCGGGTAATCCCAAACTGATACCATATCGCGCCAAGGCATAAGAACAGCGCGCCTTTGGTCATGGCATGACCGAGCAAATGAACATAGCCCGCCGTGACGCCCGCCATTGTGCCAATCCCGACGCCGAGCAGCATATAACCCACTTGCGCCACGGACGAAAACGCGAGAAGCCGCCGCGCATCGCTTTGGAAAATCGCCTGAAAACTGGCAAAAAACATACCGATAACGCCCAGTACAGCCAAAAGCCATGTCAGTGCAGAAATAATGAAATCTGCCGTCGGGTCAAAGATCGTAAACACGAACCGAAACAGTAAATAAAGAGCCGCTTTTGTGGCTGTGGCCGCCAAAAAGGCTGTCACAAAACTCGGGGCATAGGCGTAAGCCCCCGGCAGCCAAAGATGCAGCGGGAACATAGCCAATTTCAAGCCAAGACCCACTACAATAAAAGCAAATGCAACTTGGGTAACGCGGCTCTCAGGGCTCTCGGCTAAAATGCGGGCAATGTCAGCCATATTGAGCGTGCCGGTTTGCATGTACAAAAAGCCGACGCCGATAACGAAGAACGTCGCACCTATAGAACCCAAGATGAGGTAATTATAAGCTGCGTTTAATGCACGGCGATCTCGGCTCGCCCCCATAGCGACGAGCACATAGGTCGAGATAGAAGAGACTTCGAGAAAAACGAAAACATTGAACGCATCACCCGTCACAACCATGCCCAAAAGTCCGGCAAAGGCGATCATGAACGCGCCGTAGAACGGTCCGCGCTTTTTCGGTTCAATTTCTGCCGACACGCTGCGCAGAGCGTAGAGCGTGCAGATTACGCCAATGACAGAAATCAGCATCAACACCGGAGCATTCAGGCCGTCAACACGATATTCAATTCCAAGCGGCGGATCCCATCCGCCCAGCGCGTAACTGATTGTACCGTTGGCCATAACGTCGCGAAGAATTAAAAATGACAATCCTGTACAAATCAGGGTCGTAATCAAAACGCAGAACCAAGCCAGGCGCTCTTTGGGAAGCAGAGCGCAAACAGCGCCCATTATCAGCGGCAAGACGACAATCGCGACCGGCGCTTCATTGGTCAGCCAAGCTTGGCTTAGGGCTAATATATTAAACATCCGAAGCCGCCTCGCCTGTGCCTTCGAGGTTGAAAGCGTAATTTATTTGATCAATTTCGGCCTCTTCAATGGTGCCATAAACTTCGCGAATACGCACAACCAATGCCAGGCCAACCGACAAAGTCGCCACGCCAACCACAATCGCGGTTAGGATTAAAACGTGAGGGAGTGGATTTGAGTACAAAATTTCCGCGCTGTGTCCCGCGCCGTAATCACTGCCATGCGTGCCCTTGGCCGCGCCGGCGGCAGCTTGCAGGCCTTGGGCCGCAGCATTGGCGTGGTCTGCGTCGTGACCCCCGCCATGCAAACCTTCGATAATCGGCGGAATACCGCCGGTGACTTTACCGATGGTGATATAGAGAAGAAAAACAGAGGTCTGAAATACGGACAATCCGACCAACTTCTTGATCATATTATCAGATGCAAAAACCACATAAAGTCCGGTCATCATCAAGACGATAACGACGGCATAATTAAAGTGTTCGGCAATCATGCTCAGCATTTACCAATCCTCATCCGAAATATCCGGTGTACGCGACCCGAAAGCATAGAAAATTGCAACCATAACCGTTGCAACCGTGAACAAAACGCCCAGTTCAACCAAGATAATGCCCAAATGTTGCCCTGCAGGGTGATCAGGATTATTGCGCAGAACATCATAATCCAAAAAGGCGCCGCCGAGCAGCCACGTCACAACGCCTGTACCGACATAAAGCAAAACGCCGGTGGTCATGCCGATGCGGATCCAACTTGGCGGGACAGCAACTTTGCAGGCATCAAGACCAAAAATCAGCGCGTAAAGCACAACGGCCGCCGCCACAATTACGCCGGCCTGAAAGCCGCCACCGGGACCAAAATCTCCATGAAAATGGACATAAAGGCCGTAAACAACAATCAGAGGAATCAAAAACTTTGAAACCGTTCGCAGAATTAAATGGGAATTCATGACGCCTCCCCTTTGGGCTTAGCCGGTTTTTTAGCGGCTTTTTTGGACGTAGTTCTTTTAGTTGCCGGTTTCTTAGCTGCCGTTTTTCTTGCCGCAGTTTTTTTTGCAGCAACTTTCTTTACCGAAGTATTTTTTGAACTTGGCTCCGGGTCACCGGGTGCGCGCGGCTCCGTATTGGGCTTATCGCTTGGTGATGTAAGAATGCGGGCACGAGGCGCAGCTTGAGTGCAAATATTCTGCCCTTGAACTTTCGCCTGCCAGAATCCGGCATTTCCGTTCAATCCCAGTAATAAAAGCACGCCCAAACCGGCCATAAAAATCACAACGGTTTCCGCCATCGTGTCATAACCCCGATAGCTGGCCAGCACTGCCGTTACGACATTGGGGACTTCGACCTGCTTAACCGAAGCGGTCATGTATTCCATGCCGGGGCCGGTATTTGCCGGAGAATCAGGATCGCCGAATGCCGGCATATCAGGGATGGCATAGAACATTGCCGCACCGGCCAGAACACAGACCATAAGCGGGCCAAGCGCTTTTTTAACCGGGACCGGGGCCGATTTACGGTCGGTCAGAAGCATAGCGCTGAGCATCAAAACTGTAGAAATACCGGCACCGACGGCCGATTCAGTAAAGGCGACATCCACGGCGTCCAGCGACACAAACCACGCAGCCGACAAGAGGCTGTAGACACCCTGAAGCATAACAATAGCAAACAATGACCGGATGCGTACAATTGCAAATGCAACAACCACGAGCATTGCCATCAGGCAAATATCAATAATTAAGGTCGGCGGCACATTTCCGGCCTGCGCAGCGGCGGCGTTAATTAAGTTGAGCATCAGTGCCCTCCCGCTTTGTCAGAATCTGCTTCGTTTGAAGAGCCTTCAATCTGCGAAAGATCGGGCGCTTTATAGGTTCCAAGCTGCGGCTTCAGACCTGACTTCAACGCCGCATTGGCGATGGCGTGAGTTGCGGTCGGGCTTGTTAAAAACAGAAAAAATGCGACCAATAAGAGCTTCAGCGTCATTTGCGAAAAGCCTGTCTGAAGAATTAATCCGAATAAAATAAACTCGGCCCCCAACGTATCCGTCATACCCGCAGCATGCATGCGCGTGAAAAAATCAGGCATGCGAAGCACGCCCAAAGCACCGGCCAAGACAAAGAAGACGCCGGAGAGTATCAAGCCGGAAGATGCGAGCGCCAGCCCCCAATCCAAAACCGCATCCCACGGTATATCCACGCCGACGGATTGCGTCCCATGTGCTTTATCAGCGGCCATCAGCGTGACCTCTCATTGCGGCGTCTTTCACGCAACGCGTCAAATTTTGCCGATGCAGGCAAGGGAGCCATTGGCTCTGATAAGGCGCGGTAACGGAAGAATTTCAAAATAGCGACTGTCGCAATGAAATTCATCAGCGCGTAGAGTATCGCAATATCGACACCATCGGCGCGACCGATAATCAGGCTGAACATGCACAGAAATAAAACGATCTTTGTTCCGAATGAGTTCACCGCCAAAGCCCGGTCATAAAGTGTCGGGCCTGCGATAAGGCGCACCAAGATAAGCGCCATGCCAACCATCAACAAAATGGTCGCGGCGACATAAACTTTAAGTAAAAATCCGTCCGTCACAATGACGTCTCCTCACCGACAGACCAGCCGGAACGCTCGCCCATTTCTTTAAAATCGTCTGCATTTGCCATTTCGGACAAAAGCGCGTGAACCAATATGCCGTCCTCTCCAATGTCCATGCTGACAGTTCCGGGAGTCAGCGTGATAGAGTTGGCAAACATCGTCTTTCCGATATCTGATGTCTGCGGCGTCGGTACCGTCAGCAAAGTAGGACTGATTTCCATATCGGGGCGCAAGACAGCTTTTACGACAGCAAAATTAGCCTTCACAACTTCGACGAACAGCCAGCGAAAATACGCCAGAGTTGTCGGCATATGCAAATAGGGGACAGTTTCAGCGTCCAATATACGCATGCGGTAGCAAAGCCCGACTGTAAATAATACGGAAGCCACACCGAAACCCATAATCAGGGGCTCAAAATAAAAAGACAGGGTCAGCCAGTAAAGCGACATAATAATCGATAAAACGACGGCAAAACGCACCATACTTACCACTCCCTAAGTGCAGGCAAAATCCTGCTCCCGATTGATAGACGAGGCGGCAAGCCGCGCCAAGGCTTTGCGCGCGATTTCCGATAAATTTTGTGGGTAATTTTAAACTTTAGCGTTGCCGGCGACCAAAGACGAGCGCCGCCGTTACAGCAGCCGCGCCAAATTCGTCTTCATTAGGAATAACGCCGTTTTTGATATGCTGCAAAACATCAACATTCAGGGACGATGTCAGCGACCAGTTCCAGTAACGAAGAACCGTTTGCGCCTTGTCTGTGGAAATTTGATCATAGACCGTAATAATATTTTGCAAACCGTCGCTTGGCTCGTCGACGGGACCGGGTTCACGGCGCAGGGCCACCCAAAGTTTACGCAGATAATCACGGTGCAGACCGGGCGCTTTACATAAAATAGCCAAACCTTCGCCGGTTTTATCGGTCATGATTTGCGCGCCGGTCGCCGGTTTAATGCCCGCCATGTATGAAATTTCTTCGGCAATCTCGCGGGTCAGGCCGATAACTTCAGCGGCCTCAATAGCAGCTTCCAGACTGTCATATTTGCTGCGTTCTGCCGCGATGCGGTTTCTTTGGCGGCGATCAATAAACTGAAGCGCTTTACGGACGGCCGCGTCTTGCCATCCTTCGGCAGCGGCCGGCGCAAACAAATCTCCGCAAGTTTCCTGGAGGACGTTACGCGTGACCGCAAACCGGGTCAAAATCGCCTTGCGCGAACTATGATCAGCCCACCAGAACATCGTCAAACCATGAGACGGGCGGGTTTCATCACGCTTTGCCAGCAAGGGCACGTATTGCGGTGTGTTACGCGACACTGTCAGAATGCGCTGTATGGTCTTTTCGCTGAAATTTGCGCCCTTATTTTTGAGCAAAGTCTCAACGACGTCTTCTTCCAGATATTCAGCCAGAGCATCCACGACAGAATCAGAAATTTTGCGACGCAAGGCCATAGTCTTGCGATGAGCAGTGGTAACTGATTTAGCAATAAAAATCAGATCGGAATCTGTCAGACTTCTGGATTCTTCAAGAATATATTTGGCAACTTCAATATCATCACGGGCCAGGATCAACAGGATGGTTCGCGGGGCCTCATTGAGCATAACCAGGCGTTTCGCCACGCTGATCCGCATAGGCTTATCAGCATCACGCAAAAGCTCAACCAGCACATCACCGGCCATGTGGCGTTCTTGCGGGGTTAACTGACTGGCGGGAATACAAATCACGTCAGCGAGACGTTTGACCAAAGCGCGGCGCACGCTGCTTTCCGCCGGAGCAACGTTTATCAGGTTTAAAGCGGCGTCATCGCCGGTGTTAACTGCTTTGGCTTGAGCCATTTGAATATCCACACGTTTTGACAGCAGATTAATCAGCCATGGTTAACCAAGAGTGGACAAAACAACGATTTTTGGCCCTTGCCGCCGGCGGTCTCGCTTCTCATATAAAGAGTCCACTATAAAAGAGATAACCGCCCATGTTTCCTGAATTTGCCGCTCCGCAAACCCCCAAACGCCCTCATTCTGTAACGCAGGTCGGGCGCACACGCATCGATGACTATGCTTGGCTTAAAGATGACAACTGGCGAGCCGTTATGAAAAAGCCGGCAGCCTTATCCGGGGATATACGCGCAGTCTTAAACGCTGAGAACGCCTATACTGCAGCTATGTTCGCCGGGACGAAAAATTTGCAAGCCGAAATATTCGCTGAGATGAAAGGCCGCCTGAAAGACGATGACAGCAGCGTGCCTTCTCCTGACGGGCCATATGAATACGGACATAAGTTTCGCCCGGGCGATCAACACGGCGTTTATATTCGGCAGGAGCGCGGCAAACCGGAATCGCAAACCGTAATTCTTGACGCAGACGCCCTGGCCAAAGACGCCGCTTATTTCGATTTAGGCTGCGTTGTGCATTCCGATGATCACGCCATTTTAGCCTACGCCATCGATAAACAGGGGTCCGAAAAATATACCGTTACCCTGATCAATCTTGAAACCGGCGCGCCACTGAATGTTACGATTGAAAACACTACAGGTGACGTCGTTTGGAGTCAGGATCACGCCACGCTGTTTTGGGTGGAGCGAGACGAAAACGAACGCCCGTCAACGGTTTTTCGCCAAAACATCAAAACTCCGGGCAGCAAGCCTGAGCAGGTTTTCAAAGAAGAAGATCCGGGGTTTTTCGTCGGCATCGGTCAATCAGACAATTCAAGCTTTATTGAGATCAACACCCACAATCATACCACATCGGAAACTTGGCTTTTGGATGCCCCTGATGCTGAACCGGTCTTGTTTTGCTTGCGCAGAGACGGCGTGGAATATGACCTGCATGAACATGGCGATTATTTTTACATTTTGACTAATGAAGGCGGCGCAACCGATTTCAAAGTCATGCGTGCACCGATTACCGCGCGCGGCGTGTCAACATGGGAAGCGGTCATTACGCACCGGCCCGGCGTTTTAATCCTTGGCTTGGAAACCTACGCCGGACATATGACCCGCATAGAACGCGCCGACGCCCTGCCCCGTATTGTTGTCCGCGACATGAGCACAGGCGATGAGCACAGCATAGAGTTTGATGAAGAGGCCTACAGCCTCGGCCTGTCCGGCGGATATGAATATGATACACCCGTCATGCGGTTTTCCTACAGCTCTCCGACGACGCCCGGCCAAGTCTTTGATTACGATATGGCGACGCGCGAGCGAACTTTACGCAAAACCCGCGAAGTGCCGTCCGGCCATAATCCGGACGATTATCACTGTGAGCGCCTGAGCATTACGGCCCGCGACGGCGCCTCTGTTCCGGTAACACTGATATATAAAGCCGGCCTGAATAAAGACGGAGCCGCGCCGCTTCTGCTCTACGGCTACGGCTCTTATGGGATTACAATCCAGGCCGGGTTTCGCACCTCAATTTTGTCCTTGGTGGATCGCGGCTTCGTTTACGCGATTGCTCACATACGCGGCGGTATGGCGAAGGGCTATCAATGGTATCTCGACGGCAAAATGGACAAAAAACACAAAACCTTTGATGACTTTGTCGACGCCGGGAACGCCCTTTGCGAGGCCGGGTACACGTCGCGCGGCCGGCTCGTCGCACACGGCGGTTCGGCCGGAGGATTGCTCGTTGGCGCTGCGGTCAACCAAGACCCCGGCCTATTTGCGGGCGTTATCGCGGCCGTCCCATTTGTTGACGTCTTAAATACGATGAGCGATGAGAGCCTGCCCCTGACCCCACCGGAATGGCCGGAATGGGGAAATCCGCTGATATCGGAAACCGATTATGACCGCATCGCAGCTTATTCGCCGTACGACAATGTTACGGCGCGAAATTACCCGGCCATGCTGATCACCGGCGGCCTGACTGACCCGCGCGTCACCTATTGGGAGCCGGCGAAATGGGCCGCGAAATTACGCGATCACCAAACCGGAGACGCGCCGGTCCTGCTCAAGATTAACATGGACGCAGGTCATCAAGGCGAGAGCGGGCGCTATGACAGCTTGAAAGAAACCGCGATGGAATATGCGTTTGCTGTCACGGTAACGGGAGCGGGTTAACCGCTGGTCTTGCGCAAAGACAGAGCGAACAGCCCCGTAAATAAAAACAGTCCAATCAGCACTTGGGGCTGCGGCAGATAATAGGCCAAGCCTGCAATATATGCGAAGGTCAGCGCATTTTGAGTTCGTAGAATAAACGGGCTTCGGGACTGAAAATTCCCGAGGCCCGTGACGATCATTGCGATGCCCGCACCGAGAAACCAAAGCACGTCCGGATTGATTTGCGGAAAGACAATGAACCCAAAAATAAGATGCGCAACACCGAGCAAAACGGCCGAGACTGCAAACCCGATACGGACTTTATTCAACATTGGCTATCCTTGGGATCATACAGCCGGAGCAAGAAAGCGCCGGCGATGAAAAAACCGGTCATAAGGCCGGCCATTTCTAAACTGACGGCTTGCAAAAATTCCGGGCTCAAGCTTTCCCACTGCGGTGCAAGGAGACGAAAATAAATATGGCCGCAAACCGCTGCGCCAAAACCTGAAATCGCAAAAATTTGAAGCCGGCGTAACGAGGCCCAAAGCAGTGCTGCGCAAACCGCGTAATATAGGCTAAGCCCGGCAATCAGCATTCCCATAGCCGCCGTTTCCGCTGCGCCTATCCATTTCAGGGCAACGCCAAAAACATAGCCGCTCATAAGCAAGGCAAGGACAGCGCCGCCGCCGCGTGCCATAATACTCAGCCCGCGCCGGGACCGGGTAAAATCATAGAGCGCAGCCTGAAAACATCCTGCCGCAAAGGTTTTACGACCTTCAAGCGTTTCAATAGCGCCCAGCTCCGCTTCCATAGCCCGCATCCAGTCTGCGCGGGTTTCACAGCTAATAAACGATGCCGCCTGCATCCAAAACTTTGGACTCAGTTTCATGCGCTTGCCCCGCCTTTTATGTCTGCGACGGGCCCGGCATCTGAAACCCCGGTCACGTAAGTTCGACCGGCCCCGGTTAAGCGGTAACTTTGACGGGGCGGGCGGCCCTGCGTTTCCGGCTCAAGCCACTGCGATGTTAAAAATCCGCGATCGGTCAGGCGCATTAAAATAGGATAAAGCGTCCCCGACTTAAGTCCCGTCGTCTTCATCAGGCCATAGCCGTAATCCGGTCCGGACAGGAGGGCTTGCAAAACAAGTCGAGTAGATTTTGATGGGGCGCGTTCTCTTTTCATACCTTAAGTCTACATATATAGGAATAAGAGTCAAGGGAGGTATTTTACATGTATGCTATTGCTTTCTTGGGCGATAAATCGAGTTATATTCTTCGACATATAGCGCGCATACATCATCTGATAAAATGAAATCCCCGCCTTTGAATGGCATTGCCGCTTTTTCCGTCGGCCACGCGCAATCCACGCGCTTCAGGGTCAGCGATTTTTCGTAACGTCACATAGCTATCAACATCCATGCCTTGCCGGAATCATAGCCAAGCGCGATTTATTTCAGCAGCGCCGCTTCCCCTTTATCGCATTGCCCATTCTTATAAAACGCTTCACCAAGCCGCGCGTGAATATCCCCTGATGTTGAGGTTATCGCAGCCTGCTCCATTACAGAAATTGCTTTTTTATAGTCTCGCGCCTGATACCAATAGTCATGCAGTTGAAACAAACGCTCCGGCGCAGTTTTTACTGTCCCGGCGTTCAATTCCCGCTCTAAGATTTGCGCGGCCTGATAAGGCGCGCCATATTTTGCATAGGCTGCGGCGAGTTTTAAAATTTGTGCCTCTGCAAGGGGCGCGGTGGATATATGGGTATTATCTTCAACATCAAACGCGCCGATTTGATACGCCGTTTTACGGGCAACAAAGGCCGCCTCTGCGTCCTCCGCGCGATCAAGTAAGTCCGTCAATATCCACCAAAGTGAGCGGTCCTCGGGAAACTGCTCAATCATCTCTTTGATTAAACCTGTCTGCGCCTCCGGCATGTCCAGCGTAGTATATAAAAATTTCAGAACATCATAATGTTTGCGCTGTTTTGGCTCCGCTGCATCAAACCATTTTCGCGCCCACGGTAAGGCCCGCTCATACTGCCCTTCCAGAATGAAAACCCCCATGATCATACTGATATAGGCGCGCTTTGCAGGATGACCGGCGGCAATATGGGCCGCAAGCATTTCCGCGCCTTCAACGTTTTTCCCGCTTACGATAAGCAATTGTGCGATCATAACACGGAGCTTTGCTGACTCTTTGGGCGAATATCCCTCGGCCATAATCGCGTATTCGAAATTTAATATCGCCGAGGCGTAATTAGCCTTTTCATAGAAAACGGCGCCCAGAATTTGATACCGCACGGACGATTCATATGCCGTCAAACTTTCAGGAATTACTGTATTCAAATGCGTAATTGCACCGTCGTAATCCCCGGCAGCGACCGAGGCGATGGCATCAGAAAAGACGCCGGCCATTGCGTCGCTGACGACATATTTGTCATAAGATAAAATCGAATCGCGAGGTGACATTTGCCCCGCCGCTATTGGAGCGAGTGCAAGACCGACGCCGCTACAAAGGGCGATTATCAGGAATATAAAAGTCTGAAACACAATTCTTCACATCCCTCTGTCTTAGCGCTCAATACCCCGGCTCCGGCAGGACAGTACCGCGCTCATCCAAGAGTCGATATGTCACTTTATTCCGTACGCCGCGCATGGCTACCGGGCGACCGTCTGCAATCTTGGGCTTGAACAGCCATTTTTGAACAGATTTTATGGTGGTGTTTTCTAAAACTGAAGACGTGCAGAATGTCGTCTCAACATTATAAGGCGAGCCTTCTGCGCTAACGTCAAATTGCACATTGCAGTGACCGCTGTTATCGCCGGCCAAGAACCGCTGCGGCGTGATGGGCGCAATACGAACCAATGGCTGCACGTCCGCATCAATCATCGCGATTGAAAAGACTGTGCGGTCAATTTTTGGAACCTTAAAATCAGGAAAGGCCCCTGGTTCCGTTGCAATCGGTTCACTTGGCAATTTCGCTGTTTCGCGGTCAATTTGCGGCGGCGGGGGCGGCGTTTCTACGGTTTCAATGGTCTGATCCATGCGCGATCGCAGCGGCGGCGCAATATCAATAATGACCGGATTGATCTCAAATTTTGTCTCTTTGCTTTTCTCTTGGGCTTGCCACTCCCCTGAAATCAGACCTCGCATACCCAAAAACAATCCGCATGTCATGACCGCTGCGACCGGCGTAATTACCGCCCATTTTCCAAAATTTTGCATTATATACCCTCCCTGTTAAATCGCCGGTGCGGCGAAAGCCTTACTGAAATCGGCAGACTTATTAGTTATGTAATAACATAACTAATTTTCAAGCAAAAGTCAAGCCCGGCAACAGAGAGGCCTGACCGGCAGCGCGAAGCGTAATTTTCAGTTATAACAGATAACCGCTCAGATATATGTGAAACCGGTACGGGTTTTGACAGGCATCGCCTGCATGCCGTCAATATTAAGCAAGCCCTGCCGCCATAGAGCCGACCCTCAACAATCTCGCTGCGGATTGATAGGCTGACGTAAACACAGCACAAAAAACCCCGCTTCACAAAATGAAGCGGGGCAAATATTTAGAAATTCAGAGCGGTTTAATTTTCCACTTTCACGCGATAAATCGAATCGTATTCAGCCACATATTGCTGACATTTATCAGGATTTGAGAGGATGAAATCACCGCCCTTAAATACCTGCGCGGCATAAGCCTGTTTAATCTCAACAAAGCACAATTCTTTTTCGACATTGGCTTCAAAGATACAGCGATTTTCAACCGCTTGAGCTTCGGCGCGAATAAATTGGCGCCATTTAACTGCTGAGCGGCTTTCAGAAGAAGACCCCGGAACTTGAGCGAAAGCGGCATCCGCAACGTCGCGCATTTTCGTGCGCGGGGCGTTCGCTTTTCTTTCATCAGACCATTCGCAATCAATACGTTCTTGGGCCTGAGATTCCTCATAACGACATGTCGCAATCAGCATCCATGCTTTACCGCGGTTATAGCCCAAATTAATGGACTGCTTGAACGCAGCTTCGGCCTTGTCACACTGTGCATCATTATAAAGCGCTTCGCCAAGTTGGGCGTAAACCTTGCCGGAGCCGGCACTGGACGCGGCTTGCTCAAGGATTGGTATCGCCTTTTTATATTCACGCGCCTGACGCAAAAGGTCGGACAGTTGGATCAAACGATCAGTGTTTTTTGAAACAACACCGGCGTTCATTTCACGCTCTAAGATTTGAGCCGCCTGATACGGCATCTCATAGTAACTGTAATACTGAACTACCTGCATAATGTCGTTTTCAGACTTCAATGCGCCGCCGAGATAAAGCATTTTCTTAACTTCAAACGCATCATCTTCGCGTCCGCCATTCGACAACATAGAAGCCCATGTGTCCCAAAGCGTGCGATCTTCCGGGAAACGTTGCAGCATTTGCTTGACAATGTCGGCCTGTTTACCGGTCATGCCCAAATTATTGTACAGAAAATTCAACAAGTCGAAATGCTTACGTTCTTTCGGGTTCGCAGCATTAAACCACTTCTCCGCCCATGGCAGCGCCCGGCGATAATCTTCGGCCTGAACCCACGCGCCGACAAGCATATCAATATATTGCGGCTTAACGGTATTGCCCTGATTAATGTAATTTTCGAGCATGGTTGCGCCTTCGCTGTTGCGACCGCTCGCAATCAACAATTGGGCAATATTCAAACGCAGCGCCGTCGATTCTTTCGGCAGCAATCCGCCTGCGTTAATGGCATTCTCAAACGACGAAATCGCCTGCGGGTAGTTGTTTTGCTCGTAATAGGCAGAGCCCATCATCTGAAGGGTCGTGGACCGCTCATACGGGTTCAACTCCAGCGCCATAGCTTCATTCAGTTTGGAAATCGCAGGGCCATACTGATTCGAGTTCATCAAAGTCAGGGCTTCATTAACGATTGCGCCGGATGCGCTGCCGAACTGACGCCCTTCAGCCGGAGGCGGCGTATCACTGCCACGGCGCTGAGCACTCGCAGCCGGCACAGCAATTGCGCCAATCACGGCCGCAGTCAGCGTCAAACCCGCAATTTTTTTTAAAGATTTTGTCATGTTATCAAATGCCACGTAACGCACTCCAATTTAAAGTTCCGGCGGCTTTCTGCCGGGCCGGGGGCAAGCCTGCCGCTGCAAGCTCGCATTATTTAATCGCGGACAATTCATCCGCTTAAGTCTTAGCGGTTTGGCTCAGGCAGCAGTTTGCCGCGCTCATCCAAAAGCTGGAACGTCACTTTGTTCTCAACGCCCCTCATCGCAACGGGCCGACCGTCCACAATTTTGGGATTAAAGCGCCATTTTTGAACAGATTTAATCGTAGCTCTTTCCAAAATCCGCGTGGTGCAGAATGTTGCGTTCACGTTAAACGGAGACCCTTCAGGACTCACATCAAAGGTGACGCGGCAATGTCCGGAATTATCGCCCTCAAGAAAACGCGGAGGCGTGATTGGGGGGATACGAACCAAAGGCTGCGCATCGCGATCACTAACCGCAATTTTAAAGCTTTCACGCTCAATCTTCGGCGGTTCAAATTCAGGAATCTTGCCCTCAAGAGAGGCAATCGGCTCTGTCGGTTGATCCGCCTGCTGACGCTCAATTTGCGGCGGCGGCGGCGGGGTAACAACCTGTTTAACTTTATCAATTTTCGTTTCGCGTTTGACGACTTTGATATCTTCAACCGTCGGGTTGATTTCAAATTTCGTCAACTTGCTTTTCTCTTCGGCTTTCCATTCACCGGAGATCAAACCAATCATGCCCATAAAGAGCAAAAAGGTTGCAATAGCAGCGACCGGTATCGCGATAATCCATTTAATGAGAGATCCCATAAGTCAGTCCTCTTCCTAATTTTCTGTCGAAACGCGGGTATCGATACCCAGCTCGGTCATCAATTCCTGCAATTGCATCACAGTGCCGACATCAGCGCCGCCATCGGCTTGGATAATGCCGTTGGCTTTCGGGTTTTCGTCGCGAATAGCCAAAATCACAGAACGAACTTCGTTAATGCTGTACGGCGTTTTATCAATCCAGATTTCGTTTTCACTGGTGACAGCCGTCAAAATGCCCGGCTTCCACTCTTGCGTTGTCACGGCTTGCGGACGGAAAATGTCTACGCCGGGGGTTTTGACAAACACGGATGTCACGATAAAAAAGATCAGGAGAATGAAGACGACGTCAAGCATCGGCGTCATATTCAGTTCCATTTCGTCATCTTGTGTCGATACTCTGCTTCTACGGGACATTTTGTTACCTTATCACAAATTCATTCAGTTTGCAAATTATGCACTGCTATTGGGCGGTGTTACGCGCCCTGCTTTTTCAAAACTTCGAGTTTTGAAGACACACCGGAGCTATCCAGATCGTCTTTTACCAAAATCAAAGTCTTATGCTTTGCCGCTTCATCAACGCGCAGAATAACTGCGGCGTTTGCTTTTTCAGCCAGAAGTTTCTCAACCGCGAGGCGGACATTGCTGCACTCTGTGCGGGCGCTGTCAACGGAGCACAAATCTGTTCCGTTAATATACACAACAATCGCAGGACGAGGGTCAGCAGGAATATCTGTTTCCGGCGGGGGCGGAGGCTGGGTTAAATCCACGCCTTTCTCGTCCATAAATACAGCGGTTACGATGAAGAAGATCAGCATGATAAACACGATGTCCAGCATCGGGGTCATGTCAACTTCTGCGTCGTCGTTAGGTTTTGATCCACGTCTTCTCATAGGTCTATCCTTTGTGCCTGCCTGCGAGGGCGGCTAAACAATTTCCAGGCGGTCGGCAAAGACTGCTGTTTCGCGGCGCGCTTTGCGCTCTACGTAGTTGGAGAAAAACAATCCGACGAGCGCAACAACCATGCCGGCCATTGTCGGGATCGTCGCTTTAAAAACGCCGCCCGCCATCGCTTTGGCATTCGAAGAGCCGGACAGCGCCATCACATCAAATACGTCAATCATGCCGGTCACAGTGCCGAGCAGGCCGAGGAGCGGCGCAATGGCGACCAAAGTCTTGATAATGCTGACATTGGTTTGCGTTTTCGCTTTAACCAAGGACACATATTCATCGCGAATAGCGTGAGCACGGGCTGATTTACGATCAGGGCGGCTGTTCCACTCATTGATGTAACCTTGGGTGAGCGGCTTGTGTGCCATGCTGTAATAAGCGAGGCGCTCCATGACAAACATGAACATGAAAAACGCTGCAAGCATGATGACGTAGAGAACGTTGCCGCCTGTCGTCAGGAACTCTTGCAGTCCGTTAAAAGCTTGAGTGAAAAAACCCATCTTGATTCCCTTTTCGCGTCTTGGAGCAGAAAGCCCGCGTGCCGCGTCAGTTTGAAATTACATTTCAGTTATTCTGAACCCCGAAGCCCTTACATAAAGTCAGACCGGTGGCGGGGTATATTGCAGGCGCGCAAAACATCTGCGCGCCTGCGAAGCTTGCTTAACCGCGGCGGCTTTCGACGTGGCGAGCCACGATACCGGCGGATTGCTCTTCAAGCGTATTCTGTACGCCGCGCGCCAATGACGAGCAGAAGCTGTGCAGAATAAGAAGCGGGATAGCAGCGATCAGACCCAGCATTGTCGTAACAAGCGCTTCGGAGATACCGCCGGCCATCAATTGTGGATCGCCTGTGCCGTAAATCATCATGGCTTGGAAGGTCTTAATCATACCTGTAACCGTACCGAGCAGACCCAGCAGCGGTGCAATACCGGCCGCGAGCTTCAGAAGGTTCAAACCGAATTCAAGCTTCGGAGACTCGCGAAGAATGGCTTCATCGAGCTTAAGCTCAAGCGCTTCTTCGTCACCGTCACGAACACTTTCACCGGCGAGCATAATGCGGCCCAGCGGGTTTTTCGAGCTGGCTTGTGCCTTGCGGGCCTGACCGCGAACCGCAGCAGATGTACCGAGAAGCATCAGGATACGGACAAGTCCGAACAGAACACCAAGAACAAGCAGGACAACAATAATCATACCGATCGTGCCGCCCTGAGCAACGCGCTCGCGGGTATCCGGAACGCGCTCAAAAGACTTAAGCAAACTGCCGCGTGTCGGGTCAATCGGTGCTGAGACCAAAGATCCGGCCGCAGCGCCTGCAACAGAAGCAGCCGCCTTGGAAATCACGCCGCCGGGCTGCTTAGGCAGCTTGGCGAGCGTAGCGCCTGCATCACTGGAAGGCGGAACATAAGCAAGAAAATCGGCACTGCCATCAGTAAAAGCATTAAACGGCCCAACGCGGGTCACATCAACGCCTTCGCCTAAATTGGCAACATCAGCTTTAAACGTCGTAACTTTAGACTGCTGCTCCATTTCCTGAAGCATACGCTGCCAGATCAGGTTAAGCTCATCAGCACTTGGAAGCGCTTTAGACTCGGCGATTTTGCCAAGGACTTTTGTGCGATCCGGGAACTGCGCAGAAATCATAGACGCATCAAGCATAGACTTGAATTCGCCGGCTTTCGCGCGGGCCAAACCAAACACTTCACCAAATTCACCTTGAGCAGACTTCAAATCGTCTTCGAGGCGGGTAATGCGGTTTTGGTTTGAATCAAAGCTTTTTTGAACCGTGCGAGCCTGACGCTCAAGCTTATCAAGCTCAGAGCGCGCCGCGTTCAAAAGTGAGCTTTGCTCATTTACGCGGGCCTGAAAATCAGCTTCACGTGCACGATTATCCTGCTCGGTTTTAGCTGAGTCATTACGAACCTGATTAAGAAGCTCGTTAATCGACGTAATCTGAGCAGACGCAGGCGCGCCCATCAGCATCGCGGCGCCGGTAGCGGCCGCGACAGTTTTTGCGAAAATATTCATATGTTTTCTCATGTTAAAAATCCCTCGGCCTAGTTTGCGTCAACAGTGACAGGCGCCATGACCAGACCCGGAGCGGCCTCACCTTTGGCGATGCGAATGGCGCGGCGAATGCTGAGCGCTTCTGAACCGTCGACCGGCTCCCAAGTATCAGTCTTCATGTTGTAACGACCGATCTCGCTCTCATCTTTTGCCATATAAACCAGGGAAACCCGGCCATAACGCAAATAGTTGACGATTGAATTGCCTTTGGACGGATGTGCGCCCTCATAGCTTTCAAGGCCCTGACCGAATGACACTTCCTGTTTGTACAGATTCAGAACCTGACGGTACTGCTCTGCAGGAGATACAGCCGGATCGCCAAGCGTATTTTTCAATCGCTGAACGCGCGCAAGACGCTGCTCTTTCAGGAAAGGCATGTCAGCCCTAATGGCATCTTCGATTTTAACCGTCATACGGAGCATCATCGGGGACATGCCCTGCTTAATCGCCTCAACCGTACCAAGCTGCTCGTTGAGCGACTCAATTTCGGAATTTTGCGACTGCAAGTAAATGTCCTGCTGATCGACGAAAAGACGAATATTGTCGATTTGCTGAAGCACGGCGCGATATTCACGCTGCTTTGCATCGGCACTGTCGTCCATATCCGCGACGCGCTGTTGAGACGCTGCACTTTGCGCCGTGGAGCGCTTAGCGGTTTGGAGCGCCTGATCAAGCTGAGCATGCGCCGGAGTTGAGAGCACAAGCCCCGCAAGTCCGCCTGCCAGCAAGGCACCCTTGGCTATTGAAATCTTCAACATATCTTCCTTCCGATTTCGATGACCCCGAAAATCGTGGCCAAATGAGTGGCGATTAAGCCTTTAACATTTACGCACCGCCCAATGCGGGGCGCAAAAACGAAAAGGCGCGGCCAAACGGCAACGCCTTAAACTTTACTGCGTGATGTGAGTCGGCGCCATAACGACGGCCGGAGCCACTTCACCGCGCGCAACACGAACAGCCTTGCGAACCTCTAAAAGCTCGGCGCCGGCCAGATCAATCCACTTTGTTGTTGGTTGATCGTAACGACGTGCAGAGACCATGCGGTCATCCATATAAACCAGCGCAACGCGGCCATAACGCAAATATGTACCGACCTCAGGGCCCTCAACGACGGGCTGTCCCAAATCATCGGTCTCTTTCGGCGTGCCGTCTTCCTCAAGGTCCGCCAAGGCGTAACGCATGGTAACGGTTTCGCCGTCATTCAGCGGACGCTCTCCGACATAGTCCTCGACACTCATGCCGTAATTGACTTCGATCTGAAGCGCAGACAAAGCTAAGCGGTACTTGTTACCGATGCTCATATCCTTATTATCGAGGTCGTTTTTAAGCTTTGCAATCCGGTTCAGGCGCTCTTCGCGCTGAAAAGGAAGGTCTGCCGTGACGGCGCGTTCTATTTGCGCAACCATTTTAGTCAAGATACCTTCAACATCACCTGTAGTGACTTTGGCGCTCGTGATTTGTTCACGCAAAAAGGCAATCTCAGCATCCTGATGCGCCGCAAAAACTTCTTTCTGCATGAGAGAAACTTTTTTATCAGCTATCTGAGACAGCAGCGATGCGTACTGCGCCGACTTCGTCGGTGCACTCTGAGCCAGAGCTGTGATTGCAGGAAACGTCAATGCAGCGCCCAAAAGCAGAGCACGGAATACCGTTGTATTTCTCACCACCAATTTTCTCCCTTCGTGAAACGATCACATTGCCGTTCACATTATATGCTGACACAGGTCATTTTTATCAGCTTAAGAATGTAATAAAATCACATTATTAAGGCCTGTACAAGGCTGAAACTGCAAAAACTTTCCCTTCAAGGTCAATCTTTGAGCGGACGCTACACCGCTATTTCACGTTAATCAATCATTAGGATACGGAAATTTTCGAAAAAACTCACAAAAGTTTTCTTGACAGCGCTTTGTCAAAATGCAGCCAAACCGGGCATTTAAATCTGTGAAGAGAGTGGTTGGGGCGGCTGGATTCGAACCAACGATCACGGGATCAAAACCCGATGCCTTACCGCTTGGCTACGCCCCAATAAGCGCTTATCTTTGCGAAGCAAGCGGGTGTTTATCTGCCCGCGAAGGCAATTGCAACGGGCAATGTGGGCCTGTTCGGCAAAATTTTTCACTCATTTGTCGCATTTTGCCTGCCGGATGCACCTGCCTATTGCACAAACAGCGTTAAGCCCTAAACATATAGCGATATTCGATAAATTTAAGGTCAATTATGCGTCAGTTTTTCATCACTCTTGCGGGGACAATAGCGGGGATATTCGTCGCAATGTTTCTGCTTTTTGCCTTTTTAATCTCGCTCGGCGCGGCGGCGGCCCCGAAAAATGCAGCCGCAACCGGCAACATACTTGATATCGACCTGCGCCAACCCCTGACGGACCAAAGCGCGGGTGATTCTCTGTTTGGATCCTCCGGCGCAGCCATGACGGACTTGGTGAGAAAGATTGATAGGGCCAAAAATGATGCCGGCATTAAAGGTATTTTTGTGCGCGCCAATCCTTACGGTATGGCCCCCGCCCGCGCGCAAGAGTTTCGCAGCGCATTGGTTGACTTTAAAACATCCGGAAAATTTGTCATCGCGCACGCCCAAGGATTTGAAGGCGTCTCTCCCTTCAACTATATGGCTGTCAGCGCCGCCGATGATTTATGGCTGCAGGACACCGCCGGATTTTCCGTTGCGGGCGTCCGCTCAGAGACCGGATTTATGGGCGGCGTTTTTGAGAAATATGACGCCAAGGCTGACTTTATTCAATTTCACGAATTTAAGAATGCGGCCAACACCTACACACAGTCAGACTTCACGCCGGCCCATAGGCTGGCGGTGACGGAAATGGTCGGCTCTTTATACGACAGCGCTGTTCAAACCATTGCCCTTGACCGCGCCCTTGGCGGCAATTCCGAGACGCCTGATATTGCGGCGCGCACCTCCCGACTTAAAGACATCTTCGATACGGCCCCGCACAGCGCGGAAGATGCCAAAGCGGCCGGCCTTGTTGACACGCTCGGCCATTATGCTGCGGCCCGCGAGCAGGCTAAAAGTAAAGCCGGCGAAGGCAGCGCATTTTTAAAAATCGGCGATTACGATCTGCCTGAAGGCACAGGGCCGGTTATTGCGCTTATCGGCGGCGAAGGCGCGATTATGACCGGCAGTTCTGCCGGTGGCAATCCGTTTGCGCCCGCGGTCACGATGGGCAGTGATACGCTTTCAGAAGCTATCAGCGCGGCGGCTAAAGACAAAAAAGTAAAAGCTATTGTGTTTCGCGTCGACAGCCCCGGCGGGTCTGCCATTGCATCTGATCAGATGTGGGACGCCGTAATCCGTGCCAAAGAAAGCGGTAAGCCCGTGATCGTCAGCATGGGGCAATATGCTGCCTCGGGCGGATATTACGTTGCCGCGCCGGCCGATAAGATTGTCGCCCAGCCTATGACTCTTACGGGTTCGATCGGCGTGCTCGGCGGGAAAATCGCGTTGAAGGACACTTATGCCAAGGTGGGTTACAATGTGGAAGCCGTCAGTAAAGGCGGTGATTACGTGGCCGCCTATTCGCCCGATGAGCCCTGGACACCGGAGCTGCGCGAGAAGTTTCGCGCATCAATGGAAGATATCTATGTCGATTTCACCACCCGCGTCGCGGACGGCCGCGGCATTCCAATTGAGCGTGTACGCGAAATTGCCAAAGGACGCGTCTGGACCGGCGCGCAGGCGAAAGAAATCGGACTCGTGGATGAACTTGGCGGGCTGATGCGGGCTATCGATCTGGCAAAAGAAGCTGCAGAAATTGCTCCGGACACAAAAATTAGCCTTAAACGCTTCCCGCGCCCGCTGACCACGGCGCAGCAGATTGAGCAACTTCTCGGCGGCAGCGTTACGGCCGGACAGAATCTGTCCGCGCTCTCAGCGATCATATCAGCGCCGGAAACCCAAGCGCTGCTCAAGGCACGCAATGCAGCCATAGCGAGCAGCGCATCAGCGCAAGACAAAAGCCTGATGGCCAACATGCCTGTTATTAAATAAACTGCGGGGCGGATACAGCAACAAATTGAGGGCGCGCGGTGAAAGCTGCGCGCCCTTTTCTGTGCTCTGTTACCGCGCGACCCTGCGGGGTTTTTGCCTTTTGGCTTATGACAGAAGCGGTCAATCAGACATCCGAGGCAAACTCGGAGGGTCAAGTGCGTTAGCGCCATCCCCTTCCTGCGGAAGAGCGCGACCACTCGCCTCTCAGTTAGGTCACACCCGTCAAACCTGATAGTCTGCGCAGTCTATGTTTATGACGGCCTGTTCTTTCGGCTGCCTCGCGCCCGGCGTTTCATAGTATAAATGTGGACGCCTCGCTCAGAACAGCTAATAGTCAATCTCCCATTTGCAAGAACGTAGGCAGGCGCCCGGGTGATGCTTTTGACACATGCAGGCCTGTTAATGCGGGCAGCACACTGCAATCAGAAAGCAAGCTATCTTGCGAAGGCCGCGGCAAGTATGACGCCCGGCTCAGCCATAAAAAAA
>CALLXE010000007.1 GCA_938015875.1 uncultured Robiginitomaculum sp. | reverse complement strand
GCCTTTAACACCGAAGCCGCTCCAGTAGCCGGGAAGATAGCTGAACCTGTGTGACCCTGTAACCTCAATACCGAACAAGCCGCTTTCTTCTTCGCTTGTTTGAACGATACCGCTCACGGGGAATACAGTGGCTGTGCCATTCAAATCATACGTTTCATTTTGCGTTACGTTTTCAAAGCCACCTTTAAAGAGTTTGTAGTAAGCCCCGATTGCAAGAAAGCTATCTTGATTTGGATACCATTCAACGCCGGCATCATAATTCCATGACGTGAGAGGCTCAAATGATGGATTACCTGTCGCCCTTACGTTCGTGAGCAACTGATCCGGATCGGTGACTTCTTCATCAGATGGAATTGGCGTCAGGACGCGATTGTAGCCCATGCCGGATGGATTCGCGCGTGACAATGCACGAAATACACCCGCCCGGAATAAGACCTCATCATTGACATCCATGATAAATGTCGCGCTCGGAAGAAACTCTGTGTAATCGTAATTTTCACTCACAGGCACAACATCACCGGTCGCAGCAATTGAAAAACCGCCGTCACTGGTAGGCGTAATCGAGTAGTCTTCACGGAAGCTTTTTGATTCCACTTCCGTACGAACAACCCGCAATCCAAAATTACCACGAACCGGCAAACCATCAAATGTCGTCTCGTAATTTGCCATAGCATATAAAGCAGTTGTGTCTTCCGTAAGATCAATGGTTCGTGCGGAATTAGGATCGATATCAGGAATGCTCGCATCAAATCCCGCAACGGCATTCACCGTGCCTTGCAAACGGTTACTGCTGCCGTCACCATCATCGAAGATAGCTTGGTTAATCTGGGGCAAGACCGCATTCAATGACGTAACAGCATTGTCAATAACGCATCGCGCATCAAAAGTAGCAAATTGATTTACAGACGTCGCAACAGCGCCGGTTGTGCCATCTGCCAGCGTAATTAAGTTACCGTTGCGCACACTTGACAAGAAATTTGACTCGGGGAAAGAACCATTCAGACACCCGGTTTTTGACGATGCGATAACGGATGTCCAGAGAGTTTCGTCAATATTCGTGGCGTCATCAACGAGTTCGACATTATTGATTTCGAGATCATTATTATTTTCAATTTCAATCGAAAAACGTCCCCGTGCAGTTGAGTTCAGATTACGCCAGTCACTTGTATCATCACCGCCATCAAGTTGCAGAAAACCTTGCTCTGCATAGCGGAAGCCGGCCTCTACACTTGTAAAGAAATCACCGTCAACATCATAATCTGCATCAAACTTCAGAGACGTGTAGTCGTTCTCGCGTCTCCAGTCTCTGTCGACACGAATAAGCAAGCGGTTCGCAAACTGAGAGGCATCCGTGACGTCCAGGCCATCATAAAGTGTTAGCAAGCCGGCATTGGAACCGTCCTGCGTGATGGTATAATCCTGGGTGCCGGATCTGAATTCCGCATAAATTTCTGTCTCGTCACGCTCTACTTCGGAATAAGCCAGATCAGCAGACACTGTCAGGCGGTCATTAACTTCGTAAGCGGCATTCAAGCCGAACCCTGCATAGGTTTCCTCACGCTCAAAGGCGCTGTTACCGATTGTCATAGGGCCTTGTGTCGATAGGCTCGTTATATAACCATTATCGCGATATTCCAACGTATCAAATGTCGTTGTCGAGGTGCCCAAGCCAACATTAAGACCTTGCGTCGTATTTTCACGACCTTCATTTATGATGAATGTGTTGCGGGACTCGTTCTGTGCCCGAACGGAATAGCCGGCGTCAAAATTTATATCGAGACGGTCATTTGGCTGCCACTGCACAGCGCCGAAAACAGCATTGCGTTCATCACTGGTGTCATTTTGACGATATTGACGTGAACTCGGCGCAAAAACATATGACGAGCCGGCATCGACGGCAAGACCGTTGGAACCAATTGAGTTATCGTATCCCTCTGTATCGCCACGTGGAATAACGCCGCCAATAGAGTTGCCCCCGGTGGTGTCATCATTCACATCATCACAGTCATCATCAAGGATTCTCATCCGACCATCGAATACCCGAAGAGCAGGTGTATTTGAAAAGCCCGTCCCGGGAACACCCAAGTCGTTAAGAATATTTGACTGCCCCAAGTCAAGCAAACATGCCGGATGAGATGAACCTGTATTGGAAGATGTTGTATACTCAGCTTCGGGCTGAGAAATCTTACTGGCTTGCAACCCAATTGAGAAGCCGATATCCCCGGCACCTGTTTCAATTTGATCAACATAGCTGATTGTGCCCCGATAACCGATATCGCCGACTTCTGAATCCTGAATATCAAGTTGGTCAGGATTTATGTTACCCTTAACTTCAAACTGAAGGCGTTGCTTTCCGTAATCAAGCGGTTTTAGGGTCTCAATTTGAATTTGACCGGCGACGCCGCCCTCAATCTGGCTGGCGTCCTGTGTTTTGAAAACCGCAAGCTTGTTAAACAACTCAGACGGAAATTGCGAGAAATTGACAGCGCGGTTGCCGGACCCGTTACCGACCAAACGGCCGTTAACGGTCGTGGACGACAGGTAAGGGCCAAGACCCCGAACAGAGACTTCGGTCGCGCCACCATTTTCACGATGAGACGTTACGCCCGAGATCGACTCAAGTGCTTCACCGATTGAAAGCGCCGGAAGTTCACCGATTTCGTCAGCGTACAAGCCGTCAACAACCTGCACATTATTACGCTTGAGCGCGATTGTATCTTGAATCACGCGGCGCGTACCGACAACAATAATTTCTTCAGCATCGTTGACTGCGTCTTCTGCGCTTTGCGCGTGCGCGGGCATTGCGACCGCCATAGCTGAGGCGCAGGCACCTGACAGCAGGAGTGATTTAATCAGTGTGAATTGCCCGGGTTGCGAGGCAGCGTTTGACGCTTGGTTTTTCATCTTGGATATCCCTGTTGGATTGGTTTTATTCTTATGGGACTAAAAGAACGCTCGCATGAAATTTTGTCAACCTTTAAAACAACCAATTTAGCATAATTGGTAGTACCAATTATGCTTTTCCATAACTTGTTGTATTTTGGTCACAGTCGGGCTGTTCATCGTTTCGGACCGTTAAAGCAACAGGTCCGCCAAGCGTTGCCGCTGCATACGACTGTCGCCAAATTGCGCAGTTTGGAACATGGCGCGGCGGCGATAAAGCTGTGCATCACAGCCCCACGTAAAGCCAAACCCGCCGTGAAACTGTATAGATCGGTCAGCCGCAAAGCTCAGCGCGTCGCCGGCTCGGGCTTTGGCCATGCGAACGGAAATCTCGCCTGAGCGCCCGGCATCAAAGCTATAAGCGGCCGCATACAGCAGGGACCGGGCATTTTGATAGTTGACAAAGGCGCTGACCAAAGGATGCTTTAACCCCTGAAAGCTGCCGATATATTTGCCGAATTGTTTGCGGGTCTTCATATACTCCGCAGTGCTGTCAATGCAGGCCTGACACGCGCCTGTCATATCCGCCGCTGCCAAAAGCGCTCCGCCCATGTCGATCAGGGCCAAGGCCGTCGGCGTTTTTGCGCAGTCCATGAGCGCGGCATCAGTCACATTGATTCCCGACAGGTTCAGAGCGTATGTTCGCCGTGTCTCATCACAGATCTTTTCGCGGCGAATATTGGCTTGCGCAATTGCGGCTGTTTCAATGACGAAAAGCGCCGGCGCGCCCTCTAAAAAGGCGCTGAGGACAACAAACTTGGCCGCCATCAGATCCGACGCGAAATATTTTTCGCCGGTCAAGGTAAACCCGTCGCCGCCCGTTTTGCGGGTCGCCCTTGCCGAAATAGCCGTCAAATCCCAATCACCGCCGTCTTCATACAGCGCGAGCGTTGCAGCCGCGCCACCGGCAATTTGCGGCAGGATACTTTTTTTCTGTGTCTCGGTTCCGCAGGACAGTATGGCTTGCGCCGCAAGGGTTGTCGCAGCGAAAGGGCTTGCCATCAAAGTCCGACCCATTTGCTCTGCCACAGGGACGACTTCGGTCATGGACAAACCCAAGCCGCCATATTCTTCGGGTATCGCAATCCCAAGCCAGCCCAGAGCGCCGGTTTGCGCCCAAATATCAACATCAAAGCCGAGGGGCGTTTCCATCAGCGCGCGCACGCGGCTCATCGGCGACTGCTCGGCGCAAAAGCGCCTGGCGGAGTTTAAGATATCCGCCTGCGGCTCCGTCATGCCCATCCGGCCAAAATTTGTATTGCTCATCTATTTGCTCTTCGGAAGGCCGAGCGCGTGCTCGCCGATAATATTGCGCTGAATTTCTGACGTGCCGCCGCCGATTGTCGCCGAAAATGCATTCAAATAGCCGCGCTGCCAGTATCCGTCGTCAATGGCGCTCGGATCGCCGGCATAATATCCGGCCTTTGTGCCCTGCAGAGAGATCGCAAATTCATTGATGTCTTTTATAAACTCAGTGCGTACCAATTTAGACATAAGTGGTATAGCCTGAGGGCAATCAGCATTAAGCGGCGACAGCTTGGCGCGCTCTGCGCTCATTAAAAACGCCTGATTGTCGATAATCAGATTAACCAAGCGATCCTTCACGACCGGGTCCTCAATCGCCGGCCGGCCGCCGCGTTTTGTGCTGCGGGCCAGATCGATAATACGCAGCGGGTCAATTTCGGAAATGGAAATGCCGCCGGCCTGCCCGCCTTTGGCATTGCGTTCATACATCAGGGTCTGCATCGCGATCTGCCAGCCCTGCCCTTCCTCTCCAACGCGACACGAAACGGGAATTTTTGCGCCGTCGAAAAAGGTTTGGGTAAAGCCGTTCTCGCCGGTCAGTTTGCGGATTTTGCGCGTGCTGATTCCCGGAGTATTCATAGGGACTAAGAAGAACGACAAGCCCAAATATTTATTGGGCGCAGCCGGATTAGTGCGCGCCAGCAAAATCATATATTTGGCGTAATGCCCGTGAGTCGTCCAGATTTTCGACCCGTCCAGCACGTAGTGATCGCCGTCTCTGACCGCCTTCATCTGCGCATTACCGAGGTCTGATCCGTGATCCGGCTCCGAGAAACCCTGACACCAAACATCATCGGCATTTAATATGCCGGGGATATAGCGGCGCTTTTCGTCTTCGCTGCCCCGGTCAAGTATAAGCGGCCCGGCCCAGCCCAGCCCGATTGTATTAAAAATAATCGGCGCATTGTGCGCCTTCATCGCATTTGTCGCCGCGTCCTGATGCACCTGCGACAGTCCCCCTCCGCCATATTCAGCCGGCCATGCGGCCCCCAAAAACCCGGCCTCGTAGACTCGCTTTTGCCAGTTCCGCAAAAACTCAAACTGCTGATCGGTGCCGACCTCCATAAAAGTCAAAGGCAGCATGAAATCCAAATCGCGCGGCGTGTTTTTCTCAAACCACGCATCGGCAGATGCGGCAAATTGCTCAACGGATAAAACCATTAGAATTCCCTGTTTTTTGATTTAAGCTCGCGCATACCGCCGCGCCGGTCAAGCCGGGCACGTCGCGTCATTTCAGAGTCGGCCTTATATCCTGCCCTTGCGTCAGCCGTCAAAGCGGGCGACAAAACTGATAACGACAGCCGGAGCCTATACCATGACGAATTTTCCTGAAACGCGCCTGCTTGATCTTGAGCCGGCCGGCGCTCATTTGACGATATGGCTGAACTCGAAAGTCAATCGCAATGCACTGTCCGACATTTTAATGGCGGAGCTTTCGCAAGTCTTACAAAGTGTCAAAAATAACGCAGATATTCGCGTTGTCACGCTGCGTGGGCGACATGGTATATTTTGCGCCGGCGGGGATTTAAAAAACTTCAGCGCGCTGCGTGATGCCGGCGATGCAGCGGCTATAGCCGCAATGAACCGCAGCATTGGCGATCTGTTCGATCTTTTGCAATCTTTGCCGCAAGTCGTCATTATTTTCGTCGAAGGCGCCGCTATTGCAGGCGGGCTGGGATTGATGTGCTGCGCGGATATTACCGTTGTCACAACGGACGCAAAATTCTCTTTAACCGAAACGATGATCGGGATTGTGCCGGCGCAAATCGCGCCGATTATTGTCGCGCGCACCGGTTTGTCCACAGCGCGCAAACTGATGCTGACAGGCGCGAGGTTTACCGGCAAGGATACGCCGAATTACGGCCTGTCTGATTACGTGGTCGGCAGTGCGGATGATTTTGACGCGCTGGAAGCAAGCTTGATTAAGGGCATTTTAAAATGCGCGCCGGGGGCTAACGGCATTACCAAAGACATCCTGATGGTCGCGCCTTATCAGGACCGTGAGACACAAAAAATCTACGCCGCCGAAAAATTTGCGCAGGCGCTATTATCCGGCGAAGGTCGCGAGGGCATTGACAGTTTTTTTGAAAAACGTCGGCCGTCCTGGAGTCAAAAGTGAGTGCAGCCGCCGGTGACTTTAAGGCGGAATGTGACAGCATTTCTGCGCAGCTCAGCTCTGTTGGCGCAAATAGGTTTAAAACAAAAACGCAATTTAAAGGTTGGACGATCACCGACATTATCGGCCATTTGCATCTTTGGAATATTGCCGCCGATCTGTCTCTGACGGCGCCTGATAAATTTATGGCCTTTGCCGCCAATATCCTGACGCAAATGAACGTCGGAAAAACCCATATACAGGTTCAGAACGCTTGGTTTGACGGGAAAACCGGGCCGCAAATATTTGCCGATTGGAAAGCCTTCTACCCGGGACTTGCGGCGCGGTTTAAAGCGGCTGACCCGCAGGCCCGCTTAAAGTGGGTTGGCCCGGATATGTCAGCAAGCGCCTGTATCATCGCCCGGCAAATGGAGCATTGGGCTCATATGCAGGCGGTGTATGATGTGATGGGCATTGATCGCGTTAATACGGACGGAATTAAGAACATCGCCCATATTGGCGTGACGACCTATAGCTGGTCATTCAAAGTTAAATCGATGACGCCGATACTGCCAAAACCTTATGTCCGGCTGACCGCACCGGGCGGCGGGATTTGGGTATGGAATACGCCCCAAAAGGATAATCGTGTGGACGGTGACGCGGCGCAGTTTTGCCAAGTCGTAACCCAATGCCGCAATATCGGCGATACACAATTGACCTGCATCGGGCCGGCCGCCACAACATGGATGCAAATCGCGCAGTGCTTTGCCGGCGGCGCTCAAATGCCGCCGCCGCCCGGCGCGCGATTTAAACAAACATAAAAAGGAAAGTCCTATGAAAGCCCTCACCGTTCACGCCTTTAAACCCTATAGCGAGCACAAAGTAGAAGAGGTCGCACCTGCGCCGATGAAACCGGGTCATATCCGTATTGACGTCAAAGCTGCGGGCCTGAACTTTCCTGACATTTTGATGGTCGAGGGCAAGTATCAGATGAAGCCGCCCTTTCCGTTTACGCCGGGGTCAGAGTGCGCAGGCATTATCACAGAAGTTGCCGATGACGTACCGCACTTAAAAGTCGGCGACCGGGTTGCCGCCATGGTGCAAAACGGCGCATTCGCGTCTGCATGCTTGGCTCCTATGATGGTGACGTGGCCTATCGGCGATATGCCGTTTGAAACTGCGGCCGGATTGGCGCTGGTTTACGGAACGTCTTATTATGGCCTGAAGCAGCGCGGCAGCCTGAAAGAGGGCGAGACGCTTTTGGTTTTGGGCGCAGCGGGCGGCGTTGGCCTTGCCGCCGTCGAGCTTGGCAAAGCGATGGGCGCTCGGGTCATAGCAGCCGCGAGCACGGATGAAAAACTGGCCGTTTGCAAGGCGCATGGCGCAGATGAGGTGATCAACTATTCCGCCGAGGACCTGAAAGCCCGCATGAAGGAACTCGGCGGCGCAGATGTTATCTATGACCCGGTCGGTGATAAATTTGCAGAGCCGGCTATGCGAACCTTAAAATGGTATGGTCGTTATTTGGTGATAGGGTTTGCCGGCGGCAACATTCCGAAAATTCCGCTCAATCTGGCGCTTTTAAAATCGATCGATATTCGCGGCGTCTTTTGGGGAACCTGGACGATGAAGGATCCCAAGGGCCACCGTGAAAATATGGGCGAAATTATCAGCATGCTCAAATCCGGTAAGATTAAGCCGCGTATCAGCGGAGAATACAAACTCGAAGAATTTGCCGCCGCCTGTGACGAGTTAACGGGACGCCGGGCTATGGGGAAAGTCATTCTGAAAATGACGCAGGAATCGGAAGATTAATTTTCGCCGAACATGCCGTTAATGAAGGCAGCACCACATCACTGCTTCATTAACGGCATATTACCCGCTACACGCCCCGCAGGTGCATATGTATAGACCTGTAAACCGGTGAAATCCTATAGGGTAAACACCCCAAAATTTGTATAAATTTAGGCATTTATGCCGTTTGTGAGCCTTTGACCGTCGGAACATCTAAAATAACGCCGCACCCCGTGCGGCGTCCGGCATGAACCCGCAGATTCAACCCGTGCTTTTCAGCCAGATCAGAAGCAATCGCCAGACCAAACCCATGCCCCGTTACTTCCGCAATTTGCGCTGCGCCGGCCGGCGCGACGCCTAACCGAACCGACCGTTTGCAGGCCAAATTAAAATCGGCCTCATCCATTCCTGGCCCGGTATCATGCACTTCAATCTGTATGCGCCCTTGCGCCCGGCGCACCCCTAAAAGCACTTTCCCGCTTGGCGTATATTTAATCGCATTGGCCACTAAGTTGGTAATAACTCGCATCAGGACGAGCGGGTCAATATCGGCGTCGGCTGAGGTTTTGACAAAACGAAAGTCCAAACCTTTTTCTGCCGCATCCGGTAAAAACATATCGTAAACCGAGCGCAAAACTTTCGACAGACTCAAATCTTCGCCCCCCTGATCGGCCGGGAAATAATCATCTGCGCCAACAGTTTCTTCCAGCCGCTCCGCAATTAAAGTTTCCAAATATGTGAACGTATTATCAATATCAGCGACGTCGACAGCGCTGCCCTCCCCGCCATCGCGAAGCCCAGCCACGCTCAGCCGCAGGGCATGCAAAGGTTGGCGCAAATCATGGACGGTATTTTTCATCTCAACATCCCGGGACCGGACCAATTCTTCGGCGAGTAAATATTGTTGATCAAGTTCGTAGAGCCGCGTTGTCAATTTCAAATTCTTGCGCGCTTCGGTGAGGCTGCGCTCTGTCGCTTTACTTCGCGCTCTGAGCGTTTGGGTGTAATGATCCGCAATACCAAGCCCAATCATCATCGCGTCGACAACCATTGACACCCGGATTGAGTCAAACTCAACATCCTGAGAAATATCTATACCGAAAATATGCCGCATGTTCATGACTCCGGCCGTCAACAGTCCAACTGCCCATGCAAACAAATAGAACCTGACTTGCCGAAACCGGGTGAGACCCGCCCAAGCCCCGGCCAGAGTTCCGGCGGCAATCGCGATGAAAACCATCACCATCATAGCCTGCTTCATGGCCTGTATATCGATCGCAGCACCGCCAAATGTTATGACAGGAGTTACAAAAAAAGCGATCAGGAAAATCTTGTCAATTCGGGGATGATAAGTTTTTGTCTGCAGAAATACCCGGGCAAAATTATAGGTCGCCATAATGCAGCCTGTGCCGATTATGATTGTAAAATAAGAATTAAACCTCGGAAATTGGGGCCAAAAATACTGGAAGGTTATGCCATCCGTATGCATCAAATAGAGGAGAATAACGAAGACATAAGTCACGTAAGCCGCAAATATTTTAAGCCGCAATATCGCAAATGCGATCAATCCCGAGACAAGCAAGATGGCGATCATGCCGTAAGAAATAAAGTTCTTTGACGTGCGCCCCATCGCCAATGCGGCAAAACTTTTCCCGGTCTCAATCGCGATCGCAGCATTGGAAGACCCTTCTGACCAATACGAGACCAACAGCGTCGCCTGTTCGTTAGGCTTAAGCTGAAACGGCGTTACCAATTCCGGAAATGAAAAGGTGCGGGCGGAAAAGGGGCTGTCAGGGTTGTGATTTTCAATATGGTCAATGCGCCCCGCCTCGCGCTGAAGATAGACATCGTAATATTGCAAAAAGTTTTCCCGGACATAGACAAGAAACTGACGATCATTTGCCGTGCCATTGGCAAGCTTAATCCGCAGCCAGATGCGTGAGTCCGTATAGCCGAAATCAGGTTCGCCTGACTGCAGATCGCTGAAGCGCCCCGCGTCAACGCCCAGCATGTCCTCAGGCGTTTTATCCCAACCCTCATCGATAAAGTAGTCGATATAATCCGCCAAGACAGTTCGGCCCGCCGGCCCGTTTAATGTCAAAACGTCACCAAAATTTTCAGTCGACGCGGCAGCCTCCGGCATACTGCTTTGGGCGTATGTCGGGACGCATAACAAAAGACCGGCCGGAATCATAAACGCAGCCTTTAAAAATAGCCTTGCAGCTTTCCTGCAGCGGGCGTAACTTTTATTGATGGCGGGAAAAAAATGAAAAAAACAATTATTATCGCGGACGATCACCCTTTTACGATTGAGGGCATGAGCACAATTTTGAAAACCTTGCCGGACGTACGGATTGTCGCCACAGCGCAGAACGGTATTGATGCCATTGCTCGGATAAAAACCCATAAACCGGATTGCGCTATTCTTGACCTCAGCATGCCCGGCGCGAACGGACTTGAGGTATTTAAGGAGTGTAAACGCCTGTCTCCGAGGACGAAATTCATCATTATTACGGGTATCTCGGCGGCGGCGCTTTTTAAAAAACTTGATGACGCGGGTATTGACGGTCTGTTTGTCAAAAACACGTCGCCGGACATTATTTGCGACGGCGTCACTAAGATCCTTGCCGGCGAGCGCGTCATTTCCGAACAGGCCCAAGCAGCGATAAAAACAGAACAGACGCAAAAAGAACTGACGCCGCGCGAACACCAAGTCCTTGAGGGCCTTGCCAAGGGCTTGAACAATCGTGAAATCGCCGACTCCCTCAACGTCAGTCCGAAAACGATTGACAGTCATCGCACAGGTCTTTTGAAAAAAATGAATGTGAACTCCACGGCATCCCTGTTAGTCAAAGCCATCCGAAGCGGATTGCTGGATGTCTGATCTCTGTATGGCACTAAACCGTGCGGACGCGCAATAAGCCGCCTTCGGGCTCGCTTACAGATTGAAACTCCATGTGATGAGTATAGCGCCGGGCCGGCGTTGCCATTCCCGGCGGCCCGGCTTAGGAATCACAGACACTGATTTGCAAGAGAGCCCCCAATGAGCATTCAATTTATCGATCTGGCCGCCCAACGCGACCGCCTTGAGCCCGCCATCAGCGACGGCATTGCCCGCGTTCTGGATCACTGCATGTTTATTCTTGGCCCCGAAGTCCGCGAGTTTGAAAGCAAACTGGCCGATTTCGGCGCGGCGAAACACGCTCTGGGATGTGCCAATGGGACGGACGCCATTTTGCTTCCCCTGATCTCTTGGGATATTGGCCCGGGAGATGCCGTCTTTTGCCCGGCCTTCACCTATTGCGCGACAGCCGAAGTGATCGCCCTGCGCGGCGCAACGCCCGTCTTTATCGATATAGACCGTGAAACATATAATATGGATCCTGAGAGCCTTCGTCTGGCCATTGAAGGCGTAAAGACCGAAGGAAAGCTTATTCCCCGCGCCGTTATTTCTGTGGACCTGTTCGGGCAAAGCGCAGACTATCCGAAGATTGCACCGATTTGCAAAGCGCATGGCTTAAAGCTTATTGCAGACAGCGCGCAGGGCTTCGGCACAAGCCTTTGTAAAGAGCAGCCGCTCTATTGGGCTGACGTAACCACGACCAGTTTCTTCCCGGCAAAACCGCTGGGCTGTTACGGAGACGGCGGCGCGGTTTTGACCAATGATGCAGATTTATCCCATGCCATGGACAGCGTCCGTATTCACGGTAAAGGCACGGACAAATATGATAATGTCCGCATTGGCCTTAACAGCCGTTTAGACTCTATGCAGGCCGCCGTCTTGCTCCCCAAACTCGCCGTTTTTGCCGAAGAAATTAAGATGCGAAATGCCGTAGCTGACCGCTATATCGCCGGCCTTAAATCCAAAACCTTGCGCGTCCCGACCGTCCTTGACGGCGTCACGTCAACTTGGGCGCAGTTCACAATCGAAGTGCCCGACCCTGATGGATTTGGCGCGGCCATGCGCGAAAAAAATATCCCCACGGCGCGTTATTACCCCAAGCCTATTCACAAGCAATCGGCCTATGCGCAATTCCCTACAGGCGCCGGCGGCATGAAAAATACCGAAGATTGCATGACGAAGATCATCAGCCTGCCAATGCATCCCTATCTGGATGAAGACACCCAAGATATGATCATTGAAACCGCTAAGGCTGCACTTTGACAGCTTATGCGGCCATGATCGCGTTTTAAAGTTTATGTCTGCGCCTCTCGCTTTTTTAATTCTGATCTCGGCCATGATTACGGCGGGGATAAGCGGCCTGTTCGGCATGGCCGGCGGCCTCATCTTCATGGGCATTATTGTGACGTTTATGGGCGTCGCCGAAGCCATGGTCGTGCACGGCGCTGTGCAGAGCGTGGCCAATGATTACCGCGCTTTTTTGCTGCGCGAGCATATTCAATATGACATCATCCGCAATATCTTCATCGGCGCCCTGCCTGCCCTAGCCCTCTTAGCAATGATCGCTTTTGTCCCGAGCAAAACAGTTTTGTTCATTGTGCTCGGGCTATTACCGATCCTGCTCTGGCTGCCGCGCGGAATTTTGCAATTTGACGCACAAAAAAGACCGGACGCCATTGGCTGTGGTTTTTTTGTGATGGCCCTGAACTTATCCGCCGGCGTGGCAGGGCCGGCCATGGATATGTTCTTTGTGAAAACGACCCTGACCCGCGAACAAATTGTTGCCACCAAAGCCCTGACTATGTTCGTATCTCATGTCGTCAAGATATTTTACTTCGGCTTTGCGCTGGTACAGATGCACGGCCTGACCACATTGCCGCCAATTTGGATATTCGCCGCTGCGGTTCCGTGCATCATGATCGGCACCTTTGCCGGGACGCGCCTGCTCAGACGTCTGTCAGATACCGGGTTTAAAAACCTGACAAAATATATCGTCACTGCCATCGGTCTTGTTTATTTGGTACGCGGGATCACGGCACTTTAACCGGCAAGTCGCGCCCGCCGATCAAACCACGTATAAAGTGCAATCCCAAATATCGTCACCGCCGTGCCGGCCGCGTCGACCATGCCAAAGGGCTCTTTTAAAATCCACACCGCCCCGACTACCGTTGCAATCGGGCTGAGCATACCGATGGTAGCCACCGCCTGCGGCCCGACGCGGCCAATGGCGATATTGACGAAAAACGACGGAATAAGCGTCGAGAAAAGCGCAATCATCGCGCCCAATGCCCATATACGGGGCGGCAAATCCAGAGCCTCGCTTATGCCCGTTCCCTGCACCGTATGATGCACAACAAAGTGAATGAACACCATTGTCCCCGCCATAATCATCGCCGCGCAAGTATACAGGCTGCTGCCCATGCGGTTGATCAGCGGCTTGGATAAAAGTTGTGAAAGGCCAAACAAAAATGCGCAGGCCACAACCAAGCCCGAGCCAAGCAGGACATTCTCTCCGGTCGCAATGTCGCCACCTAAAAAAATCATACCAATGCCGGCGTAAGCCAGCGCAATAGATGCGCCGCCCCATACGGTCACTTTCTTACCGAAAAAAAGCGCGCCCAATATGAAAACAAACGCAGGATAGGTGAACAGCAAAAGCCGCTCTAATTGCGCCGTGATATATTTCAAGCCGGAGAAATCCAAAAAGCTGCAAATATAATAAGCAATGCAGCCCACCGCTGCCGCTTTAATAAACAGACCCACACCGGGAAGCGGAAGGCCTTCGCGGCGGCGGCGGCGCAGAACAAACCAGCCTATGATCAAATAAACCGGAACGGAGAATCCCATACGCAGCATAATCAGCGTAATCGTATCAAGCTGATTTTCAGAAAGCCCGCCGCCCGGCGCAAAGGCGAGTTTCACAAGAATCGCTTTCATTGCAAACATGACCGTGCCGATAGCCGCGAAAACATACCCCCAATTACGCTGCCCGCCGGACAGGTCGGGATTATCCGACAGCAAGGGCGCAGCGCTGATTTCGCGCAAATTATTAGCGGAGACTTTTGGACGGACGGCGGTCATGACGCTGCGTAACTCGAAAACGGGTACAGGCGCAAAATCTAATATCGCTCACATTGAATATATTAAGCGGCAGTTTGCGCGCGGTCATCATCTGCGCCGTCTGTGATTTTATAATTTCGGCCAAATAATTTTAGGGTGCACGCAGCAGCAGTCTGCCGCCGGCAAATCTGATTTCTTTAAACGCGCCCAAAGTTTGGAAGTTATCTGATGAAAACTTTCAAACAGGCAGCAACAACTCTGTAAAGTTTGCTTCCCATAGGCGGACGGTTAATAAAACTTAACCTTGGCTTCAAGTATTTTATGCTTTTCGGCGAGTTTTGAAGAACGATTTCAACTCTGCCGCGCAAATATCGCCCAGAATACCACCTTTAACTGCAGGGCGGTGATGGCAAGTCTTTGATTTAAAAAACGTCACACCGCTATCGACAGCGCCGCCTTTAATATCAGTCGCCCCGTAAACCACCCTACCCAAGCGCGCATGGGAAATAGCGCCTGCGCACATAGTGCACGGTTCAAGGGTTACATAGAGCGTTAAGCCGGACAGACGATAATTACCGATCGCTTTGCCGGCAGCGCGAATTGCGAGCATTTCCGCATGAGCGGACGGATCACTGAGCATGATAGGGGCATTTGAAGCCTCTGCAATAACTTCCCCGCTGTCAGGATCTGCAATAACGGCCCCCACAGGCACTTCTCCGGCGGCCCCTGCAGCCTGCGCCAGAACGATCGCCCGTTGCATATAGTCTTCATCCGTCATACCAGAGCTATAAAGTAAGAAAGAGCGCCCGCACAGTGACAACATCTTCAAAAAATACTTCAGGTAAACCCATGCAAGGCGACCGTATCGCCAAAGTTCTGGCCCGCGCCGGCGTCGCCTCGCGCCGTGAGGCCGAGCGTATGATCACGGCCGGCCGTATCAGGCTGAACGGCAAAGTTTTGGACACGCCGGCGGTGACGGTTACGGACACTGACGAGATATTGGTCGATGATCAACCGCTGGCCCCCAAAGAGCCGCCGCGCCTGTGGCGCTATCATAAGCCGCCGGGCATGATGACCACTCATAACGACCCGGAAGGTCGGCCCACCGTATTTGAAAATCTGCCGGACGGCATGCCGCGGGTGATCTCTATAGGGCGGCTGGATATGAATTCCGAAGGCTTGCTGCTGCTGACTAATGACGGAGAGTTGGCGCGGCAATTAGAACTCCCGGCAACGGCGTGGGCGCGTAAATACCGCGCGCGCGCCTATGGCCGCATCACTCAAGAGCAGCTCGATACACTGCAAAAAGGGATCAAGATCGACGGCGTTCCGACCGGTCCGATTGAGGCCGTATTGGAAAATCAAAAGGGTGATAATGCGTGGATTGCCGTGACCATTCGCGAAGGCAAAAACCGCGAAGTGCGCCGGGCGCTGGACAGCTTGGGCTTAACCGTGAACCGACTTATTCGTTTGGCCTATGGTCCGTTTCAGCTTGGCACGCTGGGCAAACACGAAGTTGACGAAGTGCAGCGGCGAATTTTACGCGATCAGGTCGGACATTTCATCGACATTCCCAAAGGCCGCCCCGGCGATAATAAATCCGTTCTCTCCGGCAATATTAAGCAAAATATAGCGCATGTCCCCCGCTCTAAGGCCGGGGCAAAACGGGCGCAGACCCGCATTGAAGACATTGCCGCCGGACGCTATGTCGAGCCGCGCAGCAAGAAACCCGCCGATATTCCTGCGGATGCTACGGGCGGCGCAAAACCGAAAAATACCAAAGCCGGCAATGCTAAATGGGGCAAGGAAAAATCCGCCGCCATGCGCCGCGCGGCCCAAGAGGGCGATCCCCGCACGGCCCGTTCTGATAAATTTGATCCCAAGGGCAAACGCGTCGGGGGTAAATTTTCGCCCGTGAAACCGGGCGGACCCAAAGCTGCAGGCGGCAAACCCACCCGTAAATCCGGTTGGGCAAAGCCCAAAAGCACGCCTAAAGGGCGGCGGTAATGCGCATTGTCAGCGGCAAACATCGCGGACGCAATATCACCGCGCCAAGCGGCAAAGGCACGCGCCCGACATCGGATCAAACGCGCGAGTCTATTTTTAACATTCTTGCCCATACCGATTGGTGCCCGTCCATGGATGGAGCTATTGTCGCGGATATTTTTGCCGGCTCCGGCGCGCTTGGGCTTGAAGCCGTATCGCGCGGGGCGGCGTTTTGCCTGTTTGTGGAAACAGAGCCCAAAGCCCGGGCGGCCATTCGCGAAAATGTCGATACGTTCGGCCTTGGCGGCATGACCCGCCTGCATCGCCGAGACGCCACAAAGCTTAAGATTGCGCCGGGCAATCTGCGCGGGCCTTTCACCCACATCTTCATGGATCCGCCTTATAATAAGGGCCTTGGCTTGCCGGTTTTGCAAAAACTGGCCGAGCATAAACTGCTCGCGCCGGATGCCGCCATCATATTTGAAATGGCAGCAAGCGAAGAGATTGACCTGTCGGGATATGACATAAAAGTCGACCGCACATGGGGCGCCGCGCGGGTGGTCTTCATGCAAGCCAAAACCTAACGGAAAAGACGCCATGACCTATTCTGATTTTGACATTGCAAGCGCGGACGGATGCCGCCTTCAGGGCCGCATGTGGGCGGCCGTCAATCCCGTCGCCGTCGTCAATCTCGTCCACGGCCTTGGCGAGCATTGCGGGCGTTATGCCCATATGGCGAAGTTTTTAAACGGCCGAAACATATCGCTCTGCGCCGTTGATCTGCATGGTCACGGCCGAACCCTTGGCAAGCGCGGCGTTGCCGACGGCGTTGAAGTGTTTCACCGCGATGTGGATGCCTTGCTGGATTTTTCACGCCTGCAAGCGCCTGATGTGCCGCATTTTTTAATGGGCCACTCTATGGGCGGCAACATTGCGCTCAGCTACGCCCTGACCTATCCCGATACGCCGGTGCGCGCCATAATCGCCCAAGCGCCGCTGATTAAGCCGGCAGACCCTGTGCCGGGGGTTTTAAAATTTGTCATGCGGGGACTTATCAAAATCGCACCGAATATCTCTATGAAAGCCAAATTGGATAAGGAAAAAATCTCCACCCTGCCCGACGAGCAAGCGGCTTATATTGCCGATCCCTTAAATCACGGAAATCTGGGCGGAAAACTCGCTCTGTCGCTTTTTGAGGCCGGAGATAATGTCGCCCGTTTTGCCGGCGATTTTCCCTACGATGTGTTGGTCACCCACGGCACGCAAGACCGCCTGACGGATTACGGCGCAAGTGAGACATTTGCCGCCGATTGCCCGCGCGCAGATTTCAAAAGTTATGAAGACAGCGCCCACGAAATTCATAACGATCTGCATCGTGATCAGGTTTACGCTGATCTGGCCGTTTGGTTACTTGAGCGCGTCTGACACGCCCATACAGCCGCGCACCGTAAAGACCGGCGCGCCATGCAAAGCCGGAAATCCGTCAGAGATTTTATAAGGCGACAGACGCGGCGTCGGCGCATTAATGGTTTTGGCAATCGTAACGCTCTGTCCGCGCACACGGCGCAAGTCCGGTCCGCGTCCCAGATACATCCAATCCTGCGCCGGCAAGCCGTAAGCCATATCCATGACTTCCATTTGAACGCCGGCCGGTTGATTGCTGCCGGAATTCCACAGCGCCGCTACGCCGACCTTACGCGCCGGATCAAACAAAATCAGCGCCCTGTATCCGTTGACCGCGCCCCGATGCCCGACAACTTTACGCCCGGCGTAATTATAAACCCGCCAACCGAGGCCATAATCGGCCGTGCTCATACGCGGATAATAACGGCGTACACGGTTTTTCTCCCGCGTTGTACTGACCCGAGGACGCTGCACAACAGACCGCACGTCAGGACTGACTACGCTGTCCATAATGCCCATTTGCGCCTGCATCCATCGCCCTAAATCCGTGATGTTGGAATTAACCCCGCCGGCGGCGGGCACGCGGTAATAATGATCGCGCTGGCGTTTATAAACATTATAGCCGCGAGAATTATGCGGCCGGGCAAAGCGCGGCGACTGCAATAATTCGGGCAAGGTCATGCTCGCCGATGCCATGCCCAGCGGGTCAAACAGGCGCTGCTTGACCGCTTCGGGATACGGATTTCCGGTGACGGCCTGCACAACTTCGGAAATGGAATCAAAGCCAACATTTTGATAGGCGTGGCACGTGCCGACCGGACATTCGATCCCCAAACCGCCAAGACGCGTGCGAATATCCGCCGGATCCCGTCCCCGCTCCAGCATATTATCATAAGCATTGCGCACAATCCCAAGGCGGTGAGACAGCACATTATCCAGCGTCGCCATTTGATGCCCGTTACGGGGCAATTTCAAACTTTTGGAATAGCGCGATACGGAATCCGTCAGGGCTAATTTCCCGTCTTCTTCCAATGTCGCTGCCATAACGCCCGCGACACCTTTGGATAAGGACGCCCAGCGAAAGACGGTATCAGACGTGACCTTGTCTCCGGACCCGGCCAAAGTCACCCCGTACCCTTTGGAATGAATAATCTTCCCGTCTTCAATAATAACCAGCCCCATGCCCACCATGCCCGGCTCTCGCATAAGTTTTTCGACGCGCGCATCAATTGTCGGCACATCTATGCTGCCGGCCAGAGCAGGCCAACCGACCGTAAACATTGAAAAAATCAGGATAAAGCGCAGTATCATAAGGAATGGAAAAGACTGAAATTTGCCGGCGGGGTCAAG
>CALLXE010000006.1 GCA_938015875.1 uncultured Robiginitomaculum sp. | reverse complement strand
GAAAAATGGTGCCCCCACACGGACTTGAACCGCGGACCCCCTGATTACAAATCAGGTGCTCTACCAGCTGAGCTATAGGGGCACTGGTATGTGGCGGGCCCGGCGTCTTTATTCGGGGCTGCAACGCGCGGGGTTTAGCTTTTGAGGCGCGCAGGCGCAAGTCAAAAAATGACGGTTTGTGTGATTTTCCGGCGCAGAGAAAATTAACAGCCAAAGCGGGCCAAAACGACCCTGTTGGGCCGTCATATCAACCCTGACGAGCGGCGCGGATTTTTGCGCTAAAAAGAGCAGCAAAGGCGCGCGCCGCTTGCACATTTGCGGCGGCGCGTTAGAACGGGCGCAACGTAACAGGAGCGCTTCATGTCCCGCATCTTAATCACCTCTGCCCTGCCCTATATTAACGGGGTTAAACATATGGGTAATTTAGCCGGGTCAATGTTGCCGGCAGATGTCTATGCGCGGGCCATGCGCCTTCTGGGGCACGACGTGCTTTATATTTGCGCAACGGACGAGCATGGCACGCCGGCGGAACTCGCGGCGAGCGATGCCGGGATGGGCGTGGCGGAGTATTGCGATACAATGCATGCCGCCCAAGCCGCAGCCGGCGCCGATTTTAAACTGTCATATGATTATTTCGGCCGCAGCAGCGCGCCGTCCAATCATGCGCTGACACAGCATTTTGCCCACGTTCTTGAGGCGCAGGATTTGATCTACGAAAAAGTCTCTAAGCAAGTATACTCCAATGCGGACGGCCGCTTTTTACCGGATCGCTATGTCGAAGGCACATGCCCCAATTGTGATTTTGACGCGGCGCGCGGTGATCAATGTGACAATTGCGGAAAACTTTTAGACCCGATTGATCTGATTAATCCTTACTCAGCGGTCAGCGGCTCTAAGGACGTGGAAATTCGTGAAACTAATCATTTGTATTTGCGTCAATCCGCGCTGTCTGACCGCCTGCGGGCTTGGGTGGATGCCTCGGAAGGTTGGCCCTCACTGGCAACATCAATTGCGCGCAAATGGCTTGATGAAGGCCTTCGGGACAGGGCGATTACGCGGGATCTTTCCTGGGGCATTCCGGTCACAAATCCGGACGGCAGCCGGCGCGCAGGATTTGAGGACAAAGTTTTTTATGTCTGGTTTGACGCACCGATTGCCTATATTGCCGCGACCCAAGATTGGGCGGCAAAAACCGGCGGCGATTGGCAGCAATGGTGGAAAACCGACGCCGGAGCCGATGACGTGCAATATGTTCAGTTTATGGGTAAAGATAATGTGGCGTTTCACACGCTGTCCTTTCCGACATCTCTGATTGGGTCTGCCGAGCCGTGGAAGCTTGTCGATCAGTTAAAGGCCTTTAACTGGGTCACATGGTATGGCGGCAAGTTCTCCACCAGCGCAAAACGCGGCGTATTTATGGACCAAGCGATATCCATTGCCCCATCTGATAATTGGCGCTGGCATTTAATGGCGAATGCGCCGGAGGGCGATGATGCCGCGTTTACGTGGGAAGAATTTGCGGTCAGCGTCAACTCTGATCTGGCCAATGTACTGGGTAATTTTGTCAACCGGATTACAAAATACGCAGCCGGCAAATTTGACGGAAAAGTCCCGAGCGGCGGGACTGAAGGCGAAGATGAAGCATGGATTACGGCCGAGCTTGAAACGCGCCTTCCGGCGCTGATTGCCCATTACGAGGCCCGTGAATTTCGCAAAGCCATGGAGCAGACCCGCGCGATTTGGGCTGCCGGTAATGAATATTTGACCAAGGCAGCGCCGTGGACGCATTATAAAACCGATGTCGATGCTGCGGCCGTGGGCGTCCGCGCCGGGTTAAACTTGGTCGCGCTTTTCGGAATCATCGCCCAGCCGATTATTCCGGATGCGGCCGGCAAAATTCTGAACGCTATGGGTATTCCCGAAAACAATCGCACATGGAATTTCGGCGACATTCCGGCATTATTAAACGCCCTGCCCGAAGGCCATGCCGTCAGCGCGCCGGATGTTTTGTTTTCGAAAATCGAAGACGCCGATATTACCGATTGGGCCACGAAATTTGGCGGCGGAGAATAATTCGCCGGAAGAGTTTAACACAAGTTTCAATAAGAAAGTCGGCGCTTTGCGCCGGCCTTTTGTGTCTTTGATCCGACTCTAATCCTGTAGAGTAAGTTTTACGGTTCGGGCGTCTCTTTATCAAATGGCGTTTGGCTTTTACGCCCCACTGTCCACTCGGACGGAACAGCCGGCGCTGCTCTAAGCAACCCCGGCTAAACCAAAACTAATTGCGCTTAACAAAAAGCGCGAAATATATGAGGGTCCCAATCGTATTTGGGTGTTGCCGACATATTTGCCTTCCAACGCAGCGAATGTGTTGGGACGCCGAACCGGAGTCAACAAATATATCTTACCAATAGATCGGCGCGTGGGGGTTAGCCTGAATGCTGTGGCAAAAAGGTCACATTTTTACGCCGCCGCAGACCAATGCAAGTCCAATTGGAAGGCAAAATTGTCATACCAATTCTGGGCCGTAAACCCGATGTCCGGGAGAAGACTTATCCGACAGTGGTATGATCAATATGATCCATGTCATCAAAGTCCTGATTTTCGCCGCCCATGGACCAAATAAATGTGTAGGCTGACGTTCCTACGCCGCAATGCATGGACCATATCGGCGACAAAGCCACTTGACCTTCTGATAAAAGCAGATGACGCATATTATCGGCCTCGCCCATAAAATGGAACACCCGGCCATCTTCAGGCAAATCGAAATACATATAATATTCCGAACGGCGTTGATGGGTGTGCGGCGGAAATGTGTTCCAAACTGAGCCGGCCTCGAGCATGGTAAAGCCCATCACAATCTGGCAACTCTCAACAATCCCCGGGCGGATCGGCTGATATATCGTGCGCATGTTTGCGCTCTCGGAACTGCCAAGTTTAATAATGTTAGACCGGCTCTGCGGGACATGCACCGTCGGATAAGATGTGTGCGCCGGGTAGCTGACGAAATAAAACTTAGCAGGCGCTTTGCTGTCATCACTTGCAAAAGCAATATCTTTGACGCCGCGCCCGATATACAGGCTGTCGAGGCGGGCCATATCATATGCTTTGCCGTCGACCGCAATCGACCCTGCGCCGCCAATGTTAATCACGCCAACCTCTCGGCGCTGACAGAAATAATCGCTCGCCAAATCTTTGTGCATGGGAATGGTCAGCGTCTTTGACACAGGCACGGCAGATCCAATCACGCCGCGATCAATATCGGAATAGGTCAGCGGCACGCTATCCGGCGTGAACAGATTATCGACCACAAACGCCTCGCGCAGATCTTGATTGCTCATTGTTCTGTAACGGATCTTATCCGCAGAGTGGCGGGTTTCCATGATCGTGTCCTGTCCGTTAAACGGTAAAGTATTTATTTGGCAGCGTTCAAACGGATTTGCGTTTCCGTCAACCAAGCCTGAAACGCCTGCAAGTCTTTGATGCCGCCGGCTTCCCGGGCCCATGCCGCGCCGGTCATATAACTCACGGACGGTCGGCGCTTGAAAACAATATATGTGTCGTCATTATCATCTTTTTGGCTCATCACATCACCGCTTTGATAGAACACAGCCATACCCAAATTGTCGTCGGCCAAACTTTGCTTGCCGTAACGGGCAATATATTGCCAATCCCCGGAGCTGTCCTCTGATGAGAGCTTTTGCGTCCCATCGTGAATGACGATGCCGGCAGCAAGAGACCGTTTGCAATCACCGCTGACGTCAATTTGCGTCAGACGCGCGCCGGCTTTGATGGTGTAGAGCGCGGTCATGTCCGCTGCACATTCACCCGCATTTGTCATAACAACTTCAAGGCTCGCCTCTGCGTCCGTATCAGAGATTACGCGCGCGCTGTAACTGTCGGCATCACCAAGTTGTATGGCCCGGCCGGCCTTCGATACGCCCCATCCGCCGGCGCCGAGTGAATTGCCGACTTTTAAAATGTCCATGCCCCAATCGGCCATAACGTGATAGTCACTGCCGCGGCCCGTTTCAGGCAATATCAGCGCCGGTTTTTTTTTGCCGAATATATCAATAACATTACGGCCATCCAGATAGAGGCGATACCCCACCTTATCAGATTCCCAGCCGGGGCCTTCATAGGTCAAAAGCTTGGCATCTTTTTGATATCCGGGAGGGCTTTTAAAACTTTGAACCGAGCGGCCATCAGGCAGAAGGCCAATATCAATACCGGCGCGATCCTGCGTATTCCCGCTTGGGCTTTCAACAGAATTTCCTGCTGATGTCACGGGCGGCACAGCGACGCTGCCCCCCTCTTCTATATCAGAGCACGCTGTCAGGCTAAGCGCTGCGGCGGCGAATAGCGCCGGCAACAGGCGGGTCGAGAGGGACGGTTTGGAAAAATTTGAAATACTAAACATAGCATCGCGTACCGAAAATCAATTTCAGATGCAAGACGTTCTCAACGGATAAAAGAAAGTTTGCGATACTTATCTGACCAATTATAAGGCTATATCGACTCTTTTTGCCCGAGCGGGCGCAAGCATAGAGGGACTTTATGACATTTAAAGCAATATTGATGGGCGCAGCCATATCTGTCAGTGCTGTTTTTGGTATGGCCGCATGCTCCGCACCGGACGGGAATTCAGACAGCGCGAACGTGCAGGCAAGCGCGCAAGACATGCTGTCGCGCCAAACTGTCATTGCCGTTACAAACGGCGTTGCCGATTGGCAGATGACCCGCATGGAACTTGAAGATTTTACGCCTTACGTGCCGAGTTTCCAAGACCGCAGCACTGAGAAACGCGGCTGGATACAGGGCGCTTATTTTAAAGGTCTGGCCGATTGGGCCGGACGCACTGACAATGCCCGCTATTTTAAATTTCTGAAAGACTTCGCCAAAGGCCAAGGTTACCGTCTCGAAGATCGGCTTTATCACGCCGATGACCACGTAGTCGGTCAATATTATATGGCGCTTTACGATCGCTATGAAGACCCCGCAATGATTAAGCCTACTCAAGAGACCTTTGACAAAATTATAGCTGACCCGTCCGATGTCTCCCTTGATTTTGGCCCGAAAAGCACAGAGCCGGGCTACTCCCACGAATGCCTTAAACGCTGGTGCTGGGCAGACGCCTTGTTTATGGCTCCGCCTGTTCTGACCAAGTTGAGTAAGATTACCGGCGATCCGAAATATCTTGATTTTTCCGATGCGGAGTTTTGGACCACCGTTGACTATTTGTTTGATGAAGATGCCGGGCTCTTTTTGCGCGACAGCCGCTTTTTTGATCGCCGCGAAGATAACGGAAAAAAGATTTATTGGAGCCGCGGTAACGGATGGGTCTTTACCGGCATTGCCGATGTTATTGATGACCTTCCGGCAGACTACCCATCGCGCGAGCGTTATATCGATCTCTATAAAACAATGGCCGCCAAATTAATTACGCTGCAACGCGATGACGGTCTCTGGGCCGTGTCACTGGACGCCGGAGAGCTCTATCCCGTTAAAGAAAGTTCGGGCAGCGCCTTCTTTGTGGCCGGTCTTGCATGGGGCGTCGCCAACGGCACACTGGATAAAGAGACTTACTTACCCCATGTGGTCAAGGGCTGGACGGCTCTGAATGATACGGTCAAACCCGACGGTATGGTCGGATGGGTGCAGCAGGTCGGTTACGCGCCGGATAAAGTCTCTGCGGACGAAACCCAGTTTTACGGCGCCGGAGCGTTTCTGCTGGCCGGCGAAGGCATGTTGCGCATGATGGACGCGGGAATTGAGGTTAAGTGATAATCCCACGGGAACTTAATCCCGCGCAGGCCTAGATTTTCTTTAACGCTTCCATGAAGCGCCCGTGATTTTTAGACACTTTACGCTTAGCTTCCTGAACGGCTTCAATTTCTGTCGCCATCAGCATCGTCTCAATAACGCGGGACAGATGATCCCGCATCGCCTGACGCGCGCCTTCAGCATTACCGTCTTTCAGCGCGTTATAGATTGCCCAATGCTCATCAATAGCGGGGCGAACCCCGGTCATACGAACCGTGTCATACATGGTACGGGTCAGCGCAGAGCTTTCACGCATATTCCATAAATCTTCGACAATCGATGCAATGGCCGAATTGCGCGTCGCAGACGCAATCAGCAAATGAAAATCTTTATCGGCAAGCTCCCCGGTATTCTCGCCTTCATTCTCTGCGATCATCGCTTGGACAATACTCTCAAGCTGCGCCAGCTCTGTCTCAGAAATCATGGTCGCAGCCAAACCCGCGGCCTCGCTCTCGATCAGGATGCGCGCTTGGGTCAGTTCAAACGGACCGATATCCAGCTCAAGCATGCGGCCGGCCTCGCCGTGGTCATCAATGACATAAACGCCGGAGCCTTTACGCACCTCAACCTTGCCGGCAATTTCCAGTGCTATCATGGCTTCGCGAATAGTCGGCCGGGACACATTAAATTCCAATGCCAATTCCCGTTCCGCCGGCAAGCGCGCGCCGACCGGGTAATTCCCTGTTTCAATAGTGCTCAAAAGCTTGTCTGCGACATGCTTATACAATCGTTGCGTTTTCATGATGGCTCCCAATGCCGGGCGTCTGCAGGCCCTGTAATTGTCTTGATAGACTCTAAATCTCATCAAGTAAATAATACTGACCAATGAAGACCGGGATGCATTATTGGCTTGACCAATTTTTCAGTTTTCGGCATAGTCATGGGCGTAGGCTTTGGATATAAATTGACATGACACACGACAAATTATTGCATCCTGACCGACTGTTCCCGGCCCTGCCTGCACAGCGTGACATTGCCCGCGCACTTTACGCCCGGGTCAAAGACCTGCCGATCATCAGCCCTCACGGACATACAGATCCGTCTTGGTTTTCGGGTAATGAAAACTTCGACACACCGGCCGACCTTCTCATTGTCCCGGACCATTATCTTTTGCGTATGCTTTACAGCCAAGGGATTTCGCTTGTTGATTTGGGCGTATCGTCAAAAGACGGAAGCCCGGCCGAGACAGACCCGCGCAAAATTTGGGCGACATTTGCCAAGCATTACTATCTGTTTGCCGGCACACCGACGCGCCTGTGGATGGACCATGTTTTCTATGATGTCTTTGGCGCAACGGAAGCGTTTGGCCCGGATACAGCGGACGCGATTTACGATTTGATTGACGGGCAAATTAAGTCAGACGACTTTAAGCCGCGCGCGCTTTTGGATCGATTCAACATCGATTTAATCGCAACCACTGAAGGCGCGCTGGACGATCTGAAACATCACGCCGCTCTGGACTGTACAGACTATGCCCGGCGCGTGATTACAACATTTCGTCCCGACGACTGCATTGACGCAGACAAACCGCAATTTGCCGGCAATCTTGACACGCTCTCAGGGTTGACCGGCTTTAACACACGCGAGTGGAACGGTTATTTGGACGCCATGCGCGCGCGCCGCGAATATTTCCGCAAAGTCGGCCGCGCTACGGCCACGGATCACGGTCATCCGACCGCCGCAACGGCGGATCTCCCCAAGGTAGAATGTCAAAAGCTTTTGGATTTATGCCTGTCGGGTAAAGCGACCGCGCAGCAGACCGAGTTGTTTCGCGCGCAAATGCTCACCGAAATGGCCGGCATGTCGATTACGGACGGCATGACCTTGCAAATTCATCCCGGCAGTTATCGCAATCATAACGCCCCTTTGTTTGCCCGGTATGGCGCAGATAAAGGGGCGGACATTCCGATGCGGGTTAATTACACACAATCGCTTCAGCCGCTCTTGTCGAAATATGGTAATGAGCCCGGCCTTAAAGTCATTCTGTTTACTTTAGATGAGAGCAATTACGCCCGCGAACTCGCGCCCCTGGCCGGTCACTACCCCTGCCTGAAACTTGGCCCGCCCTGGTGGTTCCATGACAGCCCGCAGGCTATGCTGCGCTTTCGCGACCAAGTCACAGAAACGGCAGGTTTTTATAATACGGCCGGGTTTAATGACGATACACGCGCATTTCTGTCTGTTCCGGCCCGTCACGATGTGGCCCGCCGTATGGATTGTCACTTCCTCGCCTTGTTAGTGTCTGAGCATAAAATCACCATGACCGAAGCCGAACGCCTCAGTATCGACCTGACCTATAATTTAGCCAATGACGCATACAGTCTTGGTCTTGAGCGCAAAGTATAATGGCGCGCCTGTCGTCAAAAACTCTGCCCCAAGTCAGCGAAGCCGTCGCTACGCCCGGTTATGACAGGAGCGGCGCCGGCATTGGCATTGTCCACATTGGCCCGGGCGCATTCCACCGCGCCCATCAAGCCGTATTTACCGACCGCGCCATGGAAATTTCCGGCGGGGATTGGGGCATTTGCGGCATATCTTTAAACAGCCGGGACACGGCCCAAAACCTGACCGCGCAAGACGGGCTTTACACGCTGGCCGTCAAAGATGTTGAGGCGAGCTACCGCATTATCGGATCGATAAAAAGAGCGCTCTGCGCCAAAGACGATCCGTCCGCGGCCTTGGACGCTTTAACCGCGCCGGGTACGAAATTTGTCACTCTGACCATTACGGAAAAAGGCTACGCCCTGACCTCCGGGGAAGATTTGGACAAAAGCAATTCACATATTGCAGCGGACTTGGAAAACCCCCACGCGCCGGCGTCTGCAATCGGATATTTGGTCCGCGCCTGCGCGCTGCGTCACAGCAGCGGCGTCGCGCCCCTGACATTGATCAGCTGTGACAACCTGCCGGCAAACGGTGACAAGCTTAAGGCCGTCTGCGTTCAATTTGCACAAAGCTTTGACGCGGCCCTGGCAGCGCATATCGAAAATGATATTCGCTTTCCAAACACAATGGTCGACAGCATTACGCCGGCCACGGATGACGGCGTTTGGGCTGATGTTGAGGCCGCCATAAGTCTTATCGATAAAGCCCCCGTACAGCGTGAAGCGTTTGCCCAATGGATCATTGAGGATAACCTGCCCGATGACCGCCCGGATTGGGCGGCCGCCGGCGCGACTATAACCAATGACGTTCACGCCTATGAAACAGCCAAGCTTCGCGTTTTAAACGGCGCGCACAGCACGTTGACATATCTGGGCCTCTTAGCGGGGCATGAAACCGTTTTGGACGCCATTAACGATCCGGATTTACGGCGCTTTGTCAGCAGCCTGATTGAAACGGAGACGCTGCCGACCCTGACAGCCGTGGACGGTATGGACTTGCCGGATTATTGGTCGAAAATCCGCGCGCGATTTGAAAACCCGAATATTCGCCATTTGCTCGAACAGATTTCCCATGATGGCAGCCGGAAGATACCCGCGAGAATACTGCCTGTAATTGAGCATTATCTTAAAAAGGGCGAGATCGCGAAGCACGCCTGTTTTGTTTTGGCCGGCTGGATTGAGTTTAATCGCACGCGCCGCGCGGCCGGCAATCCGCCAACCGATGCGTTTCTGACTGCCATGGAAAACGACCTTCCGGACCCGGCCCTTTCACCGGCTGAATATGCGGGAGAATTTTTAGATTTAACGCGGGTAATTTCCTCAAAAATAGGGCAAAACCCCGCCGTGCGCGATTCCGTTATGGCCGCGTGCAACAATATTAATAAGAGCGGGGTTCACGCCGCCGGCGCTGCTCAGGGCATACCGTCCTGACGCAGTTATTTTAATTTCGCTGCAATGTTTGGGATTGCAGCAACAAACAAACTTGAGGAGACTTAAATGTCTGAAAAATTTTTATCCTTCGGCGAAATTATGCTTCGCCTTCGCACAAACGGTTATGAGCGTTTTTTCCAAAGCCCGTCTTTTGAGGCGACCTTTGGCGGCGGCGAAGCCAATGTTGCCGTATCCCTGTCCAATTATGGTTTCGATGCCGGCTTCGTCTCCGCTCTGCCTGATAATGATATTGGTCAAAACGCGATCAATTCACTGCGTGCTCTGGGCGTCGACACGTCCCATGTGCGCCGGTCCGGTGAACGCGTTGGGATTTACTATCTTGAGACAGGCGCAAACCAGCGCGCGTCCAAAGTTATCTATGACCGCGCGGCGTCGTCTATCTGCGAAGCCAAAGTCGGTGATTTTGATTGGGAAACAATCTTTAAGGGCGCAAAATGGCTGCATATTACCGGCATCACCCCGGCCCTGTCACAAGACTCTGCTGATTTGTCACTGGAATGTGTGAAGGCCGCGCAAAAAGCCGGCGTGACAACATCCTGTGATTTTAACTTCCGCGGCAAATTGTGGAAATATGGCAAGACAGCCCCTGAAGTGATGAAAGACCTGGTCAAACATATTGATGTCGGCATCGCCAATGAAGAGGATTGCCAAAAATCACTCGGCATTTCAGTGGACGTTGACGTCGAGAGCGGCTCCGGTCATTTGGATCTGTCTAAATATGAAGAACTGTCTCAGAAAGTTCTGGATATTTACCCCGGCATGTCCACTATCGCGATTACGCTGCGGGCAGCAGTGAACGCCAATATCAATGGCTGGTCTGCGTGTATGCGGGATCGCAAAAACGGCTTTTTGTCCTCCAAGAAATATGAGCTGACAGACATTGTTGACCGCGTCGGCGGCGGTGACAGCTTTGCGTCCGCATTTATTGCCGGCCTGAACCTTTACGAAGACCGTCAACAAAGCCTTGAATTTGCTGTGGCGGGTTCCGCCCTCAAGCATTCCATTCTGGGCGATTTCAACCGGGTGAACCGCAAAGAAGTTGAAGCCCTGATGGGCGGCGACGGCTCCGGGCGCGTGCAGCGCTAAGCGGACTTTACTTTCGGCGCGCGCGGGTTTCCGCGCGCGCCTTTTCTTGCAATCCGGATGAGGCGGCACCATTATGAAAATCACCAATGTTAAAACGATTGTCACGTGTCCGGATCGTAATTTTGTCACGGTAAAGATTGAAACGGACGAAGGGATTTATGGCATTGGCGACGGCACGCTTAACGGCCGCGAACTGGCCGTTGTTTCCTATATTGATGATCATATTGCCCCGACCCTGATCGGCAAAGACGCCGGGCGGATTGAAGACATTTGGCAATATTTATATCGCGGATGTTACTGGCGCCGGGGCGCTGTCACCATGACGGCCATTGCCGCCATTGATACCGCCCTTTGGGATATTAAAGCCAAGGCGGCCAACATGCCGCTCTATGAATTGCTCGGCGGGAAATCCCGCGACGGGGTTATGGTTTACGGCCATGCCAATGGCGCAGACATATCTGAGACGACGGATGAAGTCGCGAAATATCTTGATATGGGCTACAAAGCCATTCGCGCGCAGACCGGTATTCCGGGCCTGTCGTCAACATATGGCGTGTCCAAAGACAAAATGTATTACGAGCCTGCCAACGGAAACCTGCCGACGGAAAACATCTGGAGCACGTCTAAATATATCAATCACATCCCGAAATTATTCGACACATTGCGCGATAAATTCGGTTTTGATGTCCACCTGCTCCATGACGCCCACCACCGCCTCACCCCTATTGAGGCTGCGAAAGTCGGCAAATCTTTGGAAGAATTTTCTCTGTTCTGGCTGGAGGATGCTGTGCCGGCCGAGAACCAAGACGCATACCGCATGATCCGGCAGCACACGACAACGCCGCTGGCTGTCGGTGAAGTGTTTAACTCGATATGGGATTGCAAAACCCTGATTGAGGAAGGCTTGATTGATTATATCAGATCAACCGTGGTGCACGCCGGCGGCATTTCGCATTTGAAAAAAATCTTCGAATTTGCGGCCATGCACCATGTCCGCTCCGGCTCTCACGGCGCAACGGATTTATCTCCGGTTTGCCTTGGCGCAGCGGTCCACCTTGATACGGCAATTTATAATTTCGGCACGCAGGAATATATGCGCCACACAGAGAAAACCGACGACGTGTTCCCTCACGCCTATAGTTTTAAAGACGGCTATTTATTCCCCGGTGATACGCCCGGACACGGCGTTGATATCAACGAAGAATTGGCCGCGAAATACCCTTACAAACGCGCCTATTTGCCAATCAACCGCTTGGAAGACGGCGCTATGTTTAATTGGTAGCGGCTAAAAATAAAATAACAGTCCGGGCCGCATAACCGGCTTGCGCATTACCGAGATAAAAACATCCGGAGCAAAACGACACGGGGGTTTGATATGAAAAATTTGAGATTACTTGCGGCTGCGCTTTTGTGCACGGCGACCTTGGCACTGATCGCTTGTAATTCCACGCCTCATGTAATCGACGGGAAAATCAGGGTCACTGCGATTGAAAGCAGCGTGCAGAAAATCTCAGAGCATTAGCAATATTTGGAAAACTCCGTTTCCGATATTTCCGAAGCCTCCGCCATGAGCGGTTGGACACCGGTTGACCTGCCCCATACATGGAATGCCGATGATACAACCGACGTCACTACCGGCTATCGCCGCGACGCGTCATGGTATCGTAAAAGCATCAAGCTGACCCCGGAAGACGGCAAACGTTACTTTCTGCATTTCGAAGCCGCGCAAATGAAAGCGCAAATATATGTGAACGGGAAAAAATCCGGCGATCATGTCGGCGGCTATGTAGGATTTGAGATTGAAATTACCGAGCAAATCAAAGCCGGCATAAATGACGTCTTGGTGCGCGTGGATAACGGCATCGATTTAAATCTCATTCCGTCACAAAAAGCGGATTTTTTCCAATATGGTGGCCTGACCCGTGATGTATGGATCATGACCAAGCCTGAAAATCGGTTGAAACAGGTGCGCGTACAAACGCCTGATGTTTCAAAGCAAAGCGCAACCATCAAGCTTGAGATGTTCGGCTGAGTATTCCATCAAATCCTGATATCACAAAATTCACAAAACCTCTACCGCGCCAGCCACCCGCCATCGACCGGGAGCGTTACCCCCTGCACATAGCTCGCCGCGTCAGACGCGAGGAAAACAACCGCGCCGCCGAGTTCTTCCGGCTTGCCCCAATGGCCGGCCGGGATACGGCCGAGAATGGCGGCGTTGCGTTCCGGGTCAGCTTGTAAGGCCTTGGTATTATTCGTGGCAAAATATCCGGGCGCGATGGCGTTGACGTTAATGCCGTGCCCGCCCCATTCATTGGCGAGTATGCGGGTTAAGCCCATTACGCCGGATTTTGAGGTTGTATATGACGCGACCCTGATACCGCCCTGATAGGACAACATAGAGGCGATGTTGATAATCTTACCGCCGGCTTTGCGCGCGACGGCGGATTTTGCAAAGGCTTGGGAGAGAAAAAAAACGGATTTTACATTGACGTTCATCACGTCGTCCCAGTTTTCTTCGGTAAATTCCAGCGCGTCTTGGCGACGGATAATGCCGGCATTATTGACCAAAATGTCAATCGGGCCGGCGAGTTGTTCGGCCTCAGAAAACACCGCAGCAACCTTATTGCTCTCACCCAAATCAGCGAGCACTTGGTGGCATTCTCGCCCCATCGCCTTGATGGCGGCTATCGTATCCTCCGCGCTGCTGCGCCCGACCAGAACCATATCCGCGCCGGCTTTCGCCAGAGCGATAGCCATGCCTTGGCCCAATCCGGTGTTCGCGCCGGTCACAAGGGCGCGCTTACCGGTCAAATCAAATGGATTATCAATCATGGCGAGGCCTTTTCAAATTACAGATTTGAAATTGGTATAACCAATTAAAGCCCCCCTTGCACCTGCTAAATATTCAAACCTCTAATCCCAATCGGGAATTGATTCAGTTTTCAAAATTTCCTCAACCGTCGGTCGGTCGCGGACTACGGCATAAAGGTCGCCGTTAACAAGGACTTCGGGAACAAGGGGACGGGTATTATATTGCCCGGCCTGCACTGCCCCATAAGCGCCGGCCGAATGCATGACGATCACGTCACCGGTATTCATCTGCGGAAATTCGCGCTGCTTCGTGAATGTATCGCCGCTTTCACATACCGGGCCCACCACATCATAGAGAACTTGGGCCGTTTCGGGCTTGGGCGCGACGATGGGCTCAATTTCGTGATAGGCATCATAAAGCGCCGGGCGAATAAGGTCATTCATAGCGGCATCAACAATCAGGAAATCGCGGTTTTCGCCGCGCTTTACATAAGTCACAGTAGAGAGCAGGACGCCGGCATTCCCGGCAATCATGCGGCCGGGCTCAAACACCATTTGCACGCCCAGATGCGCCGTCGCGTTTTTGACCATTTGCCCGTATTCGGACGGAAGCGGCGGGGCGGGTGCATTAGCGCCGTAAGGAATACCGAGGCCACCGCCAATATCAAAAATCTTGATAGAGTGACCCGCCGCGCGCAGACGCTTAATCAGGCCGGCGACTTTATCAATCGCCATTTTGAACGGAGCCAAGTCATCGATTTGGCTGCCAATGTGAACATCAACGCCGACAATATTGATGCCCGGAAGCGTAGCCGCGCGCGCGTAAGCGTCTTCGGCTGCGGACCAAGCCACGCCGAATTTATTCTCAGCCTTACCGGTTGAGATTTTCTCGTGGCCACCGGCCGTCACATCCGGATTGACCCGAAAGCTGATCGGGGCGCGCACGCCCATAGAGACAGCGACATCGTTGAGGGCTTCAAGCTCAGGCTCTGATTCCACATTAAACATGCGGATGCCGGCGGTCAGGGCCGCGCGCATTTCAGCAGGTTTCTTGCCCACGCCGGAGAATACAATTTTTGACGCCGGGATGCCCGCCGTCAGCGCGCGGGCCAATTCGCCGCCGGAGACCACATCAGCGCCTGCGCCCAATTTACCGAGGAGCGACAGCACAGCCAGATTTGAATTGGCCTTCACGCTGTAAGCAATCAGAACATCACGGCCTTTGAAAGCGTCTTTGAAAACGTTGAAATGCCGCGTCAGGGTTGCGCGGCTATAAACATAAACCGGCGTTCCGACCTCACTTGCAATGCGCGCAAGAGAGACGTTTTCGGCGTGCATGACGCCGTCTATATACTCGAAATGACGCATGGCTAGCCCGGCGTGCCGTCAAGATCATCATCCAGCGGATCAGGAATATCCTCAGGAGAGGTTTGATCGACCGGTGCATCACCGGACGCGCGGCTGTCATCGCCCCACATAGGCGGTGCAGTTTCCAATTTGCCGCGCAGGCCACATCCGCCCAGCATTAAGCCGGCAATCATAAGGCAGGCCACAGTTTTTAAGGCGGGGGTACCGGTCATACTACTATCCTTGAAATCGGGAAGTATCTTTACCGCGAAATCCCGTCCCCGCCAACCCTTAAGCCCCAACTGCGTAGCTTTGACCGCTTCGTCTCTGATTTGTGCATAAATATGTCTTTTAGATTGCGCAGCGCGTCCGCAAAGGCGAATATACATGCAAAATAAGGACTGTTATGACAAAGACTCCCAATCCCAAACGCGATACGCCTTTGGCCAAAATTCAAGCCGCAGCCGAAATCTACGGCATGCGCAGTTTCGACAATTACGCACAGATCCGCTCAGTCGCTGAACAAATCCGCGACGGCCTGTGTCAGTATTTGGATGATGGACAAAAATGCGTTTACCTGGTTCCGCCCCAAGGGGCTTTTGCGGCCCAAGATTACGGCTCCGGCGCTTATTCCGCGTCCGGCAAAGGCTTTTTGCCGCTGGAACCGATCGCCTTTGGCCTCGCCGTGCAAGTTTCAACGTTGGGCGACTATATGCGGATTGTTTTGCAATGTCGCAAAGAGGGCGATAAAATTTTCCTCCAATTGGATGAACACACCACATTCGATTTTGAATTGCCGTTCAGTGATACAGACCTCAAATCCGCCTATAGCGGCATTTACAAATATTTGCTCGGCTGGTTTGAAACACGGGTATCTCGCTATGATGACGGGCATTACGGCGGCGGTGATATCGGGTTTGACATCCAGCGCGCGACAGACTCATAATAATAGATTGAAAATCAGGCTGCGGGCGCGAATCGCCCGGCGGCTCTGCATAAGAAATTCAGGCTAAAGGGCCACATTTATGGCTGATACCGCATCACATATTGTACATTTACTACCGCTTAAAATGGCCCTTATCGGGGGCTTGGGAATTGGCGCGCAGTGGCTGGCTTGGAAACTTCAAAAGCCTGCCATTGTGCTTATGGCTCTGGCGGGATTGATTTTTGGCCCGCTGATCGGCTACCTGCAAGGCTTTGACATGCCTTCGGTTTTCGCCAATTTACTGGACGCCCTCAGGCTGAATCCTGTGCAGGATTTCGGAGATTTATTGCGCCCGGTGATTGGGATTGCCGTTGCTATCATCCTGTTTGAAGGCGGATTAACCCTGAAATTCTCTGAACTCAGGGATGCCTCCAAACCTGTGCGGCGCATGGTGCTGTTTGCCGGACCGATATCGTGGGGCCTCGGAACGTTTGCAGCGTATAGAATCGTCGGCCTGCCGCTGGATATTTCCGCTATGGTCGGCGGCCTCTTTGTTGTGACCGGGCCAACGGTGATCATTCCGCTGCTGCGCCAAGCGCATTTGTCTGATCGTCCGGCCAATGTCCTGAAGTGGGAAGGTATCGTCAACGACCCCGTGGGCGCGCTTTTAGCCGTCGGGGCCTATGAATACATCAAGTTTACTCAAGCCGGCGAGAGCATCCAATTTGCGTTTGGCATGTTGGCATTTGCCGCTGTGCTCGGCACAATTGTCGGGGTCGCGTCCGGCGTCGGTCTCGCTTGGGCGTTCCGTAAAGGCCACATTCCGGAATATCTCAAAGCGCCGGTCGTACTGGCTTGGGTTTTACTGATTTATGTTTTGGCTAATGAACTTGCCGAAGAAACCGGGCTTTTGGCTGTGACGGCGATGGGCATTACTATGGCCAATACCAAATACGCCGCCATGGTGGAGATGCGCAGGTTTAAAGAAAACATCGCGGTTCTTCTGGTATCCGGCGTGTTCGTTATCCTGACTGCAACCCTGACGCCGAACGTGATTAAAAGCTTTGTCAGCGACCCGAAAATTGCTCTGTTTGTTCTCGCCGTCATGTTTTTGGTTCGCCCGATTGCCGTATTTATCGGGACGTTCAGATCCGGCTTAAATTGGCGCGAAACCCTGCTGATTTCATGGATTGCCCCGCGCGGGATTGTCGCCGTGGCCGTAGCCGGTTTCTTTGCGACAGAGCTTGTCGCTATGGGCCGTACGGACGGCGCGATGTTCATACCACTTGCCTTTGCCCTCGTCTTTGCCACCGTGCTCGCGTCGAGCTTTACCGTCACGCCCATGGCCAAAATCTTAGGTCTCGCGACAGAAACCAAAGAAGGCATTTTGATTGTGGGCGCAAATCCTTGGTCATTGGGCCTCGCCAAGGGCTTGAAAGACATGGGCGTTCCGGTCACAATGGCGGACACGAATTGGCGACGCCTGCGCGGCGCACGTCTTGAAGGTCATGACGTTTTTTACGGCGAAGTCCTGTCAGAAAATGCTGACCACCGCCTTGACCATCGCAAGTTCACCTATCTCATCGCGGTCACGCCCAATGACGCTTATAACTCTCTGGTCTGCGTTGAATTTGCGCCGGAGCTTGGCCGTCACCGGGTTTTCCAAATGGCCGGACAGGACAAGGACGAAAACGACCCGAACATGATTACGTTCACCTCGCGCGGACGCCTGCTCTCAACGGCGGGACGCACGTTTGACGCGCTTACGCAGGATTGGTGGAAAGGGTGGCGTTTTCGCTCAACCACATTGTCCGAAGAATACACAATGGATAAATTGATAGAAGATCGCGGCGAGCAGGACATTTTAATGTCCAAAGGGCCGGACGGGACGCTGGATATTCTTCAGGCCGGGCAAAAGCTTAAAACCGGTCCGGGCTGGACAGTCCTGACATTTGGCCCTGTCAGAGAAGATAAAGCGGAAGCCGTGAAGGCTGAAGGTACAGAGCGCGGGCCCCTCCCGGCTTAATCAATGAGAAAAAGTGCCGGGCTAAAGCGCGAGCTCAGGTACGGCATTTTCGAGCGAGGCGCGGGCAGGCAAATAAACCGTCACGACCGTGCCTTGGCCCTCTTCGGATTCTAAATCCGTCCAGCCGCCATGACGCTCAACAAAACGCTTAACGAGTGCCAGGCCAAGGCCGGCGCCGCCGCGGGTAGACTGGAAGGTCTCAAACACTTTCGGCTGCACTTCGTCAGAAATGCCGACGCCGTCATCTTTAACCTGAATCTCGACGCCGGACGCTGTGCGCCGCGCCGAAATTTCAATATTGCCGCCCGGCCCCGTATAACGCAGCGCATTTGATAAAAGATTATGCATGACCTGTTTGAGGCGTTTTTCGTCGGCCCTTATCATACCGATATCGGCATCACAATTCAGCGACAGGTCAATCTCTGTATCTTCGGCTTTGATCAGGGAATACTCAACAGCGCCTGAAAGCAAGGCGTGAACATCAACGTCACCTAAATCCAGATCGAGAACATCGGCATCAATAGCGGTAATATCCAAAATATCGTTTATCATCTGCTCTAAATCAGCAGAGGCAGCCGTAATCGAGCCCAAATATTCTGTTGCCCGCTCGGGCAGTTTACCCGCAACGCCGGATGTCAGCATATCAGCATAGCCGGAAATCGTCGTCAGCGGCGTGCGCAATTGATAGCTGACCAAGCCGACAAAATCTGACTTCACCCGGTCGGCGGCTTCCATCGCTTCGGCGCGTTCTATCAATGCCGTCTGCGCTTTGCGCGACGCCGTGACGTCATTCCACGCAATTAAGGTTGCGCCATCCGGCAGCGGACGGGAGAGATAGGACAAAAGCGAATCATCGCTGCGCTTAATCTCGCCGGTGACATGGCGGCGCACTTCCGGACTCGGATCCGTTGTGCGTGCCTTCAGGTCGGCCCAGAAATCCCGGTCATGATAAAACCGTAATGAGTTTGCAATCAGATCGTCAAAATGCGGCCCGTCCGTCAAAGTCGCTTCGTCCAAATACCAAAGATTGGCAAAGGCGGCGTTAGAAATTTTAAGCCGGCCATCCGGACCGAATACCGCAATGCCTTCTGATAATTTATCCAGCGTCGCCCGTTGCACACCGATAAGCGTGTTAAACCGGCTTTGCATGGTCATACGGTCGGTCATATCTTCAAACAAAAGCGACAGCCCGCCATGAGGGTCGCGCATGCGCACCAGACGCAGCGTGCGCCCGTCCGGTAACGGCCAAATCTCATCCGGAGTTTCATCCGGCCAATCCGTGTAAAAAGCCAGCTCTTGCTCTTTGAACGCGCGGTAGTCTGCCTGCTCCGGCAAACGGCGTTTTTCGCGCAGCCGATCCAGCAGCTCTGAGTGGCTCGGCGCGCTTTGCAGCCAAACATCATCAAGGGCGAAAATTTCGGCAAAGGCCGTGTTGTTAAACGTAATCTTGCGCTCGGCGCTAAAGACGACAACCCCTTCGGCCATACGGTTTAATGTCTCATCATGGGCGCGAATATGGCGGGTTAGAGTCTCGCGCAATGTTTCCGCTTCGGTCGCATCAACGGCAATACCGGTCGCGCCTCCGGAAATCGGAAACAGAGTCACCGCCATAGAGCGGCGTTTACCGGCAACCACGATATGGCGAATTTCCTCTGAGGGTTTATTGTCCGCAAGCACAGTCTGCGTTTGCTGCGCGGCCGTTTCATCGAGCTGAATTTGACCGGCCAGAACATCGGCCTGATCTTCGGCTTTGACGGCTTTGATATAGGCATCATTGGCCCATTCAATGCGCCCGGTGCCTGTGACCCGCCACATGGGAAACGGCGCGCGGCGCATCATATCCATAAAGGCAACGGGGTCTTTGGCTGCCTGAAGCTTGTCGTCCTGAAACCGGGACATTGCCGTGCGCGCATCCTCTGATCTGACGCTGGCATCTTGGAGCCAGAGCACGACTTGCGCGCCGGCCGGCCGGCCATCAGCTTCGATAACTTGCCCGCCCGGCAATTTGATCGTCGCGGAAAACCCGTCGCCGTTTTTGCGCAGGGCGCTGACATAGCGGCGCAAAGTCGAGCCGGACACAGTTTCATGGTCGGCAATCCCGTCGAGCACATTGCGGGCAAATTCACGCGGATTTCCTGGCTCGGCAAAACGCACCAATGATGCGAGCGCGGCCGTACTGCCGTAAACTTTCGGCTCTCCCCAATCCGTTCCGGACGGAATCGCTTCTTCCCACACGAGGATGAGGCCGGGGTAAGCGCCAAACACACTGTCGACCCGGCCGAGGCTTTGATCAAGCTCCGCGCAGCGATCTTTCCACCGCGCCGCCGATTGCCGTGGACCGGCCGTAATTCGCGCTGCGACAAACCCAACGGTCACGGCAAAGGCCACGGCGCCGCCGGTCACAAGAAGGCTGAGGCTTTCTGTAGAGAATATGGACACGCAAGCAGGCCTTGATCGGGATTAAATTAACGCTTTAAGCGGTCTTATAGCGCGTTAGGGTTAATTTCAATTAACGGGTTTGCGCGAAATGCCAATAGGCGCGCACAAAAAAGCCTGCATCCCTCAAATAGGGATGCAGGCCTTAAAGCAATTTATCTTGCGACTATTTTTTAGCCAGCAAATCGCGAATTTCAGCCAAAAGAACTTCATTGGCAGGCACAACAGCCGGCGCTTCTTCTTCGGCTTTTTGCGCTTTGTTCATGCCCTTAATGATCATGAACATGACAAATGCCACGATGATGAAGGAAATCAGGGATGACAAAAATGTACCGAAGTCAATTACAACGGCCTCTTTGACAACTTCACCCGCTTCCATGACCGCCGGCGTCATTGTGTATTTCAGGCTGGCCAAGTCGATGCCGCCCATGACCGGGCTGATGGCCGGCATGAAGACGCCGTCAATAAATGATTTTACAACTGTGCCAAATGCGGCGCCGATGACAATACCGACGGCCATGTCGACCAGATTGCCTTTCATGGCAAATTCTTTAAATTCTGAGATCATTCCCATAATGTGTTCCCTCCAAGGATTTTACAGACGCACAAAATCGGCGTCTTGACGCGCGTGATACGGGAATTATGGTTAAAAATCAATTAAAAATGGCTACTTACGGGTGGCATCAATCCGGGCTTTAAGCTCTTTGCCTGTGCGGAAAAACGGTATCCATTTCTCAGGGACAGACACGGACCCTCCGGTACGCGGATTGCGACCCACGCGCGGTTTGCGGTAGCGGGGCGAAAACGCGCCAAAGCCGCGAAGTTCAACGCGCGCGCCGGATTCCAGAGTCTGGGTAATGGTTTCAAAAAACGTCAAAACCACACGCTCCACGTCACCGCGTGACAAATGCGGGTTCTCTTCGGTCAATTGATCTATGAGTTCAGACTTAAGCATATGATGTTTAAAGCAGGTTTAGGCACGCGTATCAACGCAAAAACGCGATTTTATGCAACTGCGCTGCCGCCGATTGTCAGTTTTTCCAGATAAAGGGTCGGCTGTCCGACACCGACAGGAACCCCCTGCCCGGCTTTACCGCAGACGCCGATACCGGGATCGAGTTCCATATCATCACCGATCATTTTGACCTGCGTCAGGACAGTCGGTCCGTCCCCGATGAGGGTTGCACCTTTTACCGGCGCTTTAATTTTGCCGTCTTCGACCAGATAAGCTTCGGTGCATTGGAAGACAAATTTGCCGGAGGTAATATCAACCTGCCCGCCGCCGAAATTAGTCGCGTAAATACCGTTCTTAAGTTCGGCCACAATTTCCTCAGCCGGCGTATCGCCGCCCAGCATAAATGTGTTGGTCATGCGCGGCATAGGCGCGTGAGAAAAGCTCTCGCGGCGACCGTTCCCTGTGACGTCAACACCCATGAGGCGGGCGTTTAAGCGATCCTGCATATAACCTTTTAAAATGCCGTCTTCGATCAAAACCGTCGGCTTGGTCGGCGTGCCTTCATCATCAATGGTCAGGCTGCCGCGCCGCCCTTCAAGAGATCCGTCGTCAATAATCGTAACGCCGGGGGCGGCGACGCGCTGTCCGAGCTTGCCGGCAAAGGCTGACGTGCCCTTGCGATTAAAGTCGCCCTCAAGCCCGTGGCCGATGGCTTCGTGTAGCAGCACGCCCGGCCAGCCGGGGCCGAGCACCACGTCCATTTGCCCGGCAGGCGCGGGAATAGCGTCCAGATTAACCTTCGCTTGGCGCAAGGCCTCATCAGCCAGCGTTTTCCAGCGCGAAGGTTCGATAAATTCATCATAGGCAGCGCGCCCGCCGGCGCCGGCGAAACCGGTTTCGCGGTGACCGCCCCGCTCTGCTGTCACGGAAACATTCAAGCGAACAAGCGGGCGAATATCGTCATATCGCTCGCCGCCGGCGCGTAAAATGCTGACCGCGCGGCGCGTGCCTGACAAGGTCACAGAGACCTGAACCACAGCCGGATCACTCGCCCGGCAATAGGCGTCGATTTCCTGCAGCAGCTCAACTTTAACGCCAAATTCCGGATGGGCCACCACGTCTGCGTCGGGGTAAAGCAGCGCATTTGTGCGCGCCGGGTGCGGCGCGGCCATGCCGTCATAGCCCGATTTGGCAATGCCGGCGGCAGAGGCGGCGCGGGTCAGCGCGCCGACAGACATGTCCGTGCTTTGCGCAAATCCTGTGGTTTCCCCGGCCACGCAGCGCAAGCCAAATCCGCGAGAGCTGTCAAAGCTGGCTGTCTTAAGGCGGCCGTCATCAAAGGTCAGCGCTTCAGAGCTGCCACGCTCAAGATAAAGCTCGCCGTCATCTGCGCTTTTCAGCAAATCATCCAGCACGCTTTGCGCCTGCTCTGCCGTTAAATCCGTATCGTCAAAAATATAATCGCTCATGGAAACCTTTTGGGCTAAACAGGGGTGGGCGGACAGCAATTTTAATGCGACAATCCGCGCGGGAATATTCTGTGCTATATAGGGCGCACTCCCGTATAATGTAAGCTTATATGGCAGACTCGCGTCTGCTTTCTTTTTAATATTGCGAGGAACAGATGCGCAAATCACGTATTACAGGACTGCTTGGGGGCGCGACATTGCTCGCGGCGTTGACCGGCGCGGCGGGAGCCGTTGGCCTGCCGACTGACAAATCAATCACGTTTCAGGAATCCGCTACGCCGCAAATGGACATGGTGACGAACCTGCACACAATTGCATTTGTTATCATTACCGCCATTGTTATTTTGGTGATGGGTCTGATGCTCTTCATCTTCATTCGTTTTAACGAAAAAGCCAATCCTGTCCCGTCCAAGACCAGCCATAACACGCTGCTTGAGGTTGTCTGGACAGCGGCGCCCGTGATGATCGTTCTGTTCCTCATCGCTGTGGCGACCCGCCCGCTTTACTATCTCGACACAATCCCTGAGCCGGACATGACTGTTAAGGCCGTCGGCAATCAGTGGAATTGGGATTATGTTTACCCTGACCATGGCGGCTTTGAATTTAACTCAGCCCCACTGACCAAAGAAGAAGCCGCAGCGAAAAACCTGCCGGGCCTTCTGGCCGTTACCGAGCCGATGGTTGTTCCTGCCGGCAAGAAAATCCGGGTTATCGTAACCGCCTCTGACGTTCTTCACGCATTTGCCGTTCCTGCATTCGGCGTGAAAATCGACGCGGTTCCGGGACGCCTGAATGAAACGTGGTTTGAAGTCCGTGAGCCGGGGACATATTACGGACAGTGCTCCGAAGTCTGTGGTCAGCTTCACTACAACATGCCGATTGAAGTTCGCGTTCTGCCGCAGGCCGAATTTGACGCATGGGTTCTTGAGAAGAACCCTGAATATGTAAAAAATGAGGGCATCACAACCGAAGCCCGCAACACACAGACCGGAGAATAAGTCATGGTAGCGATTTACGGTGACGGCGACGACCACGCCCACAACGACAAGCCGACGTTTTTCAAACGCTGGTTCCTCTCCACCAACCATAAGGATATCGGTACGCTGTATCTGTGGTTCGGCATGGCCTCCGGTCTTTTAGGCGGATTTTTGTCGTTCATGATGCGCCTTGAGCTTAAGGAGCCGGGCATTCAAATTTTTGCCTCAGAGCACACCTATCTTGTGTTTACCTCTATGCACGGCCTGATCATGATCTTCTTTATGGTCATGCCCGCCCTGATCGGGGGTTTCGGGAACTGGTTCGGGCCCTTGATGATCGGCGCGCCTGATATGGCGTTCCCGCGACTTAACAATTTGTCATTCTGGCTTTTGCCTGTTGCATTTGTACTGCTGGTCTCCAGTTTCTTTGTCCAAGGCTCCTCCAGCGGTAACGGATTTGGCGGGGGCTGGGTTATGTACCCGCCGCTCTCGACCTCCGGGCATCAAGGCCCCGCCTTTGACCTGATTATTATGGGTCTTCTGGCGGCCGGTTTTGCCTCTATCTTTGGCGCGATTAACTTCATTACGACCATTTTGAACATGCGCGCACCGGGCATGACCATGCACAAAATGCCTTTGTTTGCCTGGTCTATCCTTGTGACGGCCTTCCTGCTGCTTTTGGCTCTGCCGGTTTTGGCAGCGGCTTTGTTCATGCTTTTCTTTGACCGTAACGCCGGCACGGGTTTCTTTAACCCGGCCATGGGCGGTGACCCGGAAATGTTCCAGCATTTGTTCTGGTTCTTCGGACATCCTGAAGTTTACATCATGATCCTGCCGGCTTTCGGCATTGTCTCTCATGTTGTTTCAACGTTTTCCAAAAAGCCGATTTTCGGTTATCTCGGCATGGCCTATGCCATGGTCGCCATCGGCGTCGTTGGCTTCGTTGTCTGGGCCCATCACATGTACACAGTGGGCATGGACGTTGACCTGAAGCTTTACTTCATGGTGGCGACATTGGTGATTGCGGTGCCGACCGGCATTAAAATCTTCTCATGGCTCGCGACCATGTGGGGCGGCTCTATTCGCTTTGAAATCCCCATGCTTTGGGCGATTGCCTTTATCTTCCTGTTCGTTATCGGCGGCGTGACCGGCGTTGTCCTGTCTATGCCGGCGATTGATGTGGCGCTTCACGACACCTATTACGTTGTCGCCCATTTCCATTACGTGCTGTCACTGGGCGCCGTGTTTGGCCTGTTCTGCGGCTTCTATTACTGGTTCGGTAAGATCTTCGGCGTGATGTATAATAATATTCTTGCGCAGATTCATTTCTGGCTGTTCTTCGTCGGCGTGAACGTTGTGTTCTTCCCGCAGCATTTCCTCGGAATGCAGGGCATGCCGCGCCGTTACATCGATTACCCTGTTGAGTTTGCGACCTATAACGAGATCTCAACTTACGGCGCATTTATCACACTGGCCGGCGTTATCGCCTTCTTCGTGATGATGGCAGAGGCCTTTATTGTACGCCGTCCGGCGGCTGATAATTACTGGGGCGAAGGCGCAACGACGCTGGAATGGACACTGTCCTCTCCGCCGCCATATCACCAGTTCAACACATTGCCGCGCGTGAAGTAAGGCACACTGATCGGACTGCCTTAAATGGCAGCTGATTTTAAAATAAGAAAAGCCGTCGCTCTCGGAGCGGCGGCTTTTTCTTTGGTTGTTTTAGGGGCGGGATGCGAGAGCCCCCCGCCTGCGGAAGTGCAGCACGTGCTTTGGTTCTTTGGGCATCCGGAAGTTTTCATTCCTCTCGCCCTCATCGTCTTCGTGCCAATAACCTATTTGCTAATCAAGAAATTCGGGCACTTGCGCGGTATCACCGGCCTCTGGTTTTACGGCGGCTTAATATATGCTGCGGTAAGTCTTATTTACGCAGAAATTTTAAAAGCCCAACTTTCGAACGCGTTTTTCAGTGATGCATATGTAACGACAGCACACTATCAATCCGCCATATTCATCGTTGCAAGCTTCGCTATCTTCCCCGCAGCCTTAATCCTGATGATGCGCTATTTTCGCTTTGGCTACAGTAAGGTTTTAGCCTGCTTGCATTTTTGGATATATTTCATAGGCCTAAATGCAATGCTGCTCCCGCAAGTTTATGTTAGCTTTAAGCTTAATCCGCGCCGCTACGCGGACGTGTTTTCAGCGGTCAATGTAATCTCCGTAGTTGGGGCAGTCCTTATCGCCCTTTCCCTTGCGACATTTGTTATCCTCATCATAGAAGCCCTTGTCCGAAAGCGCCCCGTCCCGCATAAGGCACAAAATTCTATTGCGAGCACATTTGAATGACCGATACCGCAGCCGACAAACCGTATAACCCGCCCGGACTTAGCCTGGCTGAACCCCGCGATTTCTACGCCCTGATGAAGCCGCGCGTCATGACGCTTGTCGTGTTTACGGCTTGGGCCGGGCTTGTCTGCGCGCCGGGGGAAATGAACCTGTTTTTAGCCGCTGCGTCTATTCTGTGCATCGCCGTTGGCGCGGGCGCGTCTGCGGCGCTGAATATGTGGTACGAGGCCGATACGGACGCCCTGATGTCGCGCACGAAAACCCGCCCCCTGCCCGCCGGTAAAATGGAGCGCAGCAGCGCGCTTGGCTTTGGGATTATCCTGTCGGCGCTGTCCGTGCTGGGTCTTGCGATAGCCTCCAATTATGTGGCGGCCGGACTTTTGGCGTTTACAATCTTCTTTTACGCCGTGGTTTACACTATGTGGCTAAAGCGAAGCACGCCGCAAAACATTGTTATCGGCGGCGCGGCCGGAGCCTTCCCGCCTATGGTCGGCTGGGCAGCAGCGAGCGGCGATATTACCATCGACAGCACGCTGTTATTTCTGATTATTTTCATGTGGACCCCGCCCCATTTCTGGGCGCTCGCATTATATAAAACCGGCGATTATCATAAGGCCGGTATTCCGATGATGCCCAATGTAAAAGGCGCGAAGTCAACGCGGCTACAGATTTTTGTCTACGCGGTAATTTTAGCCGTGACCTGCATCGGCCCGGTTGTGACGGGCATGGGCGGATATTTATATATGCTCGTCGCCCTTGTGCTGAATCTGACATTCATGTTTTTAGCCTATAAAGTGTGGCAATCTCGCGCAGGAGAGCGCGCCGATGCCGCAGATGAAGCGGGCCTATATGATGTTACAATGGGGGACCGCGCCGCGCGAAATTTGTTTGCGTTTTCGATTATATATCTGTTCGCCATGTTTGGCGCGCTGAGCGCAGAGGCCCTGATCCGCAGCTTTAGCTAGGAGTGAGATATGAACCCGCATGACCACAAACTTGATGGTTACGTCGAGCCGACAGAGGCGCAACTGACCGCCCGTAAGCGCCGCAATTATGCCATTGGCGGATTGCTCGCCGCATTTTGCGCTTTGGTCTTTATCCTGATGATCGTGAAGATTAAATCCATGGGTATCGAGGTCCCGTCGTGACCGATCCCGAGTCCATCGATGCCGAGATAAGTGAAGCTTTAAACGCGCAGAAGAAATCTGCGTCCAACCGCAAAACCCTCGGCGTGTTGACAGTTACGGCCTTTGCCATGCTGGGCCTTGGGTTTGCGTCAAAGCCGCTTTACGACACGTTTTGCAAAATAACCGGCTATGGCGGGACAACCCGAGTCGCGAGTGAGAACACATCCGATGTGTCAGACCGCGTGGTTCGCGTTCAATTTGATTCCAACACGTCCAAAGATTTAGCGTGGGATTTTACGCCGGAAAAACCGTATATGGACGTCAATATCGGCGCGAATAATCTGGCGTTCTACACGGCGACCAATAGGTCCGATGAAACAATTGTAGCCACCTCGACCTTTAATGTCTCACCGGTCAAAGCCGGACCGTATTTCTCCAAGCTTGAGTGTTTTTGCTTCACAGAGCAGACTCTCGCGCCCGGCGAAAGCGCAGAGTTTCCGGTCATCTTTTTCCTCGACCCGTTATTGCTCGAGGACAGACGCCTTGATGAAGTCACAACGGTGACCCTGTCTTACACGTTCTTTCCCGTAGAAAATCCGGTCGGTACGATCAAAGAAGCGGCGCTGAAATAGCTCCGACTTGCGGCCGGGTTTATTTGCGCTTTGATTTGGCGTAATCTTCAACCTGCTGCAAAACCCGCAGCAGGTTTCCGCTCCAAATTTTCGCAATGTCTTCTTCGGAATAGCCGCGCGCGATCAGCTCTTGCGTGACATTCTGCGTTTCGCTCGCATTCTGCCACCCCTTTACCCCGCCGCCGCCGTCAAAGTCTGACGCAATCCCGACATGATCTATGCCGGCGATTTTTACCGCGTGGTCGATATGATCGACAAAATCAGCCACAGTCGCGGCCGGCTCTATATCCCACATCCCTTTCAGGCGCGCTTCATATTGCGCGCGGGCGCTTGCGCTCATTGCGGCGCGGGCCTCTGATGTTTCAAGGCTCATCTCTTTGCGCAAATTTTCACGAAAGGCCTCTTGAGCAGTATTGAGCGGTTTAACGTAAACGTCCAGCGCGACCATTTGTGCAACGCCGCCGACAGCTTTAATTTTCAAAAGCTGCTCATCATCCAAATTTCGAGCGCTGTCGCCAATGGCTTTTGCCCCGCTGTGGGAGGCGATGATCGGTGTGGCGGATAAATCGGCTGCCTGCATCATTGTCGCTTTACCGGCGTGGGACACATCCACCATAACGCCATGTTTATTAAGCTCTCCGATGAGGCGTTTGCCGAGCGTCGACAAACCGCCATAACGCGGGCCGTCATCGCGCGCGTCATTGGGGTTAGAGCTGTCGCCAAATTGATTATGCCCGAAATGGGTGATGCCCATATAGCGCACGCCGCGCCGCGCCCAGATCGGCACATTACGAATATCCTCGCCCAGCGGATAGGCGTTTTCCATCCCCATCAAGACCGCCAAACGGCCGCTCTTGACGATTTTGCGCACATCTGACGCCGTCGTCGCAAGTTCAATATCTTCGGGAATACCGGTCGCCAAATTCAATATGGCGCGGTAGCGGGTATCGGCAATTTTAAGGGCGGTGGCATAACCGGCCGGCGTTAAATCCCCTTGCGGTGTGTAGATAATCCAAAACCCGCTGTCTAAATGACCGGCGCGCAGTTTGGGAATATCCACCTGCAGGGCCGTCTCAAATTTCGGATTGACCGCGTCCATATAATCGAGCGGAATATCAATATGGGTATCAAGGGTCAGAACCCGTTCATGCACGCTGTCCCCGACAGGGGCGTCCGGTGCTTTAAAATCGCGAGGCTCGCCCGTGCAGGCAGTGAGGGCTAAAACGGCTGTAGAGAGCGTGAAAAAACGGCGCATATAGAATATCCTTGATTACAGGAAGTCTATAGGCGCCGCATTCATTTAGCTAGTCGCGAAGCAGTTCATTCACGCCGGTTTTTGAGCGGGTTTGCGCGTCAACGGTTTTAACGATCACGGCGCAAGACAAGCTGTGGCTTCCGTCCTTGGACGGCAGCATGCCCGGAACAACAACGGAATAGGCCGGCACTTCGCCGAATGTTATCTCGCCGGTGGCGCGATTATAAATCTTAGTCGATTGGCTGATGAAAACGCCCATAGACAGGACGCTGCCTTCGCGCACAATAACGCCTTCGACGACTTCAGAGCGCGCGCCGATAAAGCAGTTATCTTCGATAATGGTCGGGTTGGCCTGCAGCGGCTCAAGCACGCCGCCAATGCCGACGCCCCCGGACAAATGCACATCCTTGCCGATTTGCGCGCAGGACCCGACAGTTGCCCATGTGTCCACCATTGTGCCGGCGCCGACATAAGCGCCGATATTAACATATGACGGCATCAAAACTGCGCCGGGCGCGATATAGGCACCACGGCGCACCGTGCAGTTCGGCACAGCACGAAAGCCTGCGGCGGAAAACTCGTCACTGCCCCAGCCTTCAAACTTTGTCGGCACTTTGTCCCACCATTCAGAGCGGTTCGGTCCGCCGGAGACAATTTGATTATCCGTGATACGAAAACCCAGCAGGACAGCTTTTTTCAGCCATTGATGCACGGTCCATTGACCGTCATCGCCCGGGGACGCCACGCGGAGCGCGCCGCTGTCCAGCGCCATAATCGCATCGCGGATGGCGTCACGGGTCTCGCCCTTGGTCTGCGGGGATAATGATGCGCGGTCTTCCCAAGCAGCATTGATGATAGGCTCTAATTCGTGTGACATGACGGCTCCTGTAATAATTCGCGGCAAAATAGACACGCATGCCTATATGTCAAAGGTAATGTCTTTTTTCCGCCGTGAAAGCTGTATAGGGTAACTCTATGGCTACTGATATAAATTCTATTCGACCTTGGCGCACCATTGAGCGCCGCAAATCCCGGCAGATCATGGTGGGCAAAGTCCCGGTCGGCGGCGATGCGCCGATTGCCGTGCAATCCATGACCAATACGCTGACCCATGATGTCGGCGCGACCGTCGGGCAAGTCCGCGAGCTTGAAGAGGCCGGCGCGGATATTGTGCGCGTTTCGTGCCCCGACCCTGAGAGCAGCAAAGCCCTTAAAGACATCGTCAAAGAAATCTCTGTGCCGCTGGTAGCCGATATTCACTTTCATTATAAACGCGGCATTGAGGCGGCGGAACACGGCGCGGCCTGCCTTCGCATTAATCCCGGCAATATTGGCGGACAGCACCGGGTCAAAGAAGTCGTTGCTGCGGCCCGTGATAATGGCTGCTCTATTCGCATTGGCGTCAACGGCGGGTCGCTGGAGCGCGAACTTTTGGAAAAATACGGAGAGCCCTGCCCCGACGCTATGGTCGAGAGCGCGCTGATGCATGCCCGCATGCTCGATGATGAAAATTTCCGAGACTACAAAATTTCCGTCAAAGCGTCTGATCCGTTTTTGACTGTCGCCGCCTATCACCAATTAGCGGACGCCACGGACGCGCCGCTGCATTTGGGCATTACCGAAGCCGGCGGCCTGCGTATCGGGACGGTAAAATCAGCCATTGGTATGGGCAATCTGCTCTGGGCCGGGATTGGGGACACTATACGCGTGTCCCTGTCTGCCGATCCGGTAGAGGAAATTAAAGTCGGCTTTGATATGCTCAAATCCCTCGGCCTGCGGACGCGCGGTGTCAATATTATCTCCTGCCCGAGCTGTGCCCGCCAAGGGTTTGACGTGATTAAGACGGTGCAAATCCTCGAGGAAAAACTCGCCCATATTTCAGAACCAATCAGCCTGTCGATTATCGGATGCGTGGTCAACGGCCCGGGCGAGGCCATGTTTACGGATATGGGCTTTACCGGCGGCAGCGCCGGATATGGCATGATGTACGCCGCCGGCAAAAAAACCGGCAAAACCGATAATGACGACATGGTCCAAGAAATCGTTGAGGCTATTGAAGCCAAGGCCGAGGTGCTGCAAGCTGAACGCGCGGCGGCAGAGGCAGCGGAGTAGATATGCCCGACGAGACGCCCCAAACGCCTGAAACACCGCCGGCAAAACCGACCCTTGCAGATCATGGCAAGAAAGCCGTGGATATTGCCGAACGCACGGCGGGTGTGGCCGAGAGTGCCGGTAATGCGATCAGCGCGATTAAATGGACAGCGATTGCGATTGTTGCCCTGACTTTCGCGGGACTGGCCTACGGCACTTATAAAATTATCGCGGCCCCGGCCAAAGCGGTCGGAAATGCCGCCGGCGCGGTCAGTGACGGCGTAAAAGCCGGAGCCGGAAAAATCAAAGACGGCGCCGGCAAGATTAAGGACGGCGGCGCGGGCGTGATTAACCGTCTGGATATTGCTGTCCCGGATCAATTTGCATTTAACGCCCTGTCCGAAGCGGCCTTTACGGCCCTTGCGACAATGGAGCCGACAAAGGCTGACGGCGTCAAAGACCGCATGGCACGGGCGAAAAACTTTGGCGGTCATGAAGGCCGGGTATGCAAATTCACCGTCGACTTCGGCACCGGCGCGCTGCCGGTCACTATGGCTGCTGATAATAAATCCCACGCAACGGCAAAGGCGCTGGGCAGTCAGGATGATCGCCAAATGCGGTTTATCTTAACGGCGGCCGGCGACGACATCACCGTCAAGGTGACATGGGATAATGAAAAACGCCTTTGGACGCCGGGGTGGAAGTCCACAACACTTAAAAAGCCGATTGATGACAGAATCGCCGCCGCCCGCGCCCGCGATGTTCTGATTAAAGCCGCAAAAGAGTGTCGCTGATACGCCCCTGAGATCCGCTTTTGTGACGTTTGTGATGTCACGCTTTACTAAGAAAACCTCCTGATTTGGGAGGTTTTCTTATGTCTGAAGCCGCAGATATGCGGTGCAGAGCGAAATAATATGCACGTCACTCACTTTCGCACTTGCAAATCATTCGCATCTGTATAGAAGCACTTTCAATTGATAATCATTCTCAAAAGAAACAGTCTTTATGACCTTCAAAACCGTAATTTGTCTGCCGGCATTAGCGTTCGCTTTATCCGCACCGGCCTATGCGCAATCGGGCAACGCCTCCGATGTTGAGGAAATTATTGTCCGCGCGCAGCATCTTCATTCCGATAGAATTAATGCCCTGAAAAGCCCGACGCCGATTATCGACGTCCCGCAATCGCTCTCAATTATAACGGCAGAGCAAATTACAAATCAGGGTTTTGACAGCGTCGGCGATCTGATTAATTACCTGCCGGGCGTAACCAATACCCAAGGCGAAGGTCACCGGGACGCGGTCGTTTTTCGCGGGGTTCGCTCGACGGCAGACTTCTTTGTCGACGGGGTGCGTGATGATGTTCAATATTACCGCGGCCTTTATAATGTCGAGCAAGTCGAAGTCCTGCGCGGTGCCAATGCCCTTTTATTCGGGCGCGGCGGTACAGGCGGTCTTGTGAATCGGGTAAAGAAAAAAGCGGTCATCGGGGATCAGTTCACCGGCGTGAAAGCCGCCGCCGATACATTTGGCGCTTACAACGTTGAGATTGATGCTAATTTTGATATCGATGAAAAAGCCGGTTTTCGCATAAATGCTATGGTCGAATCCCTTAATAATCACCGCGATTTTTATGAGGGGGACCGCTTTGCGATTAACCCGACAGCGCGTATCGAATTTTCACCGGCAAGTTTGGTCGACCTGTCCTATGAATACATCAATAATGAGCGCTTTGTTGACCGGGGAATTCCTGTCAACGACCTTGAGGGCGGCAATGGCAAACCGATTGAAGCGTTCAAAGACATTGTGTTCGGCGACTCCGGCTTAAATATAGCGGACGTGCAGGCCCACATTCTTCGCGCAACGCTGACGCAAGAATTTTCAGATAATCTGAAAGGTGTTTTCAACGCGTCTTACAGTGATTTTGACAAGCTTTATCAGAACTTTTACGCGCAAGACCTGATTGATCTAAGTACTGTGCGTCTGGACGGTTACGTCGACACAACAGAGCGCAAACGGGTCAACCTATCCGGCAATTTGATCGGTGGATTTGCGACCGGCAGCATCGGGCACACTGTTGTGACAGGTCTGGAATATACGGACACATCGAATGATAATGATCGCCTCAACCCTGTCTTCAGCACATCCGACAGCGACCGCGAAGAATTCACGATTTCGCGTCCGCTGACTTTATCCGGCGGCTCCGGGATTACGAATACAGGCACTCCGACAAACTTGGCCTTCAGTCGCGTCAATGATGACACACAGGCTGACTTGCAGGTCTTGTCCGCGTTTATCCAAGATGAAATTGCCCTGTCAGATAATTTTGACGTCGTCATCGGCGCGCGTTTTGACAGCTTTGATTTCAAAGTTGATGACCTGAACGCCGGCGTGACCCGCGCCCGAAAGGACGAGAAAGTCTCCCCGCGCCTTGGCCTGATTTATAAGCCAATGGAAAATATCTCAATCTATGGCAGCTATAGCGAAAGCTTCCTGCCCCGCTCAGGCGGACAATTTGCATCGGTCACCGACGAAACGCAGGCTCTGGAGCCGGACGAATTTGAAAGCCTTGAGGCCGGTCTGAAATGGGACTTCATGCCCGGGCTCAGTTTTACCGCCGCCTATTTCCAAAATGAGCAAACGATTGATGCTGCTGTCGATGGCGCTCCGGAAGATTTGGAACGCCGCGGTTTGGAAATAGACGGGTTTGAACTCCAATTGGAAGGCCAAATAAATGACAAGCTTTACGTTCGGGCCGGCTATGCCAATCTGAGCGGTGAAACCGATAACGGTAATGAAAAGCCCCGCGAATTGCCTGAAACAACGGCGTCTGTTTGGGCCAATTATCAACTCACCGATAAATTCGGCCTCGGCCTTGGCGCGACTTATCAGGATGAAGCCCTGATCACGGACTTAGATATTGGTGCGGATGCCGGCCGTCACCCGACCCTGCCGTCCTTTACCCGGATTGATGCGGCAGCTTATTACGATATGCGTGAGGATTTGCGCGTTCAGGTCAATATCGAAAACCTGACCGACGAAACTTATTTCCCGACCTCCCACAGCACCCATCAGGCGACTGTCGGCGCGCCGCTCCACGCCCGCTTTACGGTCAGCGGAACGTTTTAATCCCAAGGGCCGGATAAATTTCAAACATGGGGGCCGCCTTACTATTTGGTAAAGCGGCCTTATTTTTGTCATTCATTAACCATAGTCAGGCACATATACCGCAGAAAAGGAGTGCCCTATGTTTCGCATGATAACTGTTATGACCTGCGCCGCGATTTTGTCGGCCTGCGCCACCAATGCCCCGAAAAACGCACCCAAATCCGATATGACTGCGGCGCAAAAAGCGCAAAATGCCAAATCAGAATTTGAAGAAAGCGATATGGTGCAAGCCATTTCCGAGCATTTGGGTGTCACATCTGAGAGTGCGGCTTCGACATTAGAAAAGATATTTCAAGACCAAGGCCGGCCCACCGCTTATATCACCGGTGAAGAAGGCGGCGGCGCGCTCGCAGGCGGAGCGTTTTGGGGCAAAGGCACAATCTGGATGAAAGATGGCCGCAGCCAAGCCGTTTACTGGCAGGGCCCGACATTAGGCTTTGATACCGGCATTGATGCCTCCAAAGTCTTCACTTTGGTATATGGCCTTGATGATCCGAATTATATTTATCAGCGTTTTCCGAAAGCTGAAGGTAATGCCTATCTTGTGGCGGGCATGGCGATTAATTACCAGCGCGCTAATGGCGTCACGCTGGCCCCGGTGCGCAGCGGTGTCGGCGTGCGGCTGGGTGCGAGTATCGGTTATTCAAGCTATACCCGTAAGCGCAGTTGGATCCCGCTCTAATAGCCTGCGGCACTTGCAAACACCGCTAAGACAACAAGCATCCCTGCAACCGCAATCGCGCAGCCAATAAATATGGCGGGCGTCCAATCCATATCGGCTATAGTTTGCGCAAGGCGAATATCAAGCAAAAGCGTGCTGAGATAAACGAGGGTCAGGGCCACGCCGAACGGCTGTGGCGCTCCCGGAAAAAACCAATTCAACGCTGTAAAAATAAAGGCCGCTGCGCAGACAAAAACCGTCATCCAATTACGCACAACAATCCAAGGCCGAAAGATTTCCGGTTTACTGATAAGATGACAGATCAAATAAATAACTGTTGGAGCGGTGAGCAGAAAAAGCGTCGTAATAACCAGGCCTATCGGCAGCGAAGCTGCGGAGCTTTTTCCCGCCTGTAACAGCCCCGAAATCAGCAATAAAACGCCGGCAAGTCCCAGCGCGTAAAATGACTTTGGAAAAGCCTTGCGTGAAACATCCATGTGATCGGCCGGATTACCGCCCTTTAGGGCGACTTCCAAACCGGCCCAAATATGCTTCAGATTATTCATCCGCCGAACTTTTCAAAATATCGCGTGATAATCTCGCCGTATATTTCCGTCAGTTTTTCAATATCAGATACGGCCACGCGTTCATTGACTTTATGCATAGTCGCGCCAATAAGGCCAAATTCTGCGACCGGTGCGTAATTTGTAATATAGCGCGCATCGGACGTGCCCCCCGCCGTAGACAAGGCCGCCGCCTCTCCGAGCACAGCTTTAACCCCGTCCTGCAAAATATCCGTAAATCCGGACGGCTGCGTTAGAAACGCTTCACCCGTAACGCGGAGCATAGCGTCGATCTCGCCGTCAAAATCCGCCGCGACATTGGCGATTTCGCCTTCTATCCATGCCAGAAGGTCATCACCGCGATGCTCTGTATTAAAGCGGATATTAAACTGCGCGCGGGCAATTTTCGGAATGACGTTGTGGGGTTTATTGCCGACGTCAATAGAGGTGACCTCCAGATTGGACGGCTGAAATCCGCTATTGCCGTCATCAAGCTTTCGCGCCGTGACAGCATTTAATAAGGTCAGCAGCGCCGGCACAGGATTGCTTGCCAGATGCGGATAGGCGACATGGCCTTCGCGGCCCGTAACAGTGATTTTGGCATTGAGTGATCCGCGCCGTCCGTTTTTAATCTGCTGTCCCAGCGCCGTCGGATTTGTCGGCTCGCCCACAAGGCAGTGGTCAATAACCTCACCGGCCTCTGTAATCGCCTCAAGCAATTTTTCCGTGCCGTTTATGGCCGGGCCTTCTTCGTCGCCTGTGATTAAAAACGAAAGCGAGCCTTCGGGCTGCCAGCCGGAGGACAAAAGTTTAGACACGGCCCCAACGTAAGCGGCAATGCCGCCTTTCATATCCGCTGCGCCCCGGCCCCAAATCATGCCGTCTCTGACATCGCCTGAGAACGGGCCGACCTCCCAGCCGCCGGCGTCACCGACCGGCACAACATCCGTATGCCCGGCGTAACAAAAGTTTGGCGCGGTCGTCCCGAGGCGCGCGTAAAGATTATCCACCCGCTCCCCTTCATCCCCCACCTTGCCGAACGGATAGCGCGTGCAAACAAAACCCATGCCCTCTAAAGCGCTCTGCAATACATCCAGCGCGCCCCTATCAGCCGGCGTTACGGACGGGCATTTAATCAGGGCAGCAGTAAACTCTATCGGATCTATAATCGGGGCTTTTTTCATGCCGCGTTTAAAGCCTATCATGCGCGCATTGGCAAGGCGCACGGCGTCGCAAAGAAAAGGAGTTTTCATGCCCGTAATTAATCAAAAAGCTATCACGCCCAAAACCGGCAGCACATACCCCGCCCCGTTTGATACGCCCTGCATCGCGCGCAGCAATTTGAAATTAGGAGACGCCGGCGGGCTGACGCAATTCGGGGCCAATATGGTGACGCTTTCGCCCGGTGCGTGGTCTTCACAGCGCCATTACCACACGGCAGAAGACGAATTTGTCTACATTATCTCCGGCCGCCCAACCTTCATCGACGATAATGGCCGGCGGATCTTAACGCCCGGGGATTGTACAGCCCATCCGGCCGGCGACGGGAACGGCCATCACATGATCAATGAAACAGAGCACGACGTCTTATACTTGGTAATTGGGTCGCGCCGTTCTGAAATTGACAGCGGTATTTATCCCGATGTGGATTTGCACATTCCCGCAAACGGAACGGCAGATCGGGTTTATAAGAATAAAAAAGGGGAGGCCTATTGAGCCTCCCCTTTAAAACAGCGGATGAGATAAAACCCTAAAACTTCATCGTGGTCGCGACTTTATCAAGCTGGAAATTGGCATCCCCGAACATTTCTTGGGCAACCCGAATGCGTTTGGAAAACAGCCCGATGTCATATTCGTCCGTCATGCCAACGCCACCGTGAAGCTGTATGCCTTCGACGCTGATATGCTTGGCGGTTTTACCAAGCTTTGCTTTGGCCATGGACACATAAAGATCGGCATTGGCGTCATCATCATCCAGCGCCGTCAGCGCCGCCAAAACGGCAGAGCGCGCCACTTCAATCTCGCCATACATATGCGCCGCGCGATGTTTGAGCGCCTGAAACTCACCGATGATTGTGCCAAATTGTTTACGCTCTTTCAGATATGTCAGAGTTTGATCAAACGCTTCTTGCCCGGAGCCGAGCAGTTCCGCAGAGAGCGCTGCGCGCCCCGCTTTCAGGACAGCTTCAACCACGGCGTCGCCGCTCTCAACATCGCCCAGCACAGCGTCGCCGTCGACCTCAACATTGTTTAGCTCAATGCGGGCGCTGTTACGGCTATCGGCCATAATCGTGCGCTCAACGGTCACGCCGTCGGCTTTCGGATCAACCATGAAAAGCGACAGGCCGGACGGGTCGCCGACCTCTCCGGATGTGCGCGCGACCACAATGATTTGATCGGCCACATGACCGTCGGAAACCATGGCTTTACTGCCGGAGATTTTAAACCCGTTTCCGGATTTGACCGCGCTCGCCGCAGTCTTTCTCGGATTGTGTTTGCCACCCTCATCAATGGCCAGCGCCATAATTGTGCTGCCATCGGCAATCTTTGGAAGCCAATGGGATTTTTGCGCTTCGCTGCCGCCTTTTGACAAAGCCGTAGCGGCCAGAACTGCGGTAGACAGAAACGGCGTGGCTGACAGGTTCTTCCCTATCTGCTCTGCAATAAGCCCGGCCGCCATATAGCCCATGCCGTTACCGCCATGATCTTCATCAATCAAAACACCGGCAAACCCCATCTCTGCCATTTCGCCCCAAAGGCCACGGTCAAAACCGGTTTCGTCTTTGGTATCGCGGAGCTTGCGCAATTGCGCAGTCGGCGCTTTGTCGGCGAAAAATCCTTCCGCCATATCGCGCATCATGACTTCGTCTTCGTTGAGTAAGAGTCCCATAACTTAAGCTCCCGGCATTTCAAGGACGCGCTTGGCGACAATATTGAGCATGACTTCGGATGTGCCGCCTTCAATGGAATTGCCTTTGGTGCGCATCCAGCTTTTGGCCAAACGCCCGTCATTAGAGCGCTCCCCCTCCCACTCAAGACCGTCGCCGCCGGCAACGTCCATCAACAGCTCGTAGCGGCGCTTGTTCAACTCCGTGCCGTAATATTTCAGCATGGAGGACTTTGCGCCCAATGACGCGCCGGCTTTCGCCTCAGAGAGCATGCGGCCCATGGTCATTTTAAACGCCCAATCATCGACTTCGGCCTGAGCAATGTCACCGCGCAGGATCGGATCGGCCAATTTTCCATCTTCCAATCCGGCAATGTCAGCCGCCATTTCCGATACAGGCCGAACACCGCCGGTCTCGCCGATCATTTCACGCTCATGGGTCAAAAGATATTTTGCAATGTTCCAGCCTTGACCTTCTTCGTTGACCAAATTGCGCTTTGGCACTTTAACGTCGGTCAGGAAGGTTTCGCAGAACGGGGATTTACCGGAAATCAGCTTAATCGGCTTGGCTTCGACGCCGGGGGTTTCCATATCAAATAACAGGAAACTGATACCGTGATGTTTACTGCCGGTATTATCCGTGCGCACAAGGCAGAAAATCCAGTCGGCTTTATCGGCATAGGATGTCCAAACCTTTTGACCGTTGACCAAATAATGATCGCCCTTGTCTTCGGCCTTGGTTTGCAGGGATGCCAGATCAGAGCCCGCACCCGGCTCTGAATAGCCCTGACACCAGCGAACTTCACCGCGCGTAATCGGCGGTAAATATTTCAATTTTTGCTCTTCAGAGCCAAATTTCAAAAGCGCCGGGCCGAGCATCCATACGCCAAAAGATGAGAGCGGCGGCCGCGCATTAATGCGGTCCATTTCCTTACGCAGAACCTGTTCTTGCGCGCGGGACAGACCGGCCCCGCCATATTTCTTTTCCCATGCCGGCGCGGTGAAGCCCTTGGCCGCGCAGCGCTCCAGCCAGAGCTTTTGCGCCTCACTTTGGAAGACAAAATTACGACCGCCCCAACAGGCATCATCATCGCCGCTCATCGGTGTGCGCATTTCAGCCGGGCAATTGGCCTCCAGCCAAGCACGGGTTTCCGCGCGGAATGTTTCGAGATCAGACATGTCAGGCTCCAAGCTGTTATGCACTTTGTTGCATATTCTTAGGCCGGGCCGACGAGCATGGCAAACCGTATTTTGTCGCGGTTCTAGCTAAGCTCAGATATAAACTGTTGCAGCTTGGCCATCGCGGGAAACGCATTGTCACGCAGGCGGCCCATAACGGCCATGCGCTTTTTGTCATTTTTATCGAGCCGGGCTATCATATCTGAAAATCCGTCCAGACGATTGCTCAAAAGCCAGGCGCGAATAGATTTATCCTGCCCCCAATGAAATTGGTTCATCATCATTGCCGCCGTCATATGCAGATAATCCTGCGTAGAATTTGGCAGAGGGACAACGGCGCACAGCTTGTTTTTCTCCGCCTCACTCTCATAGGCCGCTTCTATGTGAGCAATGAACGCCGCCGAAAAAACGGGTTGGTAAGAGCGCACTGTTTGCGGCGTTATCGTATTGCCGTCAAAGACGGGCTTAATCTGCACGTTCGCAATCGCGCCGGCAGAGCAATCAATATGTACGACTTCGGGCGTTGTCGGAACCGTGCCACCGGCCAGTATAATTTCAGTTTTTCCGACGCGGCTGACGCGCCCCATACGCACAATATTTTTAACCTTACGCAGTTCTTCCAGTTCGGCCGTGCTGATGGTGGCGCCGTGAAACATGGTCGGGCGAACCCCCGTATCCAGCCGCAGGAAATAACCGCAGGCCTCAAGACGATCATACATGTCGTCAAAACTTGTGGCATTGGCAATGGATTCAAACTGTCCGGCCTGCGCGCCCATCGTATTTTCAAAAAACTCCATGCTCGGCTGGGTGTTGGCTCGGTTCAGCAGCCACGCATCGCGCGACACAATCCACGTCATATCATCCGGATCAGCGCCGCTCTCCAACAACCATAAACAGGCATCAATACCGGTTTTTCCGCCGCCGATAATCACGTATCCGTCCGGCGCGGATTTAAGCTTTGGCAGATCGTTAAGCGGCATGAACCGCACGCCGTCTTCAATTTCAAAATTGGGGGTGTGGGTGGACGGCACGCTTGTTTTTAAATGAGTGGCATCGACGGTTTTTTTAAACTCGACTGTATGGGTTTTTCCCGACAGAATTTGTGTGAATACCCCGTCTCCCTGATAATCGCACATCGGAAAATATTGCACGCGGCCTGACGGCAAAAATGTATGACGCATGACATCGTCAAAATAGGCTTTCACCTGCGCGCCGGATGCCAAATCATAAAGCCCGGCGTTCAGGCCGGTTTTGTCTTTGCGGCCGGAGGACAGTTCTTTGGAAGACACGCCGTAAAATTGTGAGGGTTGATGGAGAGTCACAAACGGATAGGCGACATTCCAATGGCCGCCGGGCGCAGCGTACCGGTCGACCATAATGATTGTCGCATCGGTTTCGCTTAAAAGCGTATCGACAAAGGCCATGCCGACAGCGCCGCTGCCAACGACCAGATAATCACATTTTAAAACTGTATCGCCCATGCCGCCTCCCCCGCCCCGATCAGACGCAAGAACACGCTATCATGAGCGCGGCGGGAAAGACCAGCCTAAGGCTTGGTGAAATTTGTTAGAATCTCTGCGCGCAAATTGTCATATTCGGCAGGCGTTATGGTGCCGGCATCACGCAATTTTGTCAGTTCGGCAAGTTTCTCTTCAAGCGGCAATTCACCTTTTTTGATGAACGTCTCTGTCTTGGCAATTTCGCCCCAATTTTTGTCAGAGACATCGTTTAAATTCGGCACGCCGAAGATCAAGACCCCAAGGCCCCAGATGAACGTCAGCGCCGCAACCGTTCCGATCAGGCGGTGATAAAGTCCAAAAAAACAAATAGCTATAATTCCGATAGCCCCGGCTACCCCCAGAAGAACCGGCAAGCCAATCATCCACGAACCAATTGCCCAAAGCAGTGCAACGCCAATAGCTTTTTTCATAATACCCACCCCCTAAAAAAAATTTACGCGCGCCATTACCACGGAGAACTGCTGAGCGAAAGGCTTTTAAGGATTGATTGCATGATCGCCGGCACGGCAAGTTAAATACCGGCTAAAATTCCCCTGAAGGGTGCGTCGCTTGTGCATCGGCATCTTATAATTTGAAACGCTGCGCCGGTTAAGGCTCAGGCGTATCGGCAACAATCGCTGCGGCGGCAGATCCGGGAAAGAAAATCGCTTTCGCCAAAGCAAAGCCCATCAGCGCCATGACGATTGAAAACGGAACGGCGCCGATAATCATCGCCGATTTCAGCGCGTCAATGCCGCCTGTTCGCAGTAAAACGCCGACAACGGCGCCCAAGATCAGACCCCAAAGAATAATGTGTTTGGGATGTTTACCGCTCTCGTCACCGCCGGACGCAATGGTGTTGATGATCAAAATCGCTGAATCTGCGGATGTAACCAGATAGGTCAAAAGCAAAACAACAATAACAATCGACATGGCTTTAATTCCGCCGGGCGATAACATAAATTCGATAGTTTCATATAATTGCGCAGAGGAATGCGCATTCATAATTTTGCCCCCGGCCGTACCGTCAAGCTCAAGTGAAATCGCAGTGCCGCCCACCAGAACCAGCCATGTCAAACAGACCAGACACGGAACGATCATGGCGCCGACTATAAATTCGCGAATGGTGCGGCCCCGCGATACGCGCGCTAAAAACAGACCGACAAACGGCGCAAAGGCAATCCACCACGCCCAGTAGAAAATTGTATTCCCGCCCTGCCATGATTTAAGCGCCTCCCGGGTCTCATCACCGCCGCCGTAAACTGTAAAAGCCATAGCAGGAAAGGCGAGCAGGTAGTCCCAAATTGTAAGAAAAAACGTCTTAAACGCAAACAGACTCGCGCCGAACAACATGAAAAATAAAAGCAGGAAAACGGACAACCCCATATTCACATTGGACAGCCATTTAATGCCGCGGCCAATACCGGACAATGCCGAAAGAATGGAGACCAAAATGATCAGGGCCAAGCAAAACAAAAGTCCCGCCAAAGACGGCTCTCCGTTTTGGCTGAGCCATTCGACGCCGGTAATTTTAAAAACGCCGGTCGCAAGTTGCGCGACGCCATAGCCCAGCGTCACGCCGATACCGATAATGGTCGCAATAATCGCGGCAATATCAACCGCATGGCCGAATCCGCCATCCAAAGATTTTCCAAATAAGGGGCGCAGGCCTGACCGTATGGTCAACGGGCGCCCTCTGTTATAAGTGAAGAACGCCAGCGATAAGCCAACGATCCCGTAAATGGCCCACGGCGTCAGGCCGTAATGCAGGAACGCCCATTTATACGCATTGCGAACATTACCCGCATCTGCTGACTCTGAATTTCCTAAGATCACATCCGGACTGTTGACGAAATGAAACAGCGGCTCTGCAGTTGAGAAGGTCAGCATGCCGACGCCTATCCCGGCCCCAAACATCATAGACAACCATGAGAAATTTGAAAATTCCGGTTTATCGCCGGCCTGTCCTAACAGCGTTCTTCCGGATTTCGGGTAGATGGCGAGTCCTAAGCACAGAATTACAAAATAGGCCGTAATCCAGATATACCAAGCGCCAAAAAAGCTTGTCGATTGCGACTGCAACGCCGCCAAAGTACTGCCGGCTTTTTCAGGAAAAACGACCGCCCATAATATCAGGGTGCCGATTAAAATTTTCGAGACGACCGTTACCGGTCGGCTGAACCCCTGATAAAAACCTTTGCGCGCTATTTTAATCGCCATAATTCCCCGACCTGTCTTTGATATATTTATTGTGGTGCCTCCGTCCTTGCACACGCACAGGTCCACGTCCAGACCGCCGCGTGGCTGAAATCGAAGGCGGCGCGGGTATTGATGCGGGCACCTTGACGGTACTGCACATAAAAAACCCGCCCTTTCGCAGCGAAAGCGCGGGTTGAAATCTTTAAAGGAAAGCGCGGCGCGCCGGCAGGCGAGCTAGCCGGCCAAATGTCCCCGAACAAGCTTGCCGGCTTTGCCCATATCCATACGCCCGGCGTACTGAGCTTTAAGCTGCCCCATAATTTTGCCCATGTCTTTCAGGCATGTCGCGCCGCAGCCTTCAACCGCCTCGGCGACTGCGGCTTCGGTCTCGGCATCCGATAAAGGTGTCGGCATATATTTGCGGATAACCTCAATTTCCTGACGCTCCTGATCGGCCAGTTCAGGCCGGGCATTATCATCATAGACTTTAGCGCTCTCTTCGCGCTGCTTAACCATTTTGGCCAGCAAGGACAGAATTTCTCCGTCATCAATACCGCCGCAGCGATCTTCAGAACGCGCCGCAATATCACGGTCTTTAATGGCGGCAGAGACAAGGCGCAAAGTTGACAGAGTCAGCTTTTCTTTCGCCTTCATCGCAGTTTTTGTGCCGTCGGCAATATCATCACGCAGGGCCATATTCAGGCTTTCTTTTTTGTTTCCCACAAAGCAGGTTTTCAGGGCAAGGCCGGACATGCGGCCTGAAGTAATCGTCCCTGATATAGATTTTTCATGGCCGCGTCAAAAGGCGATTGCGATTGTCTAATTCGATCAATGCTCGCCGAAGCGGGCCTTTGTCCACAATTTACATGCTCCGGACGCCGCCCGCCCTTGACCCGGCGCGCGCGCATGGTAAGAGCAGCCTCGCACTCACGGGCAGCGCCATGCCGACCCGGAGCGGAGACCCGATTATGTCTGATGCGACGCCAAATCCTTATGCAAACCTGACCGCAGCCCCGACGGGCGTCCTTGTTCTTGCGGACGGGAAGACCTTTTACGGACGCGGTTATGGCCACGCCGGCGAGGCCGCTGCGGAAGTTTGCTTTAATACGGCTATGACCGGTTATCAGGAAATCCTGACGGACCCGTCTTACGCAGATCAGATTGTGTGTTTCACATTCCCGCATATCGGCAATGTCGGCACCAATGACGCCGATGAAGAGGCCTATAGCGAGCGCGCCAAGACGGCCGCCAAGGGCGCAATCTTCCGCGAACCGATTACCGCCCCGTCAAGCCACCGCAATGAAGTCGATTTCGTAAGCTGGCTTAAGGCGCGCAATATTATCGGCCTGTCCGGGCTCGATACCCGCGCCCTCACAATTTATATTCGCGATAACGGCATGCAAAACGCCGTCATTGCCCACGACCCGAGCGGTCAATTTGACATCGCTGCACTCGAAGCCAAAGCCAAAAACTGGGCCGGCCTTGTCGGCGCCGATTTGGCGAGCGATTTAACCCGCAGCGATACCCTTGCCGCGAAATCAACCGGCGGCAAACATGTCGTCGTCATAGATTACGGCGTGAAAGGCAATATCGTTCGCCGGCTTGAGGCTGAAGGCCTTGCCTGCACAGTCGTGACAGCCAAGACATCAGCTAAGGATATTTTAGCGATGAGCCCGGACGGCGTTGTCCTATCCAATGGCCCCGGCGATCCGGAAGCTACCGGCCGCCACGCCCTGCCCGTTATTCGCGAACTTGTCGAGAGCGGCACGCCCATGCTTGGCATCTGTTTGGGTCACCAAATGCTGGCTCTGGCCCTTGGCGCTAAAACCGTGAAAATGATCCAAGGCCATCACGGCGCAAACCATCCCGTTAAAGACTTTACGACCGATAAAGTTGAGATCGTATCCATGAATCACGGTTTTGCTGTCGATCGCGACAGCCTGCCTGATACCGTCGAAGAAACCCATATCAGCCTTTTTGACGGCACAAATTGCGGCATTAAAGTCAAAGGCAAGCCTGTCTTTTCCGTGCAGCATCACCCGGAAGCCAGCCCGGGCCCGCAAGACAGTTTTTACCTGTTCAAACGGTTCGCCGACGCGCTTTAATTGGACGCAAGCGTTGCAAAACTCCCGCATTTGATAATGGGGTTTGGGATATTAGTGACTTCCGTCGCGCTCACCTACCCGCATTTGCGTTTATAAATATCGAGCGCTTCCGGCATCCATTCCTGAAATTGCGAAATTCGGGTTTCAGCGCTGGGATGGGTAGACTGAAACTCCGGCGGCGCGCCGTTAGAATTGGCGCCCATGCGCTCCCAAAGTCGCGGGGCCTCGCGCGGATCATAACAGGCATGCGCCATTAAAATCAGACCGATTTTATCCGCTTCAGATTCGTGACTGCGTGAAAACGGCAGAGCAAATCCATATTGCGAGCCGGCTCCGAAAATGCCCATGACCGCGCGCTGCGCGCCCATGTCCATACCGCCTGCGCCCAAAGAGACGCCGGCTCCGACAATTTTCTGCAGGTTTTGCTGTGCCATACGCTCCGCCCCGTGATGGGCAAGTGCGTGACCGATTTCATGCCCCATAACCGCCGCAAGGCCATCAACGTTTTTCGCCACCGGCACCAGCCCCGTGTAAACGGCCGTATAGCCGCCCGGAAGAGCAAAGGCGTTGGCCTGCTCGCTTTGGATAACATTATAGGTCCAATCAAAACCGGTCTCTTTGCCTGTTTCCTGAACCATCAGTTTTTCCGCCTCAATTGCGAGGCGGCGGCCGATTTCATTGACCTGTTCGACAATCGGGCCGGACGTCATGACATTGCCCCGCTCTTGGGACAGGATTTGCTGATAACTTTGCAGGCCAAGCTGAATTTCCTGCTGCGGATCCATAGTTCTGAGTTGCTTGCGTCCGGTCAGAGGAACCGTTTCCTGATTGGCGAAATAATAGACTGCTGCGCCGATGACAAATAACAACGCGATCTGCCAGCGAAAGCCGCCGCCGCGCCGGCCACGTCGCCCGCCTAAATTCATCTGCCTCATGTTTGAATATGCCATGCTCTGCCTAACCGTTTCGATTCCTCAAATTTTTCCTACTATATCACCGGTTTTCCGTCATGCGAGTGTTGTATGTCAGTCCTAAAAACTATATCAGTACGAAATTTTGGAAAAAATTCACGAGTCGCGCTTAAGGCGTGACTTAAATTGAGGATGATACCATGCCGAAACGCACCGATATTAACAGTATTTTGATTATCGGAGCGGGGCCTATTATCATCGGTCAGGCGTGTGAATTTGATTATTCCGGCGTGCAGGCCTGTAAAGCGCTGCGCGAAGAAGGTTACCGCGTTATCTTGGTCAACTCTAATCCTGCGACCATCATGACCGACCCCGGCATGGCGGACGCAACCTATGTCGAGCCGATTACACCGGACATTGTCGAAAAGATTATCGCCAAAGAACGCCCGGACGCCCTGCTGCCGACTATGGGCGGGCAAACGGCCCTGAACACAGCGCTCGCGCTGGAGGAAAACGGCGTCCTTGAGAAATACGGCGTTGAGATGATTGGCGCGAAAGCCGATTCCATTGATAAAGCTGAAGACCGTGACCGTTTCCGTCAGGCGATGGATAAAATCGGTCTGGAAAACCCGCGCGCAACCATCATTACCGCCCCCAAAGACGCCAACGGAAAATTTGATATTGCCGGTGGCATAGCCGAGGCCATGAATAAGTTGGAACTGACAGGCCTGCCCGCGATTATACGCCCGGCCTTTACAATGGGCGGCACCGGCGGCGGCGTTGCGTATAACATCGAAGAGTTTCAGGAGATCATCCGCTCCGGCCTCGACGCCTCTCCGACCGGACAAGTCCTTGTTGATGAAAGCCTTTTGGGATGGAAAGAATACGAAATGGAAGTCGTCCGCGATAAAGCGGATAATTGCATCATCATTTGCGCCATCGAAAACATCGACCCTATGGGCGTGCATACCGGAGATTCCATTACCGTCGCTCCGGCGCTGACGCTGACCGATAAAGAATATCAGATCATGCGCGACGCATCCTTGGCCGTTCTGCGTGAGATTGGCGTAGAGACCGGCGGATCAAATGTGCAGTTTGGCATGAACCCGAAAGACGGGCGCATGGTGGTGATTGAGATGAACCCGCGCGTGTCGCGCTCTTCCGCGCTTGCCTCCAAAGCGACCGGTTTCCCGATTGCGCGTATCGCGGCAAAGCTCGCCGTTGGCTATACGCTGGACGAGCTTGATAACGATATCACCGGCGCGACGCCCGCCAGTTTTGAGCCGACCATTGATTATGTCGTAACCAAAATACCGCGCTTTGCCTTTGAAAAATTCCCGGGCTCCGAGCCTGTGCTGACAACGGCCATGCGCTCTGTCGGCGAAGCCATGGCGATTGGCCGTAATTTCAAAGAAAGCTTCCAAAAAGCGCTTCGGTCACTGGAAACGGACCTGACGGGCCTTAATGAGATTGAGCTTGATGTTGAGCCCGGCGGTGATCGTAACAAAGCCATGCGCGCGCGCCTGGCTATTCAGGCTCCGGACCGGTTGCAAGTGGTCGCTCAAGCGTTTCGCGAAGGCTTTACGCTCTCTAAAATCAATCAAATTACCTCCATCGACCCGTGGTTTTTGGCGCAAATCGAGGAAATCGTTGCCTCCGAAAACTGGCTGAAATCCGCCGGCCTTCCTAAAGACGCCGCGACGATGCGGGCTGTCAAAGCTGACGGATTTTCCGATGAGCGCATTGGCGAGTTGACCGGCAAGTCTGAAAACCAAATTCGTAAAGCGCGCCGTCAACTTGGCGTGCGACCTGTATTTAAGCGCGTTGATACCTGCGCGGCAGAATTTCACGCCAAGACGCCCTATATGTATTCCACATACGAAGCCCCGTCATTCGGCGAGCAGCCGGAGTGCGAAAGCCGCCCAAGCGACCGTCAAAAAGTTATTATCCTTGGCGGCGGCCCGAACCGGATCGGCCAAGGAATCGAATTTGATTATTGCTGTTGTCACGCCGCCTTTGCGCTGGCTGATATCGGCATTGAATCGATTATGGTCAATTGTAACCCTGAAACCGTTTCCACCGATTACGACACATCAGACCGACTTTATTTTGAGCCGCTGACGGAAGAAGATGTGCTGGAGCTCATTGAAAAAGAGCGCAGTAATGGCGAGCTTTTGGGTGTCATTGTGCAGTTTGGCGGTCAGACGCCGCTCAAACTCGCCGAAGCTTTGGAAGAAAACGATATCCCGCTGCTCGGTACGCTGCGCGACGCGCTTGACCGCGCCGAAGACCGTGAGCGGTTTAAAGCCCTGCTCGAAAAATTAGAGTTGCGCCAGCCCAACAACTCAATTGCCCGCAATGCTGCCGAGGCCGAAGCCGGCGCAGAAGCCGTTGGCTATCCTGTTGTCCTGCGCCCGTCTAACGTGCTGGGCGGACGGGGCATGGAAATTGTCGACGATACGGCTCATCTGCGCCGTTATGTCAAAGAAGCTGTCAAAGTCTCCGGCAAGTCGCCCCTGCTGATTGATCAATATTTGCGCGACGCTATTGAAGTGGACGTGGACGCGATTTGTGACGGCGAGAGCGTTTATGTATCCGGCATCCTTGAGCATATCGAAGAAGCCGGCGTCCATTCCGGGGACAGCGCTTGCTCGCTGCCGCCCAACACATTGCCGGACGCCATAATAAATGAGATGGAGCGTCAAGCGGGCCTCCTTGCGCTTGAGCTTGGCGTTGTGGGATTGATGAATATTCAGTTCGCGGTCAAAGACGGACAGGTTTACCTCATTGAGGTCAATCCGCGCGCGTCCCGCACTGTGCCGTTTGTCGCCAAAGCCGTCGGCGTCCCGATTGCCTCTATTGCCGCCAAAGTCATGGCGGGCAAGAAACTGTCAGAATTTGACATTGATCGCCGCCCGTTTACGCAGCGCGATTTTGCTAAAATAGCCGTTAAAGAAAGCGTCTTCCCATTTGCCCGTTTCCCCAATGTGGACACTGTGCTGGGCCCTGAAATGCGCTCGACCGGTGAAGTGATGGGCCTGTCGCAAAGCTTCGGTATGGCCTTTGCCAAATCCCAGCTTGGCGGCGGCGTAACCCTGCCGAAATCCGGCAAAGTGTTTATCTCGGTCCGTGACGGTCACAAAGACCAAATGGCTGATCTGGCGACCCGTATGATCGGGCTTGGCTTTACAATTATAGCCACCGGCGGCACGTGCAAATATTTGCGTAAGCGCGGCATTGAGACGGAATATGTGAAAAAAGTCCACGAAGGCCGCCCGCATATTGTCGACGCCATTAAAAACGGCGAAATCGCGCTGGTGTTTAACACTACCGCCGGCAAGCAAGCCCTTGAGGACAGCTATTCCCTGCGCCGCGCCGCGCTTACAAGTAAAGTGCCATACTTTACAACGGCCACCGCCGCCAAAGCCTCTGTTTCTGCGATTACGGATTTAGCCCACGGCGATTACAAAGTGAAAAGTTTGCAGGACTATGCGCGCGAGGCGGGGTAGGTAAAAGTATCGGAGCTATACCGACCCCGATACTTAAATCTTCTAAGCGTCTTGCTGCGTGTGCAATTGCGTCACTTCTGTTTTGTTCAGATTGTCTACAAATTGATCCAAAAGATCAGCGGCGCACTCACGGATCATCGAGTCCGGAATTCTTGAAATTTGCGGTGTGCAGGCCTCAAGCGCTTTGGCCGACAGGCTCTCATAGACTTTGGCGGCGCCTTCAGGCGTTTGCAATTGCGCGACCTTTACCGAGACTTCAATCTTTTCCGGCGCAGAAAACTCTTGTGCGTAAGCTGCCGTGGACACAAATGCCATAGCAGCAACGGTGCCAATGCGCAGAACATTGACAGGGCGGGAGGTCAGAGCGTATTTTGAAGAGTGTTTAATAGACATATGGCAGTTCCTTTTGTCAGTTTGAACATTTGCGGCGGGGTGGCAGCCCTGCCGCTTTTTATTTGCATGCCGCGAATTGCAGCCTGCCTCATTTTGCTAACCCGCAAAAAAATGATTTACCAATCTGATAATGCATAGCTGATTACGCAGATTTTCAGAGCCGGTTAAGAAAGCGTTCAACGCATAATTATTGAGCAGATATAGGCCGGTTTTGTTTTAATTTGCGTCTGAGCGCGCCCGGATTTCGGGCTTTTACAAGAACCTGCCATAAAACTTTTATAATCACAGACTTAAGCAGAGTGCATATATGCCGCTTCTTTGTGCGAAGGCCCGTCATGTAAGTAATAAGACTTCCCTTGCCTTTCCCCCTTGCCTTTCCTATATCCGCGACCTTAAAGTTTTACAGCGTCACTAAGGCGCGATTTGGGAAATTGAAATGCAAAGATATCCGATGACCGTTGGCGGCCACGCCGCTCTTGAAATTGAGCTTAAGCAGCTTAAAAATGTTGAACGCGGGGAAATCATCCAAGCGATTGCGGTTGCGCGCGAGCATGGTGATTTGAAAGAAAACGCGGAATATCACGCGGCGAAAGAAAAGCAGGGCTTTATTGAAGGCCGGATTCAGGAACTCGAGAGCAAGCTGTCTCTTGCCCAGGTTATCGACGTCACCAAAATGAGCGGCGATTCCGTGAAATTTGGCGCGAAGGTTAAGCTGGTCAATATTGATACAGACGCCGAGGTCACATACCAAATCGTCGGCGAAGACGAAGCCAATGTTAAAGACGGTAAAATCTCCAACTCCTCGCCGATTGCCCGCGCTCTGATGGGCAAGGAAGTCGGTGAAGAGATTGAAGTACGCGCGCCCGGCGGCGCAAAAAGCTATGAGATTTTAGCCGTCACGTTCGGGTAAATCTATGCCCGCGCCCCCATCACCGGATTTGACCTGTTTGGTGATTTCTGACGGACGGCGCGGCATTGAAAATCAGGCATTGGGACTGGCCGAGGCCTGCGCCCGCCTGCGACCTCTCTCGATAAAAAAGCATGTCATACAAAACCAAGGCCTGTTTGAGAAATCTCCGGCCGGGCTTCAATTTGCGCTGAAATCAAAGCCGGCAGATTACGGATTGTCTGCGCCGTTTCCGGCCATTGCCATTGGCTGCGGGCGTCAAGCCATTGCGCCGTTGCGCGCGCTGAAGACGGCAAGAGGCGACGCCATATTTACGGTCTATGTGCAAGACCCAAAAATTGACCCGGAGGCTTTTGATCTGGTCATTGCGCCCGGGCATGACGATCTGTCCGGTAATAATGTCGAGACGATAATCGGATCGCCGGGCCGGGTAACGGATTCTATATTAGAGGCTGCCGTTTCAAAATTCGGGACGCGTATTGATGCCCTCCCCGCCCCTCGCATTGCCGTTTTAATCGGCGGCCCGTCAAAGACTCACAAATTTACGCGGGACATTCACGCCGGGCACCTCGCCCGGGTTAAAGCGCTGCTGTCGGCCGGAAATGGGGTCATGCTCTCGACATCGCGGCGCACGCCGGATTGGGCCGCCCATGATTACCGCGCCTTGGCTAAATCTGCGCCGGGGCTTTGGCTCTATGATGGCGGAGACGCTAATCCGTATTTCGCATTTTTAGGCGCGGCAGATGCGGTCTTGGTGACGGAGGACAGCACGAACATGCTGACGGAGGCCTGCGTGACCGGCAAACCTGTGTTTCGGCTGCCGATGAGCGGCGTGCCCGGAAAGTTTGCAATGCTTTACAGCCGGCTTGAGACGCGCTGCGGGGTTACGATTTTTGGCGGCGACATAACGGCGCCGCCCTATGCGCCCTTGCGCGAGACCGAAATTGCCGCGCAAAAGCTGTGGGCGCGATTTGACGCCAAAGACGCCGCGCTGAATTAGGCCCTGCTGCGGCAAGGTTTATTGCGGCGTAGACGGCCCGACGGTGAGTTTGGAAAACGAAACCTGCGCATAATCGCCATTGGCTTTATCCGTCGCCCAATCCCCTGTTCCGGGGCAGGCCGCGTACCAAAAACCGGGATCGTCTTTTGTACTGCACTGATTATAAGCGCCGGCTTTAAAGTAATTGGCGTCGCCGCCATAGCCATATTTGTTATCAGCCGCATCGACATTGCCGTAAGCATCGACATTGTTCGCCAGATTGATTGAGTAGGTCTTGGTGCCCAAACGCGCGCTTGTGAAGGTCAGATGCATAACATCTTTGTGCAGATTGACGACATAATCAAAGTCCTCACCCAAGGGCACGCCGCCGGCGCCGGGATCGGCCGGGTTATCCCAGACATTGCCCCAAACAGGATAGGCAATATCTTTACGAAGCGGGTCTTCCTTGGCCAGATTACGCTCATAGGTCCAAAACACAGATCCCGTATTATGGTTCGGGAATTTTTTGTAATAGATTTTCAGCGGCTCGTTGCCATAGCCAAACCCGCCTTTATTATTGTCAGTCTTTAAAGCATGTATCTGTCCGATCACAACCGAATAGGCCGGTGACTTTTCCGGATTGCCGGCGCGGCGGGCGACGTGATCAACCCGCAAGCTCGCTTCCATTTTACCGCCGATTGAGCCGTATTTATCAGAATCGCGCCGTGACCGCACAACCATATTGTTGAGCGCGCCGGATGTTTTTATTTTCGTATTACTCCCGCGGAGCATATAGCGCAGCTCGCTTCTTGTATTGCTGGAATTTGCCGTTGTCTGCGCTTTATTCGGAGCGGCAAAAACCATGCGGCCGGCGTCATCCAGATAAAAGAAGTCAGGGTGGGCGTAGCTTGGCATGTCTTTGACCATGACCGTATCCGGCTTGCTGTCTCTGTTCAGATCGACAGGCACGGTAATATTCCAATTGGACATATCAAATTTTGACGCCGGAGCCATAACGCCGGCCGGCAAAGCCGCGCCTCCGGTCGTCGCGCAAGCGCTCAGGATCAAGGCGGCGCTTGTAGCCGTCATCTTCAAAATCGTAGCAGTCATAATCTGTCCCTTATAATTGGTTTTTTCATTGGTATACACCAATCACAGACCAATGCGAAGCTGCCAATGCCCCCGGTAATGAGTTAATCACAGATATTGCGGCCGGCCACTTGCGAATCCCCGGCGTGGCCCTTACGTCTGTCGGACGAATGACTTTAAGAGAGACTGATTATGCCTGAGCCCATTCACCACCGCGTTATGATCATCGGCTCCGGCCCTGCGGGCTATACGGCTGCGGTATACGCCGCGCGCGCTATGCTGGAACCCGGCATGGTGGCCGGCATGCAGCCGGGCGGGCAGTTGACAATTACAACGGACGTTGAAAACTATCCCGGCTTTCCTGAAATTATGGGGCCGGATTTGATGGAGCACTTCAAAACCCACGCCGAGAAGTTTGGCACGCAGATCTATGACGATATGATTGTCGATGTGGATTTCAAGGCCCGCCCGATGACTATGACCGGAGATGACGGACAAATTTATACAGCCGACAGCGTCATCATTGCGACCGGCGCGCAGGCTAAATGGCTTGGCCTGCCAAGCGAGGATTTCTTTCAGGGCTTTGGCGTTTCGGCCTGTGCCACTTGCGACGGCTTTTTCTATCGCGATAAAGAGGTGATCGTGGTCGGCGGCGGGAACACTGCCGTTGAAGAAGCCCTGTTTTTAACAAATTTCGCGTCCAAAGTAACGCTGGTGCATCGCCGTGATACGCTGCGGGCGGAGAAAATTTTACAAAAGCGCCTGATGGATAATCCAAAAGTTGAAATGCTTTGGGATACAGAGCTTGATGAGATTTTAGGCGATTCAGACCCGCGCGGCGTAACCGGTGTTCGGCTTAAATCCGCCAAAACAGGCGAGACCTTTGAGCGCTCTGTCCACGGCGTCTTTATTGCAATCGGCCATAAACCCAGCACGGGCGTTTTCAAAGGCCACGTTGCGATGAATGAGGGCGGATACATTACCACCGCCCCTGACAGCACGGCAACGGATGTACCCGGCGTTTTTGCCGCCGGTGATGTTTCCGACGAAACGTTCCGCCAAGCCGTAACCGCTGCCGGTCTTGGCTGTATGGGCGCTCTGGAAGCAGAGCGCTGGCTGACGGAACAAGACGCCGCGCAAAAGCAAGCTGCCGAGTAGCAAATGCCTCAAGGACCGGATTGGGATAAATTAAAGACGTTTCACGCCGCCGCTGAAACCGGGTCTCTGACAGCCGCAGCAGAACGTCTTCGCATTTCACAATCTGCGGTCAGCCGCCAAATTACGGCGCTTGAACATCAAATGGCTACGCCGCTGTTTCATCGCCACGCCAGAGGCCTTACCCTGACAGAACAAGGCCGTATTTTGTACGCGGCGGCCGATGACATGGCCCACAAAGCGGCGCTGGCCGTCGCGACAGTGAAAGACAGCCGCGACAAACCCCAAGGAACGCTGCGCGTATCAACCCCAATTTCGCTCGGCTCCAATTGGTTGACAGCGGTTTTGCCTGAGTTTCTCAAGGCCTACCCCTTGATTAATGTTGAGCTGTATCTCGAAGACGAAGAACATGATTTGGCCAGTTTTGAGGTCGATTGCGCCCTGCGCCCCTGGCCGTCTACTGAGGGCGATGTCATTGAACGCAAGCTGGGCAGTATCTCCCAAAGTCTCTACGCCTCACAAAGCTATTTGGCAGGAAGACCTGCGCCGCAAACGGCCCGTGATTTGGATGATCATGACATTGTCGCCTTTGGCGGTTTGACGCCGGGGCGTCTGAAGTCCGGGAATTGGGCGCTGACCGTGGGGCATGAGCCGGATGAGGCCCCGAGAAAACCGATACTCGCCGTAAACAACCTTCACGGCATCATGCGCGCCGCAGAGGCCGGCATCGGCATTGTCGGCATTCCCGACTATATGGTGGCTATGTCCAGACGTCTTGTGCGTGTTCTGCCGCAAGTCTCGGGCGATCCGTTTGATATTTATTTTGTATACCCGTCAGAACTGCGCGGTTCCGTGCGCGCTAAGGTTTTCCGTGATTTCCTTGTGCGGGTCAGTAAAGATTGGCGTAATTTCCCGAATTAGGACGCCCGCTATGCGTATTTGCATAGAAGACATGAAGCCTTGTCTCTGCTCTTTTGAAAAGTTTTATCTTATATAATGGGTACAGCGAATAAATCATCCCCGATTTAACGCTATTGACTACCGCATACATGTTCCTCCCCGAATGGTATAGCGAAGACTTTTATCCCCCGCCTCTGCCCCGCAGAGTGCGGGGATTTTTTTATCATGTCTTTATGCGTTCTTAATATCCTGCCCTGACAATAGGGATGTGGGGAACAGAGTGATAAAGATATGCAGGATAATAAAAGAGATAACGCAAGTGCGCAAAGTGTAGAAGATGTCATAGCGGTTCTTGAGGGGGCCGGCAGCACACCTTTGGAAAGGGCTTTGTCCCACCCGAATGTCTCAGACTCTGAGATTTTGAGGCTGATTACACAAAACCTGACACCCGGCGTCGCGCTTTTGGACGAAAATCTGACATATCTCTATATCTCAGATTCCGTTTATGAGCAGACAGGCTTTACCAAAGATCAAATCGGGCCCGGCGATACGCTCGAAAGAATGCAGCAACTTATGATTGCCAGCGGCATGTTGCCCGAAAATTTCGCTATAGAATCAGAGCAAAGTGCGCGGTTCATAAGTGAACCCGAAGTTTACAATCCAAATTTTGGCGTCACGCAATTGGGTAATGGCCGTTATATCCGGCTCACCCGTAAAACGCTTCCCAACGGATGGATACTCTCGCAGGCTGAAGACGTCACAGATCTGGCGCAAAAAGACGAAATTTTAGAAAAAGCCTTGGCACTGGGCCAATCCGGCTATTGGCTCTTCGATTTTGAAACCGGGACATATTCCATGTCGCGTTCTCTCAGCGATACGTTCACGACGGAAGAAATGAGCCGTCTGCAAAGCCAAGGCATACTGACGCTTGTGCATCCGGAGGATCAACCACGCTTTCGGACAGCCCTGCGCAATATTTCGCGCACAAATGATCGCTTCAGAATCACGACGCGCGCGCACCGCGATACGCCGGTTTGGGCAGAAACTACGGCGCATTTAATTCGCAACCCCGACGGCACGCCGGATAAGATTCGCGCGTTTGTCCGCGATGTCACAGGCGAACTTCGCCGTGAAAAAGCGCTGGAGAAAGCTAAGGATAAAGCTGTTGCGGCCACCGGTGCCAAGTCAGAGTTTTTAGCCAATATGAGCCACGAAATCCGCACCCCGATGAACGGCGTTTTGGGCATGGCAGAGCTTTTGGCTGAAACCGACTTAACCCAAAAACAGCGCGACTATTTGAAGGTCATCAACAGCTCGTCTCATTCCCTTTTAACGATTATCAACGACATTTTGGATTTTTCCAAAATCGAAGCCGGCGCTATGGCGCTTGACCCCATGCCGTTTGATTTGCGTGACGCCGTAGATGACGTCATGGCGCTTTTGGCATCAAAGGCCAGAGAAGACGGGCTTGAGTTGATTGTAGATTATTCTGCGAAACTGCCGCGAAAGTTTATCGGCGATGTCGGTCGAATTCGGCAGATCATTACAAATCTGGTTGGCAATGCAATAAAGTTCACGCCTGAGGGCATGATTGTTTTGACCGTAAGAACCAAGTTAAAAGATAATGGCCTCTGCGCGATTACCCTCGACGTAAAAGACACGGGCATCGGAATTGCACCCGATAAGATCAACGATATTTTCAAAAAATTCACGCAGGCAGACGGCAGCACGACGCGCCATTACGGCGGCACCGGTTTGGGGCTGACAATTTGTCGGCACATTCTTTCGCTTATGGGTGGGGAAATGCGCGCTGTTTCTGAGCCCGGCGAAGGGTCTGTTTTTACAATCGATGTTGATTTACCGGTGGACAGTTCGGCGGTCATCGAGACCTCGGTCGGCAACGATCTTGCCGGATTAAAAGTTTTGATTGTTGACGATATTGAGGTCAACAGGACCGTTCTGAAAGACCGTTTGACGCTCTGGGGTATTGAGGGCGAATCTTGGGCAGATGCGTCAGGCGCGCTTACACGGTTAACGCAGGAAGCGGCGCGCGGCAAACCTTTTGACATGGTTATCTCTGACAATATGATGCCGGATATGTCCGGGACAGATTTTGCAAAAATGATCAGCGCCGTTGACAGCTTAGCAGGAACGCCTGTGATTATTTTGTCATCATGTGATGCGCAATTACCGACCAAAGACCTGCTCGCCATCGGTGTTAAAAGCTTTCTCACCAAACCCGTCCGCGAAGCGCGCCTTTACGAAACCCTGCAAAAAACAGCGGCGAGCGGTCATCACCGCAAAATCTTGCCTAAGGTTCAGGATTATCAGCCTGTTGCCGCTACATCGGAAAAAATGTCAGGGGCCGCTCAAACCACGCTGGACGAGATACGTGAGGTCTTATCGCAAGTCTCCGAATATCGCCCGGCATCTGAGCCCGCGCAATCGCCTGTGCCTGAGCGCGCGGTACCCGCTACACCTGCGCAGCATGCCGTCGCCCCTGAGACCCCGGCGCAGACTGCGCCGGCCATTTCTTATGATATACTTGTTGCGGAGGATTTCCCCCTTAACCGCGACGTGGTCAGGTTAATGCTGGCGGATTCTCAATACAATCCGCATTTCGCCAATAACGGCAAGATCGCTGTAGAAATGTACCGGGAAGCGCCGGAAAAATATAAGGCAATCCTGATGGACGTCTCCATGCCGGTCATGGACGGATTCGAAGCGTCTGAAATTATAAAGGCCGATCAATCGCGCGGCAGCACCGCCACCCCGATTATTGCACTGACCGGTCATGCCCTGAAAGACGACAGGGAAAAATGCCTCGACACCGGCATGGATGATTATCTCACCAAACCGGTTAAACAGAACATGTTGATCGAGACTTTGGATAAATGGGTGAAAAGTGCCCCGGCCGCACAGGCAGCCGAGGCGCAAAAGTCAGCGTAAATTACGCAGCGGTAGCCCGCAACATCCACGCTGTTTTCTCGTGCAAGGTGACGCGCGGCGCGACAATGTCGGCCGTCGCATCGTCGCCGGCGTCCTCAGCGATGCGAAGTACATTGCGCGCCGATTTTGCAACGGCCTGATGCCCCTCGGCCAGATTGACAACCATGTCTTTCCAATCCGGATTGCCCGCTTCTTCTTTAAGGGATGAGAGCTTCGCCATTTGCGCGTAAGAGCCCGGCGCGTAATGGCCAAGAGCGCGAATACGCTCGGCAAGCTCATCAACTGCGGTCCACATTTCTGTATATTGATCCATAAACTGGATGTGGAGCTGCTGAAAATGCGGCCCTTCAACGTTCCAGTGATAACCGTGGGTTTTCAAATACAGCGTATAAGTATCTGCCAGTAATTTGCTGACAGCTTTGGCCGATTTTTCGCGGTCTGCGTCTGAAATTCCAATATTGATGTCCATAAAGCTCTCCTGTGTTTCTATCCCTCGGATATAGGCATCGCGGTTTAAAAGTCCATAGTTTAGAATCATTCTAAATTATAAATTGCCAAATAAAGACCCGCTGAGCGCCGCATTTGCGCCTTAAGGCCGCCTGTATTAGCGTTCATATCCACAGCGAATAATTTGTAACCAAAAGAGCAAAACAATGACATTATCAAAATCCGTGACCGGACGCTCCTTGGGATTAAAACTGCTGCTGGTCTGCGGCTTGGTTTTACTCATGGGAATTCCGGCTTTATTTATCTCCCTGATTTCTTATGACCGCGCAGGACGCGCCAATGATGTGACCCGCGAGGTCAGCGAGCGCTATGGGGGGGATCAATCCGTGCTGGGCCCTATATTAGTAGCGCCGTTCACAACATATAATAAAGAAGGCGCGATTGCCCATATCGGCCAGTATGTGGTCTTTGCCGAAAGCGGCAACGTCACCTTAGACGACCTGACTACAGATACGCAGCAGCGCTCTCTTTACAAAGTTCAAACCTATCAGGCCAGCGCAGATTTTAAAGCGAGCTTTACCCTGCCGGAAAATCTCAGCGCGCTGAACGCCGGCCGAACGATTAATTGGGACCGCGCGCAAATTCTGATCGGAATGAGCGATGTTCGCGGCCTGCGCGACGACGTCTTTTTGTCGGTCAACGGCGAAGCCAAACGTCAATTTGAGCCGGCAATTTCAGGCGATCTGCAAGGACAAATCGGACGCGGCGATGATATTTACTCGAAAAGCTTTTCCTCAATGCCAACCGTCATGAGCGGCACAGGCCTGCAATATATGTCCGTGAATGTCGGCGATTTAATCGAAAAAGGCAGTTTCGATGTTGCGGCTTTGCTGCCAATCAAGGGCGCGCAAAAGCTGACCCTTGCGCCCTTTGCGAAATCGACAAAAGCCGCCGTAACCGGTGATTGGCCACACCCCGGTTTTCAGGGTAAATTCCCGCCTGAAACGCGGGAGATTACGGAAAACGGATTTAAGGCCACATGGTCAGTGCCGTTTTTGGCCCGCGGAATACCTGCTCGCGGCCCGGCGCAAACATTGGGGCTCAACAGCTTTAATAAACGCGCTATGGGCATTGACCTGGTACAGCTTGTTAATCCGTATCAAAAAGTCAATCGCGCCCTGAAATATGCGATCATGTTTATCGGTCTGGTGTTTTTGGCTTACTTCTTATTTGAGGTAATGATCGGCACGCGGGTTCATGCGGCGCAATATGTTTTGATCGGATTGGCGCAATGCATCTTTTATCTGCTGCTGCTCGCCTTCTCTGAACATATCGGCTTCACACTTGCCTTTATGATCGCGGCCGGCGCGACGATTGCGGCCACGGCCGGATATGCCGGCGCTGTGTTTGGCGGAACAAAATATGCCGTGCGGGCCGGCATTGTCTTTGCCGGCGTTTACGGGCTTTTATATGTGTTGATGCAAATCGAGGACTTTGCCCTCATGGTCGGCGCGATTACCAGCTTCTTGGCTATTGCCGGGACCATGTATCTGACCCGCAACATTGATTGGTACGGGATTACCAAGACCGACGCCTGAAATGCGCCGGCGGTTTAAGCCTCCTCTTCATCCCCCGCCATTAAGCGGCGCGCAGCGAGATAATCCTCGCTGCGCATTTCTACAAGGCGCGAGGCCGTGCGCTCAAATTCAAAACTGCCGTCCCCGGAGACGTAAAGCGCGTCAGGCTGCGCAGCCGCGCTCATGATCAATTTAGTGCGGGTTTCGTAAAGCGCGTCAATCAAAGTAACAAACCGTTTGGCCTCATTGCGCATGTCCCGGCCCATGACCGGGACATTTTCCAAGATCAAAGTCTGAAAAGCATTGGCCAATCGCAGATAATCAGCCGCGCCAAGCGGGGCGCCGCACAGGCGGTCAAAACTTGCCCGCGCCGTGCCGGCGGCTGTACGGCGCAAGACAATCTCGCGGCCCTGTACGGTCAAAACCGTCTCGCGCGGCTCCGCGGGACCGATGAGCCGCCGCCACGCCGCGTCCACAGCAGCATCGCTGTCCGGGCCAAGTGGTGCATAATAAACAGGCGCCGAGGTCAATTGACGCAAACGATGATCCGTAGCGCCCGGAAATTCAAAAACCTCAAGTTTTGATTTCAGCAACTCTATAAACGGCAGAAACAAGCTTCTGTTCAGACCATGCCGATAAAGATCGTCAGGTTCTCTGTTGGAGGTCGCCAAAACAACAACGCCCCGTTCAAACAAATCTTCAAACAAGCGGGACAATATCATGGCATCCGTAATGTCGGTGACATGGAATTCATCAAAACATAAAAGCCGGCCTTCTTTGGCAATCGCATTTGCGACCGGCGCAATCGGATCATCGCCGGCGCCGCGCACATAATGGGGAGACGCTTTGCGGCCTTTTTTATCAAGTTTGCGCCAAGCATGAATACGTCCGTGAACGTCAAGCATAAAAGCATGGAAATGAACACGCTTTTTAGCCTTCACAGGCGCAGCGTTAAAGAACATGTCCATAAGCATCGACTTCCCGCGCCCGACCCCGCCCCACAGATAAAGCCCCTTGGGCGCGTCCTGCGTCCGCCAAAACCGACTTTTTGTCAGTTCATAACCCTTCAACCGTTCCAGCAAAGCATCCAAACGGACAGCAGCAGCGAGCTGACTTTCGTCGCGGATCAGGTCGCCGTTTTCGACTTGCTCCAGCAAACTGTTTTTTACCGACATAATCACTCACTTCACTGCAATCTCTATTGGCCCCATAGACCGTTCATGTTAGGTTAATCAACATGAACGCATTTTAAGGTGTGTATTCTTAGGGGGTTTGTTTCATTCACGCCTCCTTTTATTTTGAAAATTAGCTGGGAGGCTACTTAATGTTACCATTACTACAAATCTCCGGGGTCCAAGATGCGGCCATCGGTATGCAAGAGAAAACCGCCGGTTTCCTCGACGGCATCTTGCCAAGCTGGGCTGTAGGCCCTGTTATCGCTCTGATTACAATCGTTATCGGTTGGTTCATTGCTAAAATCGCGGCTGCTATCGTGGCCGGTATTATCAACAAAACAGGTCTTGGTAAAAAAGCCAAAGCTTCAGGCAATAATATAGGGCGCTCTGCCTCATCGGCCGTCTTCTGGCTTGTATGGCTCATCTTCATCATGATGGGTTTAGCGCAATTCCCGCTCGTCGCCGATCAACTCGGTTTCCTGAACACTATGATGGCCGAAGTTTTTGCCTACATCCCGAAAATCGTTGCCGCCGGCATCGTACTGACCGTCGGTGTATTGCTTTCGCGCGTTGTTAAGAACGTTATCGCCAGCACTTTGGAAGTTGCGCAGTTTGATAACGTCGTCAGCCGTTTCGCCCCTGCCCTGGCAGATGAAGAAACAGCAGCCCCGCGCGCTTCGCTTTCCGCATCTTTGGCAAAGCTCGTTGCCGCAATTATCGTTATTATTGCAGGCATCACAGCTATCAATGTTCTGGACATACCGGGCATTTCCGAGCCTGTCAGCGATATGCTGCAACTGGTTTTGGCTTATATCCCGCGGATCATCGGCGCAGCCATTATCCTTGGCATTGCAGTCTTTATCGGCCGCTTCGTTTCCAATCTGGCGCAATCAACATTGCCGGCTATGGGCTTGGATAATTCAGTATCAGCGATTGAAGGTTTGGACGGCGACACAGTAGCCAACTTTAAACCGTCTAAAATCGTCGGCAATCTGGGCTTTATCGCAATCACATTGCTCGGCTTGACCGCTGCAATGACGGCTCTGGATATCCCTGCATTGTCAGCCGTGTTCTCTACGCTTCTGGCTCTGGGTGGTAAAATCGTTCTTGGCTTTGTTATCATCGGCGCCGGCGTGTTCATCGCCAATGTTGTTACCAACATGATCAAAGGTGCTGTCGGCGAGAGCCTTGCAAACGCTATCCGTTACATCATCATTCTTTTGATTGCCTTTATGGGTCTGTCAGAAATGGATCTTGGCGACGGCATCATCGAGTCCGCGTTTAACTGGGGCATCGGCGCAGCCGCTGTTGCAGCCGCAATCGCATTCGGTCTTGGCGGACGTGAGTGGGCAAAAGCCAAACTTCACGAAGTTATGCCTGTTAAAGCGCCTGTAAAGCGCGTTGCTGCTAAGAAATAGTTTGCGACACATCTTATAAGAAAGCCGCCCTCAGTGAGGGCGGCTTTTTTTATACCTGAAATATTTTAAAAAGCCTTACGCGCCAATCGCGCGCACAGCCGCCGTCAACCGGTCCCGGGGCACAGATGTGTCCAGCGCCATCAGGGCTTCTATGCGCGCCTTACAGATAAGGTAGACATCCGCAAACGCCGCCTGACGCGCGGCCAATGGCTCAATATGCGCCGGATCTTCTGCCGGCCAATGCGCCACAATCGGCGGCGTGTTCCCACGATAGGGCCAGACCGGGCAAACTTCATTGGCGGCATTATCACAGACCGTAATAATGACATCCATGACCGGGGCATGCTCCCCTGAGAACACGTCCCAGCTTTTGGAACTGTATCCGCCAACGGCATGACCCTTGGACATGAGATGCGCCAACCCTTCCGGATGCGGCATACCCGAAGGCTTGCTGCCGGCAGAAAAGCCATGCCATTTATCCCCGCCCAAATCATTGCATAACGCTTCGGATAAAATAGAGCGCGCGGAATTCCCGGTGCAAAGAAACAGAACATTGATCGGTGCAGATAAGGTCATACTGCCCTCATAGCTTTGAATTTTGCTTTGTCAAACGCCCACCGCGCATTACCCTGCCCTTTATGACCGGCGCGACGCACATTGTTGATACATTAATTGCCGAGCGCGCGTCCCGCCTGCAACGACGGCCGTTATTGTGGCGGGGGCTTCGGACCCCGCTGTACCGCTTGCTGAATTACCGCGCGGCCGTTTCAATCATCGACGCGGTTAAAAATATGACCGGACGTGATTGCTTTGAGCATATCAGCCGGCACATCGGGATCACGTCAAACCCCATCGACACAAACAATATCCCCGCATCAGGGCCCGTCATTATTATAGGCAATCACCCTACAGGACTCGCAGATGGATTATTTGTATATGAAATTTTGAAAACGCACCGACCGCACCATGTCTATCTGGCCAATGCAGACGCGCTGCGCGTTGTCCCGGATTGCGAAGACATCATCATCCCGGTCGAATGGATCAAATCAAAGCGTAGTCCCGCGAAAGCTAAAGCAACTCTGACCGCTATGAAAGCAGCCGCAACCGCCGGTAAAGCCATAGTTATTTTTCCTTCCGGCGCGCTGGCCATGATGGAGGGCGGCACGCTCACGGATCGCCCGTGGATGCAAACCGCCGCCGCCTTTGCCCGCAAACACAATATTCCGATTGTGCCCATGCACATCAAAGCGCAAAATTCGCGGCTTTATTACATATTTGAAAAATTGAACAGTGAATTACGGGACATCACCCTGTTTCGCGAAATGCTCAATAAGGGCGGCGTAACCCCGGACGTGACATTCGGGCCGGTCATTAATCCCGCCGATCTGCCCGCCAATTCCAAGGATGCGACCCAATATATTCGGCAGATTGTGGAAGACCTCGGAAACGGCGTGCAATAAAAAGCCCGCTTTTACGCAATGCAAAAGCGGGCTTTAAAATCTGTATTGCAGGGGCAGCTTAGGCCCGTTCGACCATCATTTTCTTTGTGTCTGCAATAGCCTTGGCCGGGTTCAGACCTTTGGGGCAAACATTTGCGCAATTCATAATTGTGTGGCAGCGGTAAAGCTTGAACGGGTCTTCGAGCATATCGAGGCGTTCTGATGTCGCTTCGTCGCGGCTATCCACAAGCCAGCGGTAGGCTTGGAGCAAAACCGCCGGGCCAAGATAACGGTCGCCGTTCCACCAATAAGACGGGCAAGACGTGGAGCAAGACGCACACAAAATACATTCGTAAAATCCGTCAAGACGATCACGGTCTTCGGGGGTCTGATGCCATTCTTTTTCCGGCTCTGCAGTGGTCGTGTGCAGCCATGGCTCAATAGAGGCATATTGCGCGTAGAAATTTGACAGATCAGGAACCAGATCACGAACAACCGGCAAATGCGGCAGGGGCGAAATTGTGATCGCGGCGCCGGCAACTTCGTCAATACCTTTAGTACAGGCCAGCGTATTGCGTCCGCCAATATTCATGGCGCAGGATCCGCAAACACCTTCGCGGCAAGAGCGGCGAAACGACAAAGTCGGGTCAATTTCGTTTTTAATCTTAAAAAGCGCGTCCAAAACCATCGGGCCGCAATCATCCAAATCGATCTTATATGTGTCCCAAGTCGGCTGTCCGCCGCCTTCAGGATCATAGCGATAAATTTTAAAGGTCTTAATCCGGGTTCCGGTTTCGGATTCCCAAACTTTACCTTTTGAAATCTTTGAATTCTTCGGCAGTGTTAACTGAACCATGAAATACTCCTGTGCTTGCCCTTTATATACGCGCGAGCGCCGCAAAGGGATAGCCTGATTTCACGGCATTTTGTCGCGAAAAAAGCGCCGAAGACTAGCCCAGCGTACCGCCGGCGTCGTCTGCCCGCACTTGCGCCCGCAAAAGATCAATCGGCGCCATGCCTTTATCGGTTTTAAAGTGCCAATAGGTCCAACCATTACACGCCGGGGCTTGCTGCACATGCGCGCCGACCTGATGAATAGAGCCGCGCGTATCGCTTGTCGCCAGACTGCCGTCGGCGCGGACATTGGCGACGTGGCGACCATTGGGCGAAAACAGCTGCTCGCCCGGCTGCAAAAGGCCGCGCTCAATGATTGTGCCGAACGGAACGCGCGGAGCGCTGCGTTTGGACGGCGTAACAAGCAGGTCTTCCGGCGCGCCCGGCGTGATTTTGTTAATGCGGTTCGTCGCGTGGCGGATATAATCATCCTCGCGTTCAATACCGATCCATTTGCGGCCAAGTTTTTTAGCCACAGCGCCGGTCGTACCGGTGCCAAAGAACGGGTCAAGCACAATGTCGCCGGGGTTAGTCGAGGACAACAGAACGCGGTGCAGCAGGCTTTCCGGCTTTTGCGTCGGATGGGCTTTGTTGCCGTCATCCCCCTTCAGGCGCTCATGCCCCGTACAAATCGGCAGCGTCCAATCAGAGCGCATTTGCACGCCGTCATTCATCATTTTCATGGCGTCATAATTAAAGGTCGGGCGCGCTTTTTCATCTTTGGTCGCCCATATCAGTGTTTCATGTGCATTGGTAAACCGCGTGCCGCGAAAGTTCGGCATGGGATTTGTTTTGCGCCAGATAATATCGTTTTGAATCCAAAACCCTTGATCCTGCAAAATTCCGCCAACGCGGAAAATATTGTGATAGCTCCCCATAACCCAAATCGCGCCGTTTGGCTTTAAGATGCGTTTGGCGGCGGCCATCCATTCATGGGTGAACAAATCATAGGCATCCATCGTGTCAAACCGGTCCCAATCATTGGTGACACCGGCGACTTCGCTGTTATCAGGACGGGACAAGTCCCCGCCCAGTTGCAGATTATACGGCGGATCCGCAAAGACCAGATCAACGGACATCGCCGGCAGATCATTCATTACGTCAATACAATTACCCTGTACAATTTTGCCAAGCGGGAGAGCAGTCATGGGATATCCGGTTCTTTTTATGGTTAATAATGCGTCGGAATCACAGTTGAGCCGGAACGATTAACAAGGTGCTAACCATATGAAAATATTAAACTTTTAACCTTTTGTTAGGAGGCATTAACGCCGGTTAAGTATAATCGGACGCCTCTGCATCAAAGGTTGATGAGGCGTTAACAGAGCCCGGCGAATAATTTAATTTAAGGGCATTAACTTTTATTACACTTTCAAAGCCTTACCGTTTCGTATGGGCAAGGCAGGTATAAAGGCCGATACGGTCATTTACGGGGACGGACAACTGCGAAACGCGCCGGTCTGGTCTGCCGCGCATCGGCAGCCAAGCCGTTATAAAACGCTCCTTATTATCATTGCAGTGACGGGGTTTTTGACCATCCTTATCACCATGCCCCGGCTTATTTTTGTGACTGTAACCGGCGCTTTGACCGTAATCATTTGCATCATGGCAACCCTGCGCTTGCTCGGCTGCATTATAGCGCTGCGCAGGACGCCGAGGATTTATCCCGATCCTGACATTTGGCCCTTCTATACTGTGCTCGTCCCCATGCGCGACGAGGCCCATATGGTACCCCGCCTGATGGACGGGCTGGCAGCGCTCGATTACCCGGCGGCCCGCCTTGAGATTATGATGATCAGCGAAGCCAATGATTCGGACACCACGGCGGCGGTCATGAGCCGGTTGCGGCCGCCGTTTAAATCTGTCGTCGTGCCGGTCAGCCTGCCTGCGACGAAACCCAAAGCGCTCAACGTCGCCATGAAAACAGCGAAAGGCGACATCATCACAATATACGACGCCGAAGATCGTCCCCACCCCGGACAGCTCAAAGCGGCCGCCCGCGCACTTCATGCCGACCCGAAGCTTGGCGGCGTTCAGGCACCTTTGTCTTACTATAACAGCGCGCAAAACTGGCTGACCCGGCAGTTCACCCTTGAATATGATGCCCTGTTTCGGGTTTGGAACCCGCTGCTGACAGCTATTGGCCTGCCCTTCCCGCTGGGCGGGACCAGCAATCATGTCACCCGCAAAGCTTTGGACACGGCCGGCCGCTGGGACCCGCACAATGTCACCGAAGATGCCGACCTGTCCTTTCGCCTCGCTGCCTACGGATACGCGCTGGGCTGCATTGATCCGCCGACAGGAGAAGAAGCTCTGTCAGATTACGACAATTGGAAAAAGCAGCGCATGCGGTGGCAAAAGGGATATATCCAAACCTGGACTGTGCACATGCGCCAATTGCGCGGGTTCGGCAAAGCGCGGTTTATTGCGCTGCAAGTTACAATCGGCGCTACCCTGCTGGCCAGTTTCCTGCATCCGCTCGCCATTGTCGGCATGGCAGTCGTTTGGGCTTTTTGGGCCGCCGGCATTTTACCGGTTCCGCCCCATCCGATTTATTTTGCCCTAATGGTTTTCGGCTATGGCGCGGCGCTGACCTGCGCGGCAATGGGCGCTTATATAGCGGGGCGCAAATATCTGTGGCGCTCGCTGATTTGGATGCCTGCCTATTGGGTTATGCTGTTTTGGCCGTCAGTTTTGGCGGCCATAGAATTTGTAAGAGCCCCCTTTTACTGGCATAAAACCGGCCATGGCCACGCAAAACTTGATCAAAACATGCCGGGCTATATTGACGAATGCCGACCGGCGCGCCATGTGAACGCCTATGGACAAAGCGACACATCTTAGCCTGACAATCATCATTCTCATTGCAGCCTTGGCAATGGCAGCGCTTTGTTGGCATCTCGGCACGCGCGAGCGTGACAGCCTTAAGCCCCGCATGATGCCGTGGAAGTTTCTGACCTTTGGCTTTCTCGCCACGGCTCTGATGGTTCTGGTGCATCTGGCAAACCTGCTCGGCTGGCAAACCGGCGGCGGCCTGCCGGGGATGAACCGGTAAAATATTTGTATTCATCATATACGACCACGCCGATATAGGCCCGCCGCAATTACGGCGGGCTTAACCCTTCAAAATTTTATCTGACGCCCCTGAAAATCCTAAATTTATGGCGGAGCAAAGACAGGTTTGCGCCGGGGCGCGCGGCGCGGTTTTAACCCCGCCCGCATAAGCCGTTTTGAATCAAATTTTCGGCGACATAATTTTGTATGCTGCCGACGGCGTTTCGCGCCGGACGTTGGGCCATAAGCAAACGACGAGGCGCGCGCAACCCGCGCCGCCTCCATACGCTCCACCGCATAAATCTCTGCCGGCCAGAGCCGTTGCCGGCGCAAAATATCCGGTCAGCGCGGGTCATATGTATAGTCTCCCGGGGCCGGCTTTGCGGCTTTGCACGCCGAAGCGCGGGGAACCGGCGGCAATCGAAACAAGCCGTTATTTATTATGGGGAGAGAGAAGCGCCCTAAGGCGGGGCGAATATGGCGCGCCCGGAATGTCCGGCCGGGGGCGGGGCCGCGGGGTCAGCCGCGTAGCCGCCGCCCTCCGGAACCCGCGCGCGGGTTTTGAAATCCGGCACATATTGCCCGTCGAGTTCATGGGGCCATAAGACCACGGCCGGGAAGCGTTTTTGCGGTTTGGCGCGTCTTTTCGCCGGGACC
>CALLXE010000005.1 GCA_938015875.1 uncultured Robiginitomaculum sp. | reverse complement strand
GTCACAATCTACACGGCGCGTCCGGGTGTTGTGATCGGTAAAAAGGGCGGCGACATTGAGAAATTGCGCCAGCGTCTGATGAAAATGGTCGATGGCGAAGTGTTCCTCAACCTTGTTGAAGTTCGTAAGCCGGAAGTTGATGCAACCTTGGTTGCTGACGGCATCGCGCAACAGCTTGAGCGCCGGGTTTCTTTCCGCCGCGCCATGAAGCGCGCCATGCAGTCTGCAATGCGTATGGGCGCAGTTGGCTGTAAGATTAAACTTGGCGGCCGTCTCGGCGGCGCTGAGATTGCGCGTGATGAGAAGTATCAGGAAGGCTCCGTGCCTCTGCATACAATGCGCGCTGACATTGATTATGGTGTGCGCCGCGCCGAAACTGCCATGGGCATTATCGGTATTAAAGTGTGGATCAATAAAGGCGAGGTTATGGAACATGACCCGTCCGCGCATGAGCGCCGCATGAACGAGCAAGGTAATGATCGTTCGGGTGGCGGACGTGGACGCGGCGGTGACCGTGGTGACCGAGGCCCCCGTCGCGATAATCGCGGCTAGTTTTAAGTATTAAAGGACGAAGGCGATGTTACAGCCAAAACGTACGAAATTCCGCAAAGCCCATAAGGGCCGGATTAAGGGTGTTGCCAAGGGCGGCTCCTCATTGAACTTTGGGTCCTATGGCCTTAAGGCTCTGGAACCTGAGCGGGTGACAGCGCGCCAGATTGAGGCAACTCGCCGGGCGATTACGCGTCACATGAAGCGCGCCGGTCGTGTCTGGATTCGCATCTTCCCTGATGTGCCTGTTACGAAAAAGCCTACCGAAGTCCGTATGGGTAAAGGTAAAGGTTCCGTCGAGTTTTGGGCCTGTAAAGTCAAGCCCGGCCGGATCATGTTTGAAATTGACGGCGTTTCTGATGCCGTGGCTCGTGAAGCTCTGCGTCTCGGCGCGGCCAAGCTTCCGGTTAAATGTAAGGTTGTCACCCGTCCGGGTGAATAGAAAGGCGAGATCATGAAAGCGACAGACGTCAGAGCGCTCAGCGCCGATCAGCGTCAGGAAGAGCTCCTGAAACTGAAAAAAGAACAGTTTAACATGCGGTTCCAAGTGGCGACAGGCCAGCTTGAAAATACTGCACGGTTTCGCGCAATTCGCCGCGACATCGCACGTTTGAAAACCATCATGCGCGAGACCCGCGCCGCTGAAGCCGCGAAGTAGGATACACAATGCCAAGACGAATTTTACGAGGCGTCGTTGTCAGCGACAAAACGGATAAAACAGTTGTAGTGCGCGTCGAAAGAACGTACTTGCACCCGCTACTCAAGAAGACTGTGCGTCGGTCCAAAAAGTACCACGCTCATGACGAGGCGAATGCGGTTAAAACAGGCGAGCAGGTCTCTATTCAAGAGTGCCCGCCGCGCAGCAAATTAAAGCGTTGGGAAGTATTGGCTAAATAGCCCGTATTTCTTACGCCCCGAAACTTATTAAAGAGGTCTGACAATGATTCAGATGCAGTCAAATTTGGAAGTTGCCGACAATTCCGGCGCGCGCCGTGTCCAGTGCATTAAAGTGCTGGGCGGTGCCGGTCGCCGTTATGGTCATGTCGGTGACACGATCGTCGTGTCTATCAAAGAAGCGATCCCGCGCGGCAAAGTTAAAAAAGGCGATGTGCGCAAGGCTGTGATCGTGCGCGTTCGCAAAGACATTCAGCGCCGCGACGGCTCTGTCATCCGTTTTGATGGCAACGCCGCGGTTATTGTTAACGATAAAGGTGAGCCTGTCGGCACACGGATTTTCGGCCCGGTTCCGCGCGAGCTTCGCGCAAAGAACCACATGAAAATCGTGTCTTTGGCTCCTGAGGTACTCTAGTCATGGCTGCTAAGATTAAAAAAGGCGATACAGTTATCGTCCTCGCCGGCAAAGACAAAGGCAAAAAAGGTCAGGTGACGCGCGTCGTTCCGACTGAAGGTAAAGTCATTGTTTCAGGTGTGAACGTTGTTAAGCGTCACACCAAGCCGACCCAAGAAAATCCCGATGGCGGTATCCGCACATTCGAAGCTGCGATTGCAGTCTCAAATGTGTCCATGATCGACCCATCAAGCGACAAACCGACCCGCGTTGGCTTTAAGACTCTTAAAGACGGCAAGAAGGTTCGCGTCGCGACTAAATCAGGAGAAGTCCTCGATGTCTAAGGCATATGAACCCCGCTTGGCCGCCAAGTATCGCAGCGAAATCCGCTCCGCGATGCAAGAGCAGTTCAAATATACAAATGCAATGCAAATTCCGGCGATTGAAAAAGTCGTTTTGAATATGGGCATCGGTGCAGCTGTCGGCGATTCTAAGAAAGTCAAATCTGCGATTGCGGATATGGAATTGATTGCCGGTCAAAAGCCTGTCGAGACCATTGCCAAGAAATCCATTGCGGGCTTTAAGCTTCGCGAAGGTATGACAATCGGTGCAAAGGTAACCCTTCGCGGTGACCAAATGTATGAATTTCTCGACCGCTTGGTCAACATTGCGCTTCCGCGCGTGCGTGACTTTCGCGGCCTGAACCCGAAATCTTTTGATGGCCAAGGCAATTATGCCATGGGCATTAAGGACCAAACCATCTTCCCTGAAATTGATTACGATAATATCGATCAAATCTGGGGTATGGATGTTGTAGTTGCCACAACGGCAAATACAGACGAAGAAGCCCGCGCACTGTTGGCCGCGTTTGATTTCCCTTTTCCTAAAAAGAAATAATCAAGCGAACGCAGCAGGCAAAGCAAGCTTTCGTAAGAAAGCTTCAGCAACTTAAAGGACTATGAAATGGCTAAAGTCAGCTCAATTGAGCGTAACAAAAAGCGCCAACGTCTTGTCGCAAAATATGCGGCGAAACGTGCCGAACTTAAGGCAATCGCCCGCAATATCGAACTTCCCGTTGAAGAGCGTTTTGCAGCACAGCTTAAACTGGCGGATCTCCCGCGCAACAGTGCCCCATCACGGGTGCGCAATCGTTGCCAGGTTTCCGGCCGGCCGCGCGGTTACTACCGCAAAATGAAAATGTCCCGTATCGCACTGCGTGAGCTTGGCTCATTCGGTTTGATCCCGGGTCTCGTGAAATCAAGCTGGTAGGGGGAGCGATATGTCTTTTTCAGATCCCGTCGGTGATATGATCACCCGTATCCGCAACTCTTTGATGCGCGGAAAGTCCAAATGCTCAACGCCGGCGTCAAAGCTGCGCGGCCGGGTCCTCGATGTCTTGGCCGATGAAGGCTATATTCGCGGATATTCCGAACTTGAGGTCGATGGTTTTAAAACTTTCGATATTGAGCTTAAATATTTCGAGGGTGACCCTGTTATCCGTAAGATTACCCGCGTGTCCAAGCCCGGACGCCGTGTTTACTCTTCGGTCAAGAGCCTCCCGCAAATTCGTAACGGTTTGGGTATTGCGATCCTTTCAACGCCAAAAGGCGTTATGAGTGATCACGCTGCGCGCGACAATAATGTCGGCGGCGAAATCCTTTGCCAAGTATCCTAAGGGGGCTATTGAATGTCTCGTATCGGTAAAAAACCTGTTGATGTTCCGGCCGGCGTTACGCTGACCCAAAACGGTCAACATATCACTGTTAAAGGCCCGAAGGGTCAGCTTGAATTTACGCTTCCTGATGCTGTCACCGGCAAGTTGGATGGCGCTGAGTTTACGGTTACGCCTGTCAAAGAAGATAAAACCGGCAAATCAATGTGGGGCATGTCCCGCACTATGATCGCCAACCTTATCGAAGGCGTGACTGTCGGCTATAAGAAAAACCTCGAACTGCATGGCGTGGGTTACCGCGCGCAGGCATCCGGCAATACATTGACTATGCAATTGGGTTTCTCCCATGACATCGTCTTTACTGTGCCCGAAGGCCTGACAGTGACGGCGCCTAAGCCGACTGAAGTTGTCGTCGAAGGTATTGATAAGCAAGCCGTCGGCCAAGCCGCTGCTAAAATCCGCGAGTATCGCAAACCGGAGCCTTATAAAGGCAAGGGCGTGCGCTATCAGGGCGAATATGTCCGCCGCAAAGAAGGTAAGAAGAAATAGCCATGAAAACCGCTCAGGAAAATATGCGCCGCCGCGCCCAACGGGTTCGCCGCCGGCTAAAGAAAAACAACAACGGACGCCCGCGTCTTTCTGTTTTTCGTTCATCCAAAAACATTTACGCCCAAATCATCGACGATGTGGCCGGCGTAACTTTGGCATCTGCCTCTTCGCTTGAGAGCAAAGAAAAAGGCAGCGATGTCAACGCGGCGCAGGCCGTCGGCAAATTGATTGCTGAACGTGCGCAAAAAGCCAAAGTTGAAGACGTCGTCTTTGATCGCGGCGGATATCTGTTTCATGGCCGAGTGAAAGCTCTGGCGGACTCGGCTCGTGAAGCCGGTCTGAAGTTTTAGGAGAAGTACATGGCTCGTGAAGATAACAGAGGCAAGCGTCGTGACCGTGAGGAAGAAACTCCGGAATTCATCGATCGTCTGGTCCACATTAACCGCGTCGCTAAAACCGTAAAAGGTGGCCGCCGCATGGGTTTTGCTGCGCTCGTCATCGTCGGTGACGAAAAAGGCCGCGTCGGTTTCGGTAAGGGTAAAGCCCGCGAAGTGCCGGAAGCGATCCGCAAAGCCACAGAAGAAGCTAAACGCAACCTTATTCGCGTTCCGCTGCGCGAAGGACGTACGCTTCATCATGATGTCCGCGGACGTCACGGTGCAGGTAAAGTCATCATGCGTGCAGCCCCTCCCGGTACCGGCGTGATTTCCGGCGGTCCGATGCGGGCTGTCATGGAATGTTTGGGTGTTCAGGACGTTGTTGCCAAGTCACTTGGTACGTCTAACCCTTACAACATGGTTCGCGCGACATTTGATGGTCTTAAGCGCATGGAAAGCCCTCGCACGATTGCCGCAAAACGCGGCATGAAAGTGGGCGAGCTGACAACGCGCCGTACAGACGGTGCTTCCGCGCCTGACGCTGTCGAAGCTTAGATAGAATTGAGAGTTTACAATGGCAGATAAGAAAAAAACCGGCGCTACGCTGACGGTCAAACAGACCGGCAGCCCTATTCGCCGCCCGAAAGATCAGCGTGCAACGCTTGTCGGTTTGGGTTTGGGTAAAATCGGTCGCACGAGAGTGCTCGAAGATACCCCGTCTGTACGTGGCATGGTCGCTAAGGTCGCCCACATGGTCGAAATCGTCGAAGACAAATAGTCTGACGGCTTAAATTTAGGTCCGCTTTCGAAAAGACGGATCGAATGGAGAATAAAATGCGTTTGAACGAACTCGCAGACAATCCCGGCGCAACCAAAGACCGCCTCCGCGTAGGCCGCGGTGTCGGTTCCGGTAAAGGTAAAACTGCCGGCCGTGGTGTCAAAGGTCAAAAGTCGCGCTCCGGTGTGACAATCGGCGGTTATGAAGGCGGTCAAATGCCTATCTATATGCGCCTGCCTAAGCGCGGCTTTAACAAGCCGAACCGTCTGAAATTTGCTGAGCTGTCTATTCGTCGCTTAAATCAGGCTGTTGAAGCCGGCGTTCTGCCAAAAGGCGACGTTGATGCGGCGGCTCTGGTTAATGCCGGGGTTATTCGCCGCGCCCTTGACGGTGTGCGTTTGATCGGCGGCGGCAAGTTGTCCAAAGGTGTTGCTTTGCACGTTCGCGGCGCAACGCCCGGCGCAACGAAAATCGTTGAAGCGGCCGGCGGCTCTGTGACAATCGTAGACGGCAAGCCTGCTAAGGTTGAAAAAACCGAAGCGGCTCCGAAAGCGAAAAAGGCAGCGGCTCCAAAGAAAGCGGCTGCGCCTAAAGCTGAAGCGGCTCCAAAGGCTGAAAAAGCTCCGGCGAAGAAGGCTCCTGCTAAGAAAGCGGCGCCTAAAGCGTCCGGCGAAAAAGATGATCTGACAAAAATCAGCGGTATCGGCCCTGTTTTTGCCAAGCGTCTCAACAGCGAAGGCATTATGACTTACGCTGACGTTGCAGGCCTGACAAAGGCCCGCATTGCAGAGCTTGATGAAAAATTAGACCTGAAAAACAACATCGATAATGATGATTGGCCGGGTCAAGCGAAAGCTTTGATGGGAAAATAGTACGATTTTTTGGGCGAATTTTAATGCGTTCGCACTTTCAATCTACAATATTGGCCCCATATGGGGCCAATAACATTTTAAAGAGGCAGTAATCATGGCGTCAGCATCGCAACAAATGGCCAAGAATATGAACCTTGGTGCCTTTGGCAAAGCCAAGGATTTGCAAAAACGCCTTCTGTTTACTTTGATGGTTCTCGTCATTTATCGGCTGGGCACTTATGTTCCTGTTCCCGGGATTGACTTGGCCAAATATGCTCAAACCTTCGCAGCCGGATCCGGCGGCGTTCTGGGGCGCGCCAATATGTTCTCCGGCGGCGCTGTTGAGCGTATGGCCGTCTTTGCTCTGAATGTGATGCCGTATATTACGGCGTCAATTATCATGACCATGATGAAGAAGACGGTTCCGTCTCTTATCGTGCTTGATAAAGACGGCGGTCAGCAAGGCCGCCAGCAGATCAACCAATATACCCGCTATCTGACTGTCTTCCTGGCGATCTTCCAGGCTTACGGCATTGCCAAACTGCTTGAGAGCTCCGGCTCCGTGGTTAATCCCGGTTTTCTGTTCCAGACGACAGCGGTGATTACCCTTGTCGGCGGAACCATGTTCCTGATGTGGCTCGGCGAGCAGGTGACCGCGCGCGGCGTCGGTAACGGCGTCTCGCTCATCATTTTTGCCGGTATTGTAGCCGAGCTTCCGAAAGCCATCTATCAGACCCTTAACCTTGGCCGTACGGGCTCTATTACCGGGACGCTGGTTTTGATCCTTTTGCTGATGGCATTGGCTCTGACTGTACTGATCGTATTTGTTGAGCGCGCCCAGCGACGCCTCTTGGTGCAATATCCGAAACGCCAAATGGCCGGCGGTAAGCAGTTTGGCGGCGAGAGCTCGTTCCTGCCGCTTAAGATTAACACGGCCGGGGTTATCCCGCCGATCTTTGCGACATCGCTTCTTATTCTGCCGGCAACCGCAGGCTCTGTTTGGGGCGAAACCGGGCCTGAATGGCTGCGCACTGTATTGGCTTATACCAGCTATGGCTCGCCCGCTTACCTGATTATGTATGGCGTGCTCGTCATCTTCTTCTGTTTCTTCTATACAAGCTTTGTATTTGACGCCGACGACACAGCCGACAATCTGCGTAAGCAGGGCGGCTTTTTGCCGGGTATTCGTCCGGGCGCGCGCACGTCGGAATATCTGACCTATGTGATGAACCGTCTGACGCTGATTGGCGCGCTTTATGTGGCGTTTGTCTGTATCCTGCCGGAATATATGATTTCGCAGAACCAGAACATTCCGCCAAGCGTGGGCATGCTTATCGGCGGTATGTCACTGTTGATTGTTGTCTCTGTGACCATTGATACCGTATCGCAAATTCAGTCTCACCTGATCGCCCATCAATATGAAGGCCTGATCAAAAAGAGCAAGATGCGCCGCCGCAATCGCTAGGCCCGGGGGGACCAATACTATGGTAATGAATTTAATTATGTTTGGCCCGCCGGCGGCCGGTAAAGGGACGCAAGCCAAAAAGCTTGTCGCAGGTCGCGGCTATATCCAACTTTCAACCGGTGACATGCTGCGGGCGGCGAAGGCCTCCGGCACGGAGCTCGGCCTGAAAGTTGCGGGCATTATGGACCGGGGGGAATTGGTTTCCGACGCCATTGTTATTGCGCTTATTGAAGAACAGCTTGACCTTAACCCGAATGCTTCAGGTTTTATCTTTGACGGATTTCCGCGCACAGTTCCCCAGGCTGAGGCGCTTGACGCGACATTGACCGGCCGGGGCCAAAAAGTTGATGCGGTTATCCGCCTGAAAGTCGATGATGCAGCCCTGACGCAGCGAATCGTCAAGCGCTTTGAAGAGCAGGGCCGTAAGGATGATAACCCCGAATCGTTCAAAGTTCGCCTCGCGGCTTATAATGAACAGACCGCGCCGCTGCTGCCGTACTATTCAGAGCAGGGCAAGCTGGTTGAAATTGACGGTATGGCTGAAATTGACCCGATTGCCGCACAGATAGAGAGCATTTTGGCCCGGCATGACGGCCCTGCCGCAGGCAAACCCGTCGCCACTGTAAAAAGGTCGTTTTGGTCCCGTCTTTTTGGCGGAAAATAGACTCCTTCGCGGTTGACGCCACGGAAAGTAAATATATAAGTACGCTTTCCGCGGAAAGCCTGTCTTTCTGCCTTTTTTTGTATGGGCAGATTGCATCTGATCCAAGAAGCCTTCGGGCTTAGTAATTTATTAGGAGACACATCGTGGCACGTATTGCGGGTGTAAACATTCCGACTAATAAGCGCGTCGTTATTGCGCTTACATATATTCACGGCATCGGCCCTGCAAAGGCGCGCGAAATCGTTGACGCAATTAACATTGCTGATGACCGCCGCGTTCAGGATTTGACTGACGCGGAAGTTTTGCAAGTGCGCGAGCAAATCGACGCCAACCACATAGTTGAAGGTGATCTGCGCCGGGAGACAAACGGCAACATCAAGCGCCTTATGGACATGGGTAACTATCGTGGCCTGCGTCATCGCCGCGGTCTGCCGACACGCGGACAGCGTACACACACAAATGCGCGCACGCGCAAAGGTCCGGCGAAAGCTATCGCCGGCAAGAAGAAATAAGACAGGACCTTATTCATGGCTAAAGAACCGACACGGGTACGCCGCGCCGCGCGCAAAAACATCACTTCCGGTGTTGCGCACGTTAACGCGACTTTCAACAACACAATGATCACGATTGCGGACGCTCAAGGCAACACAATCTCTTGGTCATCTGCCGGCGTAATGGGCTTTAAGGGCTCACGGAAATCGACGCCTTATGCGGCGCAGGTTGCAGCAGAAGATGCCGGCAAAAAAGCGGCTGATCACGGCATGCAAACTTTGGAAGTCAACGTAAACGGCCCGGGTTCCGGCCGTGAGTCTGCGGTTCGCGCTTTGCAAGCTGTCGGCATGACCATCACCACAATTCGTGACGTAACGCCAATTCCGCATAATGGCTGTCGTCCGCCAAAACGCCGCCGCGTCTAAGCTGCGCGTTTACCCCCTTGCGCCTTGACTGATCAGGGCGCGAGTTTGGCCGTATCGGCTATATCTGAATTTGCGCCCCGTTTAACGCGGCGCTCACATTTGCAAGAGGCAAGGCTGTGATAGAGAAAAACTGGCAAGAACTTATTCGTCCGATGAACCCTGAAATTATTCCGGGTCGCGATCCTATTCGTAACGCTGCGATTACGGCAGAGCCGCTTGAGCGCGGTTTTGGTATGACCCTCGGTAACGCGCTTCGCCGCGTTCTGTTGTCATCCCTGCAGGGCGCAGCGGTCACAGCAATTCAAATCGACGGTATCGTCCACGAATTCACATCCATTCCGGGCGTTCTGGAAGATGTGACAAATATCGTGCTGAACGTTAAAGGTTTGGCTGTTCGCATGCATTCCGAAGGTCCGAAGCGTCTTTTGCTTAAGAAAGACACGGCCGGCCCTGTAACGGGCGCGGACATTGAAGAAACTGCAGACGTTGAAATCCTCAACCCTGACCATGTTATCTGTACTCTGGATGAGGGCGCGAATGTTCGTATGGAACTGACTGTCTCTACCGGCAGCGGCTATGTCGCTGCGGCGGATAACCGTCCGGAAGATGCGCCGATTGGCCTGATTTCTATCGACGCGCTTTATTCTCCGGTTCGCCGCGTGGCTTACCGCGTAGAGAATACGCGTGAAGGTCAGGTTCTGGATTATGACAAGCTGATAATCGACATTGAAACAAACGGCGCGGTTACGCCGGAAGATGCCATCGCTGTTGCGGCGCGCATTCTCCAAGACCAGTTCCAGGTATTTGTGAACTTTGATGATCCTGAAAGCGCCAAGCGTGATGATGACAAGCCTGAGCTTGATTTCAATCCTGCGCTTCTGCGTAAAGTTGACGAGCTGGAACTGTCTGTTCGTTCTGCAAACTGCCTGAAAAACGACAATATCGTTTATATTGGTGATTTGATCCAAAAATCCGAAGCCGAAATGCTTCGCACCCCGAACTTTGGCCGTAAGTCTTTGAATGAAATCAAAGAAGTCTTGGCTGTTATGGGACTGCACCTTGGTATGGACGCGCCAAACTGGCCGCCGGAAAATATCGAAGAATTGGCTAAAAAATACGACGACCACATTTAGGTCATAAGAACGCCGAGAGGCACACTGTTACTGAATAAAGGATATCGCCATGCGCCATCGCATTGCCCACCGCAAACTGAATAAAACGGCCAGCCATCGTAAAGCGATGTTCGCCAATATGAGCAGCTCTTTAATCGAGCATGAGCAAATCGTCACGACCTTGCCAAAAGCTAAAGAGCTGAAGCCGTTTATGGACAAGCTTGTAACGCTCGCCAAAAAAGGTGATTTGAACAGCCGCCGTCTGGCCATTGCCCGTACGCGTAATGTTGAAATGTCCAAGAAGCTCTTTGATGTCCTGGGCCCACGCTACGCTGACCGTCCGGGCGGATATGTCCGTGTTCTTAAAGCCGGTTTCCGTTACGGCGATAACGCGCCATTGGCTGTTATTGAACTCGTTGACCGTGACGTCTCCGCAAAAGGTGCAGCCGACATTGCGCGCCACCAAGCCGAAGCGGGCGAAGAGGCGTAAGACTTCTTTTGTTTTGAATGAATAAAAACCCGCCCATCGTGGCGGGTTTTTGTATTTCTGCTCTGTAAATGCCTGATCCGTGACTGCATTTATTTCATTGAAGGCGGCAAGCAATAAGGTAATTCCGAACTCTTCCGATCGCCCGCTTGCTATATGTCGTAAACAATTAATGACGTGCTGATGCGGTTGACATAAGATCACATTATGGATTTTACGCCGCCTTCACATTTGGAAAAACGATTCAAAATGATCGAGGCTTTGCCTGCCCGTCTCAGTTCGCCCCCACCTTGGCGTAAGGCCGGCAGTTATGCCGTCGAATCTATGACTGATATGGGCTTTGGAGAGTCGTCTGATTTTTTGATGTGTATGTCGGGCACCGTGCGAAGTGTCTTTGATTGCTCTACAGGCGAAAAAATTGCCCGCGACAGATCGGTTGATTATAAATTTGATGTTGAGAACTTACAGGTTGACGGTATAGGGCCGTTATCAGGTTCCCGGGTTCGAATGGCCGGAATTCATGGCGGGGGCTTGGCCGCTTATACGCAGGATGGTTAGCAGGTTGAAAAACACCCATTTCATTTTTACCCAAAGAAACATTTGATTGTTTCAGGCCGTAGGCAGTCTATGTATTGGTCACGTCCCGGCTACGCTGTCGAACTGACAAAATTGTGCGAATTTGCGGATACAGCTTTTGGGTTTTCACCGACAGGACAGTCTTTCGTCGTCGGTCAAGCTTCCGATATTTCTATATGGAGCCGGACGTGAGGATCGCAGCTTAAGATGATAAAAAACAAACTGACTAATCTAAGTCTCCTAAAATCTCTGGCCTTACCGGTTGCTGTTGCCTACAAGTCTTTCAAGTAAATTCACACTTCAGGAGCCTGCCATGAAAGACGCAACAATCGGTATTCACGCCGGATATGAGACTGACCCGACGACTAAATCTGTCGCGGTTCCGATTTATCAGACTGTCGCTTATGAATTTGATAATGCGCAGCATGGCGCGGATTTGTTTAATTTGGCGGTTCCGGGCAATATCTACACCCGCATTATGAACCCGACCAATGACGTACTGGAAAAGCGCGTGGCCGAGATGGAAGGCGGCATTGCCGGTCTTGCTGTCAGTGCGGGCTCTGCGGCTATTCACTACGCGATTGTGACAATTGCCGATGTCGGCAGCAATATCGTGACAGTCCCGATGCTGTATGGCGGCACATATACGCTGTTTAAACATATGTTCCCAAGCCTTGGTATTGATTGCCGCTTTGCCGCTGATGACAGCGCGGCCGCTGTTGAAGCCATGATTGACGAAAATACGCGGGCCGTATTCTGCGAATCAATCGGTAATCCGTCGGGTAATGTTGTCGATATTAAAGCGCTTGCAAAGGTTGCGCATAAGCACGGCGTCCCGCTTATCATCGATAATACGGTTGCAACGCCGTGCCTGATTAAGCCGATTGAGCATGGCGCGGACATTGTCATTCATTCTTTGACCAAATATATCGGCGGCCACGGCAACTCTATTGGCGGTATGATTGTCGATAGCGGGAAGTTTGATTGGGTCGCCAATAAAGAGCGCTTTAAAATGCTCAACGAGCCGGAACCGTCCTATCACGGCGTTGTCTACACCGAAGCTATGGGGCCGGCGGCCTTTATTGGCCGCGCGCGCACAGTTCCGCTGCGCAATACCGGCGCGGCGCTCTCACCGATGAACGCATTTTTGATCCTGCAAGGTCTGGAGACATTATCTTTGCGCATGGAGCGTCACTGTGAAAATGCTATGGCCGTTGCCAAATATTTGGAAGCGCACCCGGCCGTAGACTGGGTCAATTATGCGGGTCTGAAAAGCTCCCCATATTATGATCTGGCGCAAGAATATACAGGCGGTACGCCGTCCGGTCTGCTGTCATTTGGCGTAAAAGGCGGCTTTGACGCCGGCGTTAAATTCTACGACGCGTTGCAGATATTTAAGCGTCTTGTGAATATTGGCGACGCGAAGTCCTTGGCCGCGCATCCGGCATCGACGACTCATCGTCAACTGACCGAAGACGAGCTGAAAGGCGCCGGCGTCACGCCTGAAATGATCCGTCTCTGCGTGGGTATTGAACATATTGACGATATTATTGCCGATCTGGAACAGGCCCTGGCTGCTGCTGCTTAGCGCCCGACTCCACATTAAAAATAATTAACTGCATATCAGACTCCCGACCCGGCGCGCATTTTGCTACACGGGTTGGGGGCGTGCGTTTTTTGCACATGCGGAGGTTTACATGCGTAGTCTAATTTTATCAGCGGTTCTGGCTGCGAGCGCCGGCATGGCAATGCCGGCTATGGCTCAGGATATGAGCCCAACTTTACTTATTGAAACCGGCCCTAATGATAAGCCGAATTACCGGCGTGTTGTATTTGTGAAATATCTCTCCGGTAATCAGGTGACGGGAAATTACCGGGCGGATAACCGAACTGAATTTCAGCGGGTAAACCCGACAACGCCGCAAGCTTTGATTGATGATTGCGCGCGCGGAGCTTCCACATCCCTAAGCGAAATACGGGCCTTTGCCCGTGACGAGAAAAAACGCGCCAAGCAGGGACGTGCGCCCGAAACGCGCAGCTTTTGTGTGAAAAATGTCAGCAATTGGGAAGGCGGCAACCGCAAGACCTATCTCGATCCGATTTTCGACGGCATGCCCGTCAGTATTCAGGGACTTTAGACGGGTTCGAAAATAAGGGCCGGCGGGTTATATTTCGCCGTCCCACACCTTAAACTCATGGGCAATGCACTGCTTAATCATTTCGCGCCACACCGGCTCTGCGATATCTGCAGAGAGGCCGGCCGCTTTTGACAGTGTTAAAACTTTTTGAATAATATCTTCAATCCGCGGGGCGTCATAAACGTCTTCGCGGTTTTGTTTTATACGCGCGGCCGCATGCATATAGCCTTGGCGCGTTGCTATTAATCTAACCAATTTCGCATCAATAAAGTCAACGCCTTCGCGCACTTGCGCCATTGTATTGCAATCCTGCGGCGCGCGCGGCTCGGTCAGAGTTTTAGATGTAAGATCAGACATAGGGCCGCATAAGCAATTTTTGCGGTGATATAAAGAGGTAACACCGCCGCAGTGTGGGTTTTATGCACAGGCATGACTTGCGGGCCGGCGGTTCAATTATGCTGCATTTGACTGTGAAAAGACCATCAGTCTCTCATGAAGCTGCCCCCGTTGACGTGCAATACCTGGCCGGTGATGAAGCGCGCCGCATTTGACATCAGAAAAAGAAGAGGCCCGGCCATATCATCGGCATGTCCTAATCGCCCCAAAGGGGTGCGGGCAATAAAGGCGTCTTTGTCAAACCGCGTGGCTTTATCAGCCGTCTTATCCGGCGTTTGTGTTATGCCCCGCCCAAGGCCTCCGCGAATAAAGGGGGTGTCAACCGGGCCGGGCGCAATTGCGTTTACGCGAATGGCCGGGGCTAACTCTGCGGCCAAAGTTCGGATCAAAGCATTCATGCCCGCTTTGGAAATTGCGTAAGGGCCATATCCCGGCGCGCCGACTTGCCCTATGGCGGTCGAGACAAAAACGAAACTGCCTGCGTCCATTCTGTGAATGCAGGCGCGCGCTGCGAGGACTTGTCCCCTGATATTGCCCTTCATCACGTCATCCAAAATTTCTGTATCCATATTGGCGACGCTCATGAGATCCGCCGTATAGCCGGACGCAAAGGCGACATGATCCGGGGCTGCTTTTAGGTCGTCAAATGCCCGAAAAGCAGCATCGATCGACGCTTCTTCCCGTAAATCTATGGGTATCGCCCTGACGCCGGCCGGTAAATCAGTAGTCCCTATAGATGTTTCAAGGTCCATAACAATGACATTTAGGCCATTATCCAGACCTGCCATGACGAGAGACCGGCCAATACCGCCGCAGCCTCCGATGACAAGAACAGTGCTTTCGGCTTTGGGGCTCAGCCGGTGAAAATCGGGTGGTGTTAATGTCATAATCCGGAGCCTGCATATAAAAGTCGGGATGTCATAGTCCCATTGCGGGGCTGTATTGTATTGAGCCGTATCAATTGGGTTTTGCCATTATTGCAGCTTTTCAGAGGTTTACAGATCTTGGCGCTGCGGCGAGGGCAGGTTTCATGGCAGGATTTTAATGCAGCCGGGTCTTTAATCAGAGCAGCGGCTCTCCTAGATTAAAGACAGCATGAAAAGGAAGCCGCAATGAAGCATAGTTTATGGACCGCGCTTGGCGCCGTGATTGTCTCGCTGGGAGCCTTGGGGGCTACGCAAACCGCCGGATCGCAAGCCGCGTTTGCACCGGATCCCGCGCCGACGAAATTTGTGCCGGCCAATCAGACGCAAATGCAAATGTCGTTCTCGCCTCTGGTCAAACAGACCGCGCCGGCAGTGGTCAATGTATATTCTATGCGCAAAGTGAAACGGCGGGCCAATCCGTTTATGGATGATCCGTTTTTCTCTCAATTTTTCGGCGGTTCGACCGCGCCCAAAGAACGGATGGAGCGCAGTCTCGGCTCCGGCGTTATCGTGCGTAGCTCCGGGGTGATTGTGACGAATTCCCATGTGGTCGACGGCGCGGACGAGCTTCGGATTGTGCTGAGTGATCGCCGTGAATTTGACGCCCGGATCATCGCCCAAGACGCTCAATCCGACTTAGCCGTTTTACAAATCGATACCAAAGGTGAGCGCCTGCCTGTATTGCCTATTGCGCAATCCGGCGGACTTGAGGTTGGGGATTTGGTGTTGGCTATCGGTAATCCTTTTGGCGTCGGACAAACTGTAACGAGCGGAATTGTGTCTGCGCTTGGGCGCACGAATGTTACAGATTTATCGTCGTTTATTCAGACGGACGCGGCGGTTAATCCCGGAAATTCCGGCGGGGCCTTGGTCGGCATGAACGGCGAACTTGTCGGCGTAAATACCGCAATATTCTCGCGTTCCGGCGGGTCAAACGGCATTGGCTTTGCTATCCCTGCAGAACTGGTCGGGCGCGCCGTAGAGAGCGCCGTTAAAGACGGAGAAATTGTGCGCCCGTGGATCGGCGCGCGCACGCAGGCTGTGTCGTCAGACATGGCATTGGCTTTGGGACTTGACCGGCCGCGCGGCGCGATCATCAGTGATATTTACCCCGGCGGCCCAACGGACAAAGCCGGCCTTGTCAAAGGAGATGTGATTTTATCTGTCGATGAAACGCTCATTAATGATGACAGCGGGCTTCGGTTCAAATTGGCCACGCTGGCCCCGGGGCAGCGGGCAAAACTGCGCGTATTCACTGATAGCGGCGTTGAAAAAACCGTGACCGTCAAAGCTGCCCTAATGGAAGAAAGCCCGGCGCCGGATGCCCGCGAGATTGAAGGCAGCAATCCGTTTGCCGGCATTGTTGTTGTCAACATGTCACCAAAGTTGGCCGAGACTATGGATTTTGATCCGTATGTTCAGGGCGTTGTAATCAGCAAAGTTCGCTCGCGCAGTCCGGCAGGCCGGCGCTTTCGTCCCGGTGATATACTGCTTGAGATTAACGGGGTGAAAATCAAGCAAAGCAAAGACGTGGCCCGCGCGATTGAAACCGGAAACGCGTCGCGCGAATGGAATATTTCGCTTGACCGCGCCGGCCGTATTCAGTCGGGAACTGTCCGGTATTAATATGCTGAGCTTTAAGTGGCTTGCATTACGCTTCGCTTTTGCGACATAACGGGGCATCTTTCAGTCTGAGGCGCAGCGTCATGCCGGATACAATACATATGGACGTCCCGAAATCAGTCGCAGCAGGCCTGGTAAATGCTTTGTCGTTTCCGGCAATGGTTTTGTCCGGGCAATTGCGCATTACAGCCGCCAACACGCCGGCGCGCGCCCTGTTTGAAATCGAGTTAGCAGGCAAAGATTTTGTTCGCGTTTTGCGGCATCCGGATGCGCTGGATTGCTTGAATCGCGTTGTGCAAAGCGGCGAGCCCGAAACGGTCACGATGGAGCTTCGCTTTACAACAAGGCGCACATTTGAGCTGTCTGCCGGACTGATCACATTGCCGCCGGAGGACATTATTTTAGTCACCCTTGCCGATGTGTCGGCGGAGATTGATGCGGAGCGATCCCGCAGCACATTTGTTGCTAATGTCAGTCATGAACTGCGCTCGCCGCTTACAACCCTTATGGGGGCGGTTGAAACTCTGCAAGGCCCTGCGCGGGACGATCCGAAAGCGCGGGATATGTTTTTGGGCTTAATGGCAAATGAAACGGCGCGGATGTCGCGTTTGGTCGGGGACCTTTTATCTTTGGCCAAGCTTGAAGCCAAAGAACATGTTGCGCCGGCCGGCCGGGTGGATATTACCGCGCTGATAAAAAGTGTGATTGCCTCACTGGAGGCCTCCCGGGCTGATTACCCCGGGCGGGCGGTTATGACAGCGGCTGGAGGCTTGGCGGCAGTTCGGGGGGATGCGGACGAGCTCACAGAGGTGTTTCAAAACCTGATTGAGAACGCCCTGAAATACTCAACACCCGGATCGCCCGTTAAAATCGATATTCTGCAAAGGCCGTCTGCGACGCCCGGCCGAAAGGACAAATTGGTTGTGACGATTGCAGATGCAGGCGAGGGGATGGAGCGAAAACATCTCGGGCGTTTAACCGAACGGTTCTACCGCGTTGATAAAGGTCGGTCGCGCGAAATGGGCGGAACCGGTTTGGGGCTGGCCATCAGCAAGCATATTTTAAACCGTCACCGCGGGCGCATGGTTTTTGACAGTAAAGTCGGCGTTGGTACCCGCGTCACGGTAACGTTGAACATCATAGGCTGAGCGTCGGAAGTTCGATGTCATAAAGCCTGACAGCTGTCATAAAACTGTCATGCAATTGTTACAAAACAGACTCCTGAGAAGATTAGACGAAGCGCAGAAAGATGCGACTCGGCGTCTGAATTCAAAAGGTAGTTTAGAATGACAAAATCTCTGATGCTCTCCGGCGCAATGATACTCAGCGCAGCGTTCACAATGACGGCATGCTCCGGCGGGGACGCCCCTGCGCAAAGCACCAAAGCAGATACAAAGCCTGAGGCAACGTCCGGCGGCCGCGATCAAATTAAGATTGTCGGCTCGTCAACAGTTTATCCGTTTTCAACAGCCGTAGCTGAAGCATTCGGTAAAACATCAAAGTTTAAAACGCCGATCGTTGAAAGCACAGGCTCCGGTGGCGGGTTAAAGCTGTTTTGCTCCGGTGTTGGGGAGCGCCATCCCGATATTACAAACGCCTCGCGCCGCATCAAAACCTCTGAAGTCGAGCTTTGCGCGCAAAACGGCGTGACCGAAATTGTTGAAACTAAGGTTGGCTATGACGGGATCGTTTTTGCAAATTCCCGTAAAGCGCCGCAGCTTAATGTGACATTACAGCAGATTTTTCTGGCTTTGGCCAAAGACGTACCGGACGGCAAGGGCGGGCTGAAGCCTAATCCTTACACGCGCTGGAATGAAATTGACGCCGGCCTGCCGAATGATCGGATTGAAGTCATGGGCCCGCCGCCAACATCCGGAACCCGCGACGCATTTGTGGAATTAGCTATGGAAGGCGGATGCAAAACGTTCCCGTCAATCGCGGCGCTTAAATCCTCTGACAAAAACACGTATAAAGCGGTTTGCCATTCTATGCGCGAGGATGAAGCCTTTGTTGAATCCGGTGAAAATGACAATTTGATCGTTCAAAAACTGAATGCCAATCCAAAGGCATACGGTATTTTCGGATACAGCTTTTTAGACCAAAACTCCGGCCAAGTTCAGGGCGCGACCATCAATGATGTTGCGCCGACTTTTGAAAATATTGCGGATAATTCTTACCCGGTTGCCCGCTCGCTGTATTTCTACACGAAAAAGGCACATGTCGGCGTCATTCCCGGTCTTCAGGACTTCCTTGCAGAGTTCTTGGGTAATCGTGCCTCCGGTCCGGATGGCTATCTGGCAGACAAAGGCCTGATCCCGATGCCACAAGCCGAGCATGAGGCTGTAGAAGCGGCAACGCTGGCCCTCACTCCGCTGAAAATGAAGTAGTCAACATGGCATCGGATAACACAGCGCTGCTGCGCGAAACCCGCAGCAGTAAAAAGCTTATGGAGCAGGTCATTACATTGGGCCTGCTGCTGTGCTCTTCCGTTGCCGTGATTACGACTGTCGGCATTGTTGCCTCCTTAGTCTTTGAGGCGTTTCGGTTTTTTCAACAGGTTTCTATAACCGAATTCTTGTTCAGCCCGCATTGGAGCCCGCAGACGGCTATTCGCGCCGATCAGGTCGGCGCCTCCGGAGCCTTTGGCGTTTTGCCGCTGTTGACCGGGACGCTGCTGATCAGTTTTATTGCCATGGTGATTGCCGCCCCGCTGGGCCTTTTGTCGGCGATTTATTTGTCTGAATATTCTTCGCGCCGTATGCGCGGCTGGGTCAAGCCTGTGCTGGAGCTTTTGGCCGGCATCCCGACTGTGGTGTACGGCTTCTTTGCCGCTTTAGTGGTGGCGCCGATTATCCGCGCAACCGGATCCGGGATGGGTTTTGAAATCAGTTCTGAAAGCGCACTCGCCGCCGGGCTCGTTATGGGCATTATGATTGTGCCGCTCGTCTCATCTCTGTCAGATGATGTGATTTCAGCTGTTCCGCAAAGTCTTCGCGACGCCTCAATGGGCATGGGCGCGACGCAATCCGAAACGATTAAGCGGGTCATTTTGCCTGCCGCTTTACCCGGTATTGCCGGCTCCTTATTGCTCGCGACGTCCCGCGCTATCGGCGAGACCATGATTGTTGTTATGGCCGCAGGTTTGGCTGCTAAATTGACGCTGAACCCGCTCGACGCCGTCACGACTATGACGGTGCAAATTGTAACCCTGCTGACCGGGGATACGTCTTTTGACGACGCTAAAACCCTTGCCGCATTTGCGATTGCGCTGTTCCTGTTCATTGTCACTTTGATCCTCAATGTCATTGCGCTGAAGATTGTTGATAAATTTAAAGAAGCTTATGACTGATTTGATCACATCCGAGCCCGCCGCAATGCCGGCCGATTGGACCGTTCGCAGTCCGCACCGCATTAAACGCGCGCGCGCCGAGACGCGGTTTCGCCTCTATGGCATTGTGGCAATCGGGATTGCAGTGGCGTTTCTCGCCTCTATGCTTTTAACGATTTTTATCGGCGGAGCAGGCGCTTTTACGACGTCAAAAATCGGACTGGATGTCACTTTTAATGAGCAAGTCATTGACCCGTCAGGGGCCCGCGATCCGGCGTCATTTCGCGGCGTTAATTATCGTCCGCTGATAACCGGGGCGCTGGCCGAGGTTTTCCCTGATGTTGAAGGGCGCCAAGATACTCGCGCGTTATATAAACTCATCAGTACGGGCGCGGTCTATCAACTTGAAAACATGGTTACGGAAAACCCCGATATAATCGGAACCACGCAGCGTGTGTGGGTCAGCGCGGGCACGGATACAAATCTGTATTTGGCCGGAAAAATCGATCCTGATATGCCGCAGGAATTGCGCCAGCTAACTGAGCGCGAAACCGGCTGGATAGAAACGCTGAAATCCGCCGGCCATGTTAAAACAGATATCAATACAAGCTTTTTCACAAACGGCGATTCCCGTGAACCTGAGCAGGCCGGCATTCTGGGCGCGCTGATGGGCTCGTTTTTCTCTCTTATAGTGTGCTTTGTCATCGCTTTTCCGCTGGGCGTACTGACTGCGGTTTATCTGGAAGAGTTCGCCCGCAAGAACCGCCTGACCGATTTTATCGAAGTCAATATCAACAATCTTGCCGCTGTGCCGTCCATTGTCTTTGGCTTGCTGGGATTGGCGATTTTCCTCAACGTCTTTAACCTGCCGCGCTCTACGCCTTTGGTCGGCGGCATGGTTCTGGCGCTGATGACTTTGCCGACAATTATTATCGCCTCGCGCGCTGCCTTGCGGGCTGTGCCGCCGTCTGTGCGCGAAGCGGCTTACGGCCTTGGCGCCAGTAAAGTGCAGACGACATTTCATCATACGGTCCCGCTGGCTATGCCCGGCATGTTGACCGGCACAATTATCGGTATGGCCCAAGCCTTAGGCGAGACTGCGCCGCTCTTGATGATCGGCATGGTCGCCTTTATCGTGGATGTGCCGACCTCAGTTGTTGACACGGCAACGTCATTGCCGGTGCAGATTTTCCTTTGGGCCGATAATCCTGAAATCGGGTTTCGGGAAATGACATCGGCAGCTATTATTGTCTTGCTGATCTTTCTGGTGTTAATGAACTTACTCGCAGTCATTCTGCGTAAAAAACTGGAGCGGCGCTGGTAATGGATGCGCTGACGGATACATATATGACTGATACGACCCAAGAAAAACCCGCCGACATGATTATGACGGCGCGTAATGTCGATGTTTTTTACGGTAAGAAACAGGCGATTAATAATGTTTCTTTGGATATTCCAAAGGGCAGTATTACAGCGTTGATCGGGCCGTCCGGCTGCGGGAAATCAACATTTTTGCGCTGCTTGAACCGCATGAATGACCGCATTGATATTTGCAAAGTCTCCGGCGATATTCGCTATGCAGGCCAGGATATTTACGCGCCAAAAGTTGACCCTGTTGCTTTGCGTGCGCGCATCGGCATGGTATTTCAAAAGCCTAATCCGTTTCCGAAATCTATTTTTGAGAATGTCGCTTATGGCCCGAAAATTCACGGTCTGGCCACGTCAAAATCAGACATGGCGGACCGCGTTGAAACAGCCCTTAAACAGGCCGGCCTGTTTGACGAAGTATCGGACCGTCTTGATGAACCGGGCACCAGTCTTTCCGGCGGTCAGCAGCAACGCCTGTGTATCGCCCGCGCCATTGCAGTGCAGCCTGACGTAATTTTGATGGACGAACCTTGCTCGGCATTAGACCCGATTGCGACGGCGGTGGTTGAAGAATTAATGGACAGCATGCGCGATGATTACACCATCGCGATTGTCACCCATTCCATGCAGCAGGCGGCCCGTATTTCCCAAAAGACAGCCTTCTTCCATTTGGGGGAACTGATTGAATATGGTGATACCACCCAAATTTTTACCAATCCAAAAGAGACGCGCACGCAAAGTTATATCAGCGGCCGGATAGGATAGATTATGAATACCGATCACATTGTCACCTCGTTTGACACAGACCTTAACACGATCGAAAGCCTGGTCTTGGAGATGGGCGGTTTGGTTGAGCAGCAGCTTTTGACCTGTACCAAAGCGCTTAAGCTGGGCGATCGTGATTTGGCCAAAGAGGTCATTCGATCTGATTCAAAGATTAACGCGCTGGAAGCCGAAGTGAACCGCATGTCCATCGAGGTTTTGGCGTTGCGCCAACCGGTGGCGGCTGATTTGCGCACGGTGGTCATGACCCTGAAAATTGCCAATCACCTTGAGCGCATCGGCGATTACATCAAAAATATGGCGCGGCGCACGAATACGATTACTAAAGCGGACGCGTTTATCGGGTCGATGTCGACTTTGGCACGCATGAGTGATCGGGTGCAGGGCATGATTAATGCGGCGCTGGATGCCTATAATCGCCGCGACCCGGACGCTGCGGAAACTGTGCGCGGAGACGACGAGGATGTCGATCAAATGCATAACGGCCTGTTTCGGGAACTTCTGACCTATATGATGGAAGACACCCGTAATATTTCCGGCTGCATGCACCTTCTGTTTATCGCCAAAAACATTGAACGCATGGGTGACCATGCTGTAGAAATTGCGGGCGAGACGGTTTATCTGGTAACCGGTGACTGGCCGACGGATAAGCGCCCTAAAGGCGACCGGACATCGCGTATGATATTCACTCCCGAAGAACTGGGCGATTCTGATTAAGTTATGGGCCGAACCATTCTCATTATTGAAGACGAAACGGCTCAGGCGCAAATCCTGAAATATAATCTCGAATCCGCCGGTTTTGAAACATTGCTGGCTGATACCGGCGGCAGCGGCATAGCGTCTGCGCGGGCGGAATTGCCTGACCTTGTTTTGCTCGATTGGATGCTTCCGGATATGTCCGGGATCGAAGTTTGCAAAACGCTCAAGACGGATGACGACACAAAAACCATTCCGATTATTATGCTGACGGCCCGAGGGGATGAGGATGATAAAGTGCGCGGCCTGACGGTCGGCGCAGATGATTATGTCGTCAAGCCGCATTCAATCAAAGAGCTTATCGCCCGCATCAAAGCTGCGCTGCGAAAATCAGGCAGCGATGACGAGACGCTCAGCTTTGCTGACATTGTCATGAATATCGAAACTTACCGGGTTAATCGCGGTGGCAATGACATAAAGTTGGGCCCGAAAGAATTTCGGCTTTTAAAAACGCTTCTGGGTCGCCCAAAGAAAGTCTGGACCCGCGCACAGCTTTTGGACCGCGTCTGGGGCACAGATATTTATGTCGACGAGCGCACGGTCGATGTCCATATGGGACGCCTGCGCAAAGCAATAAATAAAGGCGGCCGGACAGATTTAATTCGAACAATACGCGGCGCGGGCTACGCACTGGATGAGAGTTCCTGAACATCGTCCCCGGACTTAATTTTTCCGCATATTGACACTGCCGCCCGGGCGCGGGACACATGGCTATGTCTAATCTGTTCACATCTGCCGGACTTGAGCGCGAGGCCCCGCGGCCGCTCGCTGATCGCTTGCGCCCCGCAAATCTGAGCGAGGTTGTCGGGCAGGATCACTTGCTGGCCGCTGATGCGCCGCTGGGGCGAATGACAGAGTCAGGCCGGCTAAGCTCGATGATTTTATGGGGACCGCCCGGTGTAGGGAAAACGACGATTGCGCGCCTGATCGCCCAAACGGCCGGCATGCATTTTGAACAATTATCCGCTGTTTTTTCGGGCGTGGCCGATCTGCGCAAAGCGTTTGAGGCCGCAAAGACCCGCCGCGAAGAGGGCTATGGAACGCTGCTGTTTGTTGATGAAATTCATCGCTTTAACAGGGCGCAGCAAGATGGGTTTCTGCCGTATGTTGAAGCCGGCATTATTACCCTGATCGGAGCAACAACGGAAAATCCGTCTTTCGAACTTAACGGCGCTTTGCTGTCTCGGGCGCAAGTGTTTGTTTTAAAGCGGCTGGATGATGCTGCTATGGCAACGCTGCTGGAACGCGCCGAGGCTTTGACGCAAACTCCTCTGCCATTAACAGAGGGCGCGCGCGAGGCTTTGATCGCTATGGCAGACGGAGACGGGCGTTATTGTTTGGGGCTGGCTGAAACGTTGCAGGGCATGGATTTTGACGCGCCGCTGGATGTGGAGGCGTTGTCGGGGTTTTTACAAAAACGCGCGCCGGCTTACGATAAAAATAAAGACGAGCATTACAACATTATCTCGGCGCTTCATAAATCTATTCGCGGCTCTGATCCCGATGCCGCGCTTTACTGGATGGCCCGCATGCTGACCGGCGGGGAAGACCCGCTTTATATTTGCCGCCGGCTCATACGCATGGCCAGCGAAGACATCGGGACAGCGGACCCGGCATCTCTGATGATCGCAAATGATGCGCTGAGGACGTATAAAATTCTCGGCTCGCCCGAAGGGGAGTTGACCATTGCGCACGCCGTTGTGCACTTGGCAACAGCCCCGAAATCAAACGCCGTCTATGTGGCGTTCAAAGCAGCGATGAACAGCGCGAAGAAAACCGGATCGCTGTCGCCGCCCGCGCATATTTTAAACGGCGCAACATCAATGATGAAAGACATGGGTTATGGTGCCGGCTATCAATATGATCATGATATGCCAGAGCGGTTTTCGGGGCAAAATTATTTTCCGGATGGCATGCCGCGTCCGGATTTTTACGCGCCGACCGGCGAAGGGCGCGAGGCGGCGATTAAAGCCCGATTAGACAAGCTTTCTGAAATCAGGTCAGATCGTCAAAAATAGCACTGCTCTCTTCACGTCAGAGCTGAAGTAATAACTTTCGCCCGGATGTAACTTATGGTTAATTACCGTTAATAATCCGGCAATCGGATTTGCTTTCCTTGGGGGGATATTATGAGCAAGCGCAATGACGACTACAAACCGCTTAAATTTTACAAGAAACATGCCACGCGGGTCCATGACGGCCCGTCAAAGTTTTCAGAAGACGGAGAGCATTGGTTTGCGTGGTTTAAAGACGGCGAAATTGAACTGATTTCAGAAGGCTATAAATCTACGGCCGGCCGCGACAACGGTATTAAATCAGTATCTAAGAATATGAAGCTGTCTGCGCGGTATAAAATCTTAAAGACGGACGCCGGAAAACATTATTATGATATTTTAGCAGGCAACGGTCAGAGCGTCGCGACATCCGCTTGGAAAACAAGTGAGGCAGCTGCTCGCGCGGCCGCTGCTTATCTGTCCGGCGCAGGCGCAAAACCTGCCGTTAAAAAAGCTGCGGCGTCCAAAGCCAAAAGTAAAGCCAAGGCTGCGCCGGCCAAACCGCGCACCGCCAATAATGAAGATGATTACCGTCCGCTCGCCTTTTTCCAAAAGCATGTCAAAGGCAAGCAAGACGGAATTTATAAATTTAAGGGCAATGACGGCGAATATTATTTTACCTATCATGACAACGGCAAAATTGCGTTGATATCTGAAGGCTATCCGACCGGCGCGGCCCGCGATACCGGCGTTGCGTCTGTGTTGAAAAATATCAAAAATCCTGACCGTTACAAATATGCAAAAATGAAAAACGGCAAGCACGAGTTTCGTCTGCACGCCGGCAATCATAAAGAGATTGCCCGCTCGGTTTGGTATGTGTCGGCCGGGGGTGCAGCAACAGCGGCCGCTTATCTGGCCGGTACAAAAAAGCGTCCGGCGAAAAAAACCGCTGCTGTCGCAAAAGCAAAACCGGCTGCAAAAGCCAAAGCCGCATCTGTTGAGGATGATTATCGTCCGCTTGCTTTTTACACAAAGCAAACCAAAGGCAGCCCGGACGGCATTGAGACGTTCAAAGGTGACGACGGCGAATTCTACTTTACCTATAATGAAAACGGTAAAATCGCGATGATCTCCGAGGGCTACCCCACGGCAGCCATTCGCGATAAGGGCGTCGTTTCGGTCATGAAGAACCGCGAACTTGAAAAACGTTACAGCTATCATTCTCTTAAAAACGGCAAGCACGAATTTCGCCTGAAAGCCGGAAACGGGAAAGAAATTGCCCGGTCTGTTTGGTTCGGATCTGCAGCAGCTGCCGCGACCGGTGCCGCTTATGTTATGGGCACGCGAAAACGCGCCGCAAAGAAGCCAAAACCTGCGCCGAAGACCGCAAGCGCTAAGAAGGCGGCTCCGATTGTGGCCGCCGCGGGCCTTGCTGCGGCCGCCGCTGCGCCGCGTCCTAAAAACCGTAAAGATGACGATTACCTGCGCTGCGCGGAATATCACAATCGCCCGGTGACGGATGCCGAGAATAATATAGCGGCCTTTACCCATGAAAACGGACAGCACTATTTCGCCGTTTATGACGGCGACGGTGATGTACGTATTCGCAGTGAGGGCTTTCCGAATAAGGCGGCCCGTCAATCGGAACTCAACGCTGTCATTCGCAATATAGATAACGAAGAACGCTATAAAGAAGTAACCAATGGTGAATACACCATGGACGTTTTATATGACGAAGATGAGCGTGAAATCGGGCGGTCTTGCCTGGGAAAAATTGTTGCTGCTGCGCCTGTCGTTGCGCCGATTGCAGCGGCTGCCGCGCCTGTTGCTGCTGCCGCTGCAGCCGTGCCGCCCGCTGCGGCTGCGGCCGGTGGCGGTCTTGGGTGGCTGAAATGGTTGATCCCTCTGCTTTTGCTTTTAGGATTAGGTCTGTTCGGTTTGAGTAAATGTAATGACGGCAAGGCGGCCTTGGCTGCAAAGCAGGCGCAGGCGGCGCAAGTTGCTGCTGACGCTAAGGCGGCGGCTGCGGCGAAAGCCGCTGAGGTAAAGGCTGCTGCCGATGCTAAGGCTGCTGCTGCCGCAAAAGCAGCCCGTGAGGCCAAGGCAAAAGCTGCTGCTGCCGCTGCGGCTGTGGCTGTTGAGGCTCCGAAAGCTGCGGCGAAACCAAAGCCGAAACCGGTGGCAAAAGTGATGACCGGCGCTTTAAATAATTGCGGCTCCTCTGACATCGCTATTTTCAGCGTGCCGACTTTTGAAACGCCGGTTTCTGTCTCTCGCCTCGGCAGCTATCCCGAGTTTGGGGACAGTCACGCCCTGACCCCGGCGCAGTTCTTTGCAAAGCTGGAGCGCAAATATTCAGAAACGCAAAATGATCGTCAGTATTTGGATTATCTGTTCAAAAACATGGGTTATAAAGGCGGCTTTAAAGATGCCGATGCAAGCATTGTTTCAAACGTAACTGTGCCCCAAGGGACGGCGGGTCTGCTGGGCCTCGGTGTTCAGCATCACTATGACTATAACCGCCTTGACGTTACGGATCCGCGCGATCTGGAAGCCTTTCGTCTGAAAAGCAAGAACGGTCAAATCGTTCACTTCATGAAAACATGCGGTAATTATTTCTACGGTTGTAAATAAAACCGCGTTTTAAATGCAAAAAGCCCCGTCATAGGACGGGGCTTTTTTTATGCGTAAAAGTTAAAGTTCACGATCAATTTTCAAAGCCTGTGAATGTCCACGGCGAGATTTCACCGGCCATAAAGGGCACCAATGTGTGCGGGCCGGCAGCAACGGTTTTTGGAACATCGGACGGGCGGCGCTCCAATACCATACGGCCGGGATTGACAGGAAGCCCGTAAAAATCAGGACCGTTCAGGGACGCAAAGGCTTCTAATTTATCCAGCGCGTTCTCCTCGTCAAAGGTCTTGGCATAGCTCTCAATGGCAAATGGGGAATTGTAAAGCCCCGCGCAACCGCAAGCATTTTCTTTGCGGGTAATGTCATGGGGCGCCGAGTCTGTGCCCAGGAAAAACTTGGCCGACCCTGATGTGGCAGCCTTGCGAAGGGCGAGGCGGTGCGTTTCGCGCTTGGCAATCGGCAAGCAGTAATAATGCGGGCGGATCCCGCCTTGGAATATGGCATTACGCGAAAACGCGAGGTGGTGCGGCGTAATCGTAGCCGCAATGTTCGGACCGGCAGAGGCGACAAAGTCAGCAGCGTCGGATGTGGTAATATGCTCGAACACGACTTTCAATTCAGGAAAGTCTTTAGCAATTCCTGACATGACGCGGTCGATGAAGACGGCTTCGCGGTCAAAAATATCAATATGCGGATCGGTCACTTCACCGTGCACCAAAAGCGGCATACCGGCTTTTTGCATGGCCTCTAAAACGCCGGAGATTTTAGAAATGTCCGTCACGCCGTGAGATGAATTTGTTGTCGCATTGGCGGGGTAAAGTTTACAGGCCGCAAACACGCCCTGATTAAACCCGCCAATAATTTCATCCGCGTCTGCGCCGTCGGTCAGGTAAGCGGTCATTAAGGGCGTAAACGTCAAATCTTTTGACAACGCCGCCATGATCCGATCCCGATAGGCCTTGCCGGCGGCAATTGTTGTGACGGGCGGGGCGAGGTTCGGCATAACAATCGCCCGGGAAAATTGGCGCGCCGTTGCGTTAACTACGCCGGATAACATATCGCCGTCGCGAAGGTGAACGTGCCAATCATCCGGGCGGGCAATCGTAATGCGGTCAGGTGCAGTCATGTCAAAATCCGTTTTAAAGTTTCGCCGCGAAAGTCGCGGGGCTATTCACGATAAGGGTCACCGAGCATGCTCGCTAAATGGCGGCCGTTTTCGGCGATAGCCGCAGCCTCGATACTGACATCTTCGCTGCACGTATTGAACCGCGCCTGCTGATCATAAAAACCTTCGTTAAAAGCGGCAATCAATTTAGCGCGTCGGTCACGATCCTCAGGGGCTTCAATATCCATCATTGCCCGCGCCCTGTCGCGCCAGGTTTGGTCACTTTGTCCAAAGCAAAGCCGGCGCATATAATGCAACTGCCCCAGATTTTTTGACAAGGCTTCCGCCATATTCGGCATGGAAATCATGTCTTTTTCCAAGCGTTTTTCAATAGGGTCGTCCGTCACGGTTTCACGCGCCTGCGCGCCGGCTGTAACAGCAAGCAAAAGGGTCAGGGATATAGCGGCAGCGCGTAACATAAGCCCGCTTTACAGCAGTTTGAAATCAACGTCACCCGGCTTTGTCATTTAGCCGCGTAAATGCGTCGCGTATGACGCCTTCGGTCTTCGGCCACATATTCAGAGCGACGATGTCGGCCATATCATACAGACGGGCGTCTGCGGCGTCATCCCCGGCGATAATTTCGCCGTGCTCCCAGATGGCTAAATAGTCATGAAGGATAAAATGATGGCTGCCGAAATCAGCGTCGATTTCTGCGATTTTTTCAATGATGCGGGCGCGAACTCCGGTTTCCTCGTAAAGCTCGCGTAAGGCGGCTTCGCGGCGGGTCTCACCGGGCTCAATACGGCCGCCGGGCAGGGACCAATCGCCGGCTTTGGGCGGCTTGCTGCGTTTTATTAAAATGACGCGCTTGCCCTTAAAACAAATGACGCCAACGGCAGGGACAGGCGTTTGGTCCGGTAATTTTTTCATGTAAACACTCTGCCGTAATCCGCCCGGATATGATAGCCAATACCCATGTGCGGCCGGTTTACATTAGCGGGAACTTTGGACGAAATCGCGAGAGCCTTTCACGCCAAGGATACCAATGAAGGGATGTGGCCGTGGGAGGGCAGCTATAATATTGCGCCGGCCGCTGTTATTCCTGCCATTGCCCTAAACGGCCGGGGCGCGCGGGCCGTGGTTCCTATGCGGTGGGGCCTGCATCCCCATTGGAGCAAAACCATGCCGGAGGGGCGGCCCATGTTTAATGCGCGGGTAGAAACCGCCGCAGATAAGCCAAGCTTTCGCACGCCCTGGCGGCGGCGGCGGGCGCTAATCCCGTTTGACGGTTGGTATGAATGGGAAGGCGTGGAGACGCCCAAACAACCTTATTATATCTACGAAAAAAACGGGGCAGATGACGCGCCGTCCGCCTTTGCCGGCCTGTGGGATCAATATCGGGTTGATGAAGGCATAACCCTGCTAAGCGCGACGATACTGACCACGCCCGCCACCGGTGAAATGAAGCATTTGCATCACCGCATGCCGGTGCGCTTGCCGCGCGATTTGTGGGATGCGTGGCTGGAGCCTGACGCGAAGCCTGAGCAATTGATCAGCCATAAGCTCGGCAGTGAAGATTTGGCGTGGCATAAGGTCAGCCGCGTCGTGAACTCCGGACGGGCCGGCGGAGCCGATCTGATCGACGAAATCACAGAGAGCAATGATGGGGTTTTATAATCAATACATACTGCCCGTATGCCTCGATAAGGCCTGCGGCATTGGGCCGATTACAAAGCAGCGCGCCAAAATCGTGCCGCGCGCGCGGGGGACAGTTTTGGAAATCGGCATCGGCTCCGGGCAGAACTTGCCGCATTATAATCCTGCCCATGTCGATAAAATCATCGGCGTTGATCCGGACGATTATATATGGAAACGCAGCGCGGCGCGGCGAGAGGCTTGCACAATCCCGATCGAGCGTATCGGGCTGTCCGGAGAAGCGATTCCGCTCTGCGATGATTTGGCCGATACGGTGGTGGTGACCTATTCTCTTTGCACAATTCCCGATCCGGTCGCCGCGCTTTCAGAGATGAAGCGGATTGTGAAGCCCGGCGGCGAGATATTGTTTTGCGAGCATGGCAAAGCGCCCGATGCCGGCGTTCATCAGTGGCAAAACCGGATTGATCCGGTCTGGAAGTACATCGCCGGCGGGTGTCACAGCGGCCGCGATATTCCGGCGCTGCTTCAGGCGGCGGGGCTTACACTGACCGATTTGCAGCAAATGTATATTCCGGGGCCGCGCGTGCTCAGCTATAATTATTGGGGCGTTGCCAAGGGCTAGGGGATTATCCGCCGCGCAGGGCTTTCAAAGCCCGAAAAAATCCCGTAAACCGCGCGCCTAAGGAAAGATTATCATGGCTAAAAAGCAAAAAGAATTTCGTCCCAAAGCGCGCCGTCCCAGAGGGTTTGAAGACAAGCCGGCAGATATGTTACGGGCCGAGCGCGCGCTGATTGATGCCGCGTTTTCTGTTTACGATTCGCGCGGGTTTGAGCCGCTCCAAACACCGGCGTTTGAATATGCCGACGCGCTGGGTAAATTCCTGCCGGATGAAGACCGCCCCAATGAAGGCGTGTTCGCCATGCAGGATGACGATGATCAATGGATGGCGCTGCGCTATGATTTGACCGCGCCAATGGCCCGGTACGTTGCAGAAAATTTTGACGGATTGGCAAAGCCTTATCGCCGCTATCAGGCGGGCAGCGTCTACCGCAATGAAAAACCGGGGCCGGGCCGCTTTCGTGAATTTGTGCAATGTGACGCAGACAGTGTCGGCGCCCCCGGAGCGGCAGCCGACGCGGAAATGATTATGGTCGCCGCAGATGTTATGCGCGCCGTGGGCCTGAAAGACAGCGAGTATCAGGTGCGGGTGAATAACCGCAAACTGCTTGATGGCATTTTGGAGAGCTCCGGCGTTCCCGGCACTTCAGAAGGCGGTATTCAACGCCTGCAAGTGCTGCGCGCGATTGATAAACTTGATCGCCTTGGTGAGCAGGGCGTGCGCGACCTGTTGGGTGAGGGCCGCAAAGATGAGAGCGGTGATTTCACCGGCGGCGCGAAATTATCGTCGGCCGGTATTGACGCCGTGATGGGCTTTACCACCGCCGGCAGCGGCGACCGCGAATCGACAATTAAATCTTTGGAAGCCGTTGTCGGATCGTCGGAGCGTGGCATGGCCGGCGTGAAAGAGCTTGCTGATATTGACGCGCTGTTATCCGCCTGCGGCTACGCGCCGGAGCAAGTGGCGTTTGACACCTCGATCGTGCGCGGCCTCGGTTATTATACCGGGCCGGTGTTTGAGGTTGAACTGCTCGCTGATATTCGCGATCGCAAGGGTCGCCCGGTGCGCATTGGCTCAATTGGCGGCGGCGGCCGTTATGATGATCTGGTCAGCCGGTTTAAAGGACAGCTTGTCCCGGCGACGGGGTTTAGCTTTGGCGTGTCGCGCTTTTTATCCGCGCTGGAGCGTATGGGCCACATGCAGGCCGAAGTGACGCCGCCTGTCATGATTTGTAATTTTGATAAATCCCTGATGCCCAAATATTTTCAACTCGCTGATCAACTGCGTGCACAGGGCATTCGCACCGAAGTCTTTGTCGGCGGTGGTAATGTCACCAAACAGCTGAAATATGCCGATAAACGCGGCGTACCGGTCGCGGTATTAATGGGTGAAGACGAAGTCGCAAACGGTCAGGTAACCCTGAAGGATTTAAAGTTGGGCGCGCAAATGGCCAAAGCCATTGAGTCTAATGAAGAGTGGCGTGAAAGTCGGCCCGCGCAAAGCACGGTGCCGGTCGATCAGATGGTTGCCGCGATTAAAGGCATTCTCGACGCCTAATCGACAATATCGCTTTCCATCTCAACTTCGACGCGGACTTTGCGTTTGCCGTTCTTGTTCGTCATTTTCTTATGAACTGTGATCTTGGCCGGCTTTCCGCCATCCATGACCATAGCGGACGCGCTTCCGCTTTTGTCGTCAGTCATTTTAAGCGGCAAAACGGCTTCGCCGTTATTGGTAATTGTGACGTCGCCTCCCGGGCCGATGTGCACCGTCGTTTCACCGGAAAGCGTAATTGTGCGGCCTCGTTTTTTACCGGATTGCCGGCGTAATTTATTGCGCGCTCTTTTCGCCTTAAGGGCCGAAGCCGCATCGGTGTCGCTGTTTTGTTCAATGGAAGAGGGGGGCGCAGGCGGCTTGGGCGGCAGAGTGTAATAGGTCGCGCCGGGCTCGACCTGCGTAGTCCCGGTCTCTGTTTGTGCGTTTATTTCGTCGCCATCACCGCCCATAAGACGCTTAATTGTATCTTTTGCCGGCAGATCAGACGGGCTCGGATCTGTATGATGCGCGCCTGAATGCATGGGCTCGCCGCGGCGTTTCTTCGCTTCGGAATTTTGGCCGGCTTGAAAGTCTTTCAACAAGTCTGCAAAAAAAGAATCGTTCGCGGCCTCGTCGTTTGAATTTTCAATTTTGGAGTTTTGCGCGATGTAATCCGCTTTACTGTTTTCATAGGCGCGCAGTTTTTCAACATCGACCAAGCCATCGGCGCCCAGAAAATCATTCACGTCAAAATCTTGGGTCTCAACGCCCTGCGCCTGTAAATCCGTCATAGGGCTTTCGCCGTTTTTTTGCGCGATGTCTTCCCGTACCGCAATGTCCTCAGGCGTTATGTCGATGCTCTCAATGATCACCGGCATTTCGGGCTCTGTGGCCGGTGCAGGGTCGTGAGGATGCGAGGCGAGCAAAGCGGGGGCGCAGACGGTCACGAGCATGGCGCCGAAAATGGCAGCGACGCGGCGGGAGGAATTTGGCATGGTCAGGCTCCGGTAAGTTAGGACTGCGTTAACCATAAGCTATGCGCCCGCCGGGGTAAAAGTAAAACAGGCTTCGCGTCAGGAGAGAATACAGCTGCGGCCCCTCGCTTTGTAAAAATAGCGCAGTGGCCCGCTCTTGAAACCGCGCACGAGGCCGTTAGGTTAGGGGAAATATTGAAAGATTGATTATGCCCGCCAAACTTGATTTGCGTATCTTGCCCGTCACACCACTCTCACAAAATTGCAGCCTTTTGTGGGACACATCGACAATGGAGGGCGTCTTGGTTGATCCCGGCGGCGAGGGCAAAAGGCTTTTGGATGACGCGAAGAAACTGGGCGTCACGGTCACCCAAATTTGGCTCACCCACGGACATTTGGACCATGCCGGCGGCGCGGAAGATATACGCGACGCGCTGGGCATTGAGATTATCGGCCCGCATAAAGAGGATGATTTTTGGCTGGACGGGATTGAAGAGCAATGGGCGATGTACGGTCATCCCGGCATGGGCCGCAATTGCAAGCCTGACCGGTGGCTGAAAGACGGCGATACGCTGTCTTTGGGTGATATCACGTTTCATGTCGCGCATTGCCCCGGCCATACGCCGGGTCATGTTGTGATTTATAATCAGGATATAAAAATTGCTTTTGTCGGCGACGTTATTTTTCGCGGCTCTGTCGGGCGGACGGATTTTCCCAAAAGTAATCCGCAGCAACTCATCGACAGCATTACGCAAAAGCTCTGGCCACTGGGCAATGATATGCGGTTTATCCCCGGCCACGGCCCGATGAGCACATTCGGCCAAGAGCGAAAAGACAATCCTTACGTCGCCGACAGCGTGGTCGGCCCGGCGCGCTCTAATGTTTCCGGCCCCGGCTAGGCGGGTTTAAAGTCCGGCAGTTTCATCTTAGCTATTTGCGCTTTGATGATCTCAATATCGGCGTCTGAGTACGGTTTTGCCCCGGGGTGACCCCATACCGCTCCCGGCCAGGCCGGGTCGCCTTGGTGGCGAACAATATGATGAACGTGGAGTTGTGGCACCATATTACCCAAAGCACCGATATTTAACTTGTCTCCGTCAAAGGCCTCCATAACCGCGCGCCCAAAACCTGCGGACTCGTGCATTAAGGTTAGCTGATCGCTTGCCGCCAATTGATAACTTTCGCGTATATCAGGACGTTTGGGCACAAGGATGAACCATGCAAAGCGGGCATCCGGTGCGAGCAGAACGCGGCAAAGGGGAAGATCACCCAATATTGTGCAATCGGATTTAAGTTGGGGGTGCAGTTTAAATTCCATAACAGCGTTCTACAGCCTGTTACTCTCTGCGCAATCCCTTATGGCGCAGGACTTATTTCCCGCTAAGGGACGGGGATAAGAGGATGGGGCATGACGCAGTAAATATCGCGCAGCCTTGCCGGCCGGTTCCAAACCGGAGCCTGTTATATATCGCCGTATTTTTCCGATTGCAGGGATTTTGCATTTTATGAAGGCGGATGTGTTTGCGTCTGTTGTGCCGCCGCTGCAACTTTTTCCAAATCCAGCAAAGCGCGCTTTTTATCCAAACCGCCCGCGTAACCGCCAAGCCCGCCGTCAGCTGCGATAACGCGGTGGCACGGTACGATAATCGCTAAACGGTTATTGGCGTTGGCATTGGCAACCGCGCGAAAGCCTTTTGGATTTCCGACCGCCGCTGCGAGGTCTTTATAACTTCGCGTTTGTCCGGCAGGAATTTCACGCAAGGCCTTCCATGTCCGCGTTTGAAAATCGGTCCCGAGGAGCGCGACCGGCGTTTCAAAGTTTAACAGTTGACCCTTAAAATAAGCGATAAGCTCCGCGCTGATTTGATCGGTTATCTGCGTTCGCCCCGGTAATATGGCGCGGCCGGCCTTTTTGCTTAGCCTGCGCATTTGCAAATCCAAATTTTTGCGCACCGTAAATTCAAGCATGTAAAGCGCGGCGTTATCGACCACGGCCAATATCGGGCCGTGGGGACTGTCTAGCCATTCAATCAAAAGCGGCGCTTTTCCGGCGTTTTTTCCCGCTTGGGGCGGGCCTCCAAATGTTTTGCCAAAGGCCTCGCGAAAGCCGGATGCACTTTCATATCCGGCCGTTATTTGCGCTGAAATCACGCTGTCTCCTTTTCCGATTTCTTGCGCTGCAAGGGCCAGCCTGCGCGCGCGTGCATATTGCGTAAAGCTCATCTTGAACCGCGCCTGAAATTGACGGCGCGCCGTAGATGGGTCAATGCCGGCCTCCTTTAAAGTTGCTTCGCTGATACGCCGCTGCGGGGCCTCCTCAACCATGGCGATCAGGCGCGTAACTAGCGGCCCTTCGGCCCCCGGGGCTTTGGCCGGGTGACAGCGCTTACAGGCGCGATATCCGGCCGCGAGCGCTGCGTTTGCTGTACTGTGAAAGGTACAGTTTTCAAATTTCGGGAGCCGGGCGGGACATCCCGGGCGGCAGAATATGCCTGTTGTCGTCACGCCGACAAACACAGCGCCGTCAAAGTTTAAGTCTTTGCGGGCGATAACGGTATAGGCCTCTGCGTCTGATAAAGTCAGGGTCATAGCCGTCTTTAGCACAGCCGGCAGCGCCGCGCCGCCGAAAATCAGGCATTGTATTTTTACGCGCCGGCGGTTAGCACCTGATACTTGCGAAAAAGGACGGCGACATGACGAATTATCTGCATAAACACGATCTTCCGGACGACATTGATTTTGGAAAGAGTGTCGCCGTCGATACGGAAACCCAAGGGCTTTCTTTGGTGCGCGATAAACTTTGCCTGGTGCAGCTTTCTGCCGGTGACGGCGACGCGCATATTGTGCAGATGGACCGCAAGACTTATGACGCGCCCAACTTGAAGGCCTTGATGGCGGATCAAAGCGTTGAAAAGCTTTATCATTTTGCCCGCTTTGATTTGGCGATTTTAAAACGCGATTTGGGCGTCACGGCCGGCCCTGTCTTTTGTACCAAAGTCGCGTCCGGTTTGGTGCGCACCTATACGGATATGCATGGCCTTAAAAATCTGTGCAAAGAGCTGATTGGCGTTGATTTGTCCAAGCAGCAACAAAGTTCTGATTGGGCGGCTGATAATCTGACCGAGGCGCAGATTGCTTACGCGGCATCGGACGTGCTCTATCTGCATCAATTGCAGCGGGTCTTGACGGCGCGCCTGATGCGCGAAGACCGCATGGATATGGCGCGCGCCTGTTTTGATTTTTTGCCGACGCGTGCGGATTTGGATTTAAACGGTTGGGATGGGATTGATATTTTCTCCCACGCAATGCGGCGTCCGAAGGACTGAATATACTTGCGGGGCAGTTCAATTGTGGGCAATCTTTCATTTTATCGCGCCGGCGTATGGTCTACACTGATACTATGAAAACGGGCAACACTAAGATATGAACGCTGTTATCGCATCAGAGGATCGCGGCTTTTGGGAGCCGCGGCGAACGCTGACTTTGGCAGCGGCCCGCCGGCATACCCGGTTTATCCGCGTGACCCGCATTGTCTTAATTGCGCTGGCGGCCCTGCTTACGGCGGCCCTGATTTACTTTGTCTTTGACGGCCCCCGCGCAGAGCAAGATGTCAGCAATGAACAGGAATTGGTCCGCATGACCAATCCGCGGTATACCGGAACGGATGGTGACGGAATTCCCTACAATCTGACGGCCGAATATGCTGTCCGGTCGCGCACGGACATTAACGCCGTCCGCCTCATTAATCCTGTTTTGAATTTCTTTCGTCTTGAAGGCGTGCAAAGCTCGCAGATTATCGCCAAAGAAGGTCTTTACGATTCCAAAGCCCAAACGATGGAACTTCGCACGGATGTAACCGTTGAGACGGATGACGGCTATGTTTGTGAAACGACCCATGCGCGCATATTGGCCGGAGAGAAAATCGTGCAGGGCGATGAGCCTATTTTTTGTACCGGAGAATTTGGTCAAGTGCGCGGGGACAGCTACGAAATTCTCAACAATTATTCGCAGTTTATCTTTATCGGAAATGTGAAGGGTAAGATTGTACCCGAAGCGGATAATGCTATAGAAGACGGTGAAACCCCGTAAAGGAGACCTTATGACGATTGCCCGTAAAACTTTTGCGACTTTGATGTGCACGGCCGCGATGAGCTTGCTTGCGCCAATGACGGCCCACGCGCAATTTGCATTTGGCGGCGACGGCCCGATTGATGTGGACGCCGATAAGATTGAATATAAGGGCAAATTGACGGTTCTCACCGGTCAGGTTCAGGTGGTTCAGGCCGGCACGCGAATTTTGGCCGATCAAATGAAGCTTTACCGCTCGCGCCTTGCAAACGGTCAGCTTGGCGATGTGACCCGCATAGAAGCGGACGGCAATTTCTATTATATCGCGCCTGAGCAAACAGTACGCGGCGAGCGCGGCGTCTATCTCCAAAAGGAAAACAAAATTACGGTCACAGGAAACGTGATTTTGGGCGATGACACCGGCAATGTCGGCACAACCGAAAAATTTGTCTACGATCTGGAAACAAAAAACGCTGTGCTTGAAGGCACATGTAAAGGCCGCGCCTGTACCAGTGGCCGTCCCAGTCTGATTATCGACAACGGCAATCGCAACTAAATTGTCTCCCACGGATATGATACGCACGGCGGTCGAAGGGCCGTCCGCCCCTCGCTATGACAGCGTGCCTGCGGAAGGTCTGTCGGCTATTGCTATTGGCAAAACTTACCGTAATCGCGACGTTGTGCAGGATGTAAACCTGCATGTGCAGCGCGGAGAAATCGTTGCCCTGATGGGGCCGAACGGTGCCGGTAAGACAACATCCTTTTACATGATCATGGGCTTGATTGCGGCGCAGCGCGGGAACATCTATCTGGACGGCGAAAATATTACCGTTCTGCCTATGTATCAACGTGCGCGTCTCGGCGTTGGTTATTTACCTCAGGAAGCGTCTATTTTTCGCGGGCTGAGCGTTTATAAAAATATCAAATCCGTAGTGGAACTGGCAGAACCGGATCGCAGCAAATGGGATGATAATGTCGACTCCTTGCTTGAAGAGCTGCACATTACCCATATTAAAGACAGCCCCGCTTTGGCCTTGTCCGGCGGTGAGCGTCGCCGCGTTGAGATAGCCCGCGCGCTGGCTTCGCGTCCTGAATTCATTTTGCTGGATGAGCCGTTTACCGGGATTGATCCGATTGCAATTGCTGAAATTTCAGAACTTATCCTATATCTTAAAAAGCGCGGACTGGGCGTTTTGATCACCGATCACCGCGTGCGTGAAACTCTGGATATTGTAGACCGGGCCTCGATTATGTTTTCCGGAAGCGTTTTGTTTGAGGGTACGCCCGATGAAGTGCGCGCTAACCCGAAAGTGCGAGAGCTTTATTTGGGCGAAAAATACAGCTGAATATGGCCTGCGCTCTGCCGCGCGACTTTGACATTGCGGGCCGGGAAGGCATACTGCATTTATGACTCATTATCCGTTTGAAACCCATAACGTTCACCTTGCCGGCACTGTGCTTTGTGTCGGGTTCATGGGGGCGCTTAAGCATTACGGAATTGCGACGGGTTATGGCACAGTCATTCATGCCAGCCGCCGTTTTGGCAAAGTCGATGAGACGGATTTCAATGTTTTTTCCGGCGGCAAATCAGTACGGGTAATTGCAACGCGTAGCCGGGCAAGTGGCAGCGAAATTGTCGCCCGTGCGCGGCTTCGCAAAGGACAGCGCTATAACGTCATGCTGAATAATTGCGAGCATTTCATAACATGGGTGCTTGAAGGCAAGGGCCGAAGCGCGCAGCTTGGCCCGCTGGATGCGCGCCGGCTTTCGCGCGACTGATAGAATGCTTCCAAACCTGTCTCTTTTTACCACGGCGCAAAAAACGCTGATTGGGCTTGCATTACTGCTGACAATACTTTGCAGCGCCTTTGCTATATATGGCGCCGCCGATCTGCACACACCGGTTCCGTGGGGGGATAGTTGGGACGGCCTTGTTCAGTTTTATCTGAGCGTTCAGGACGGCGATATCGCCGCTTGGTTCGGGCAGCATAACGAGCATCGCTTTATTATATCCCGCGTTTTGTATTGGTTTGATTACGCGGTCTTTGGCGGCAGTCTTGTATCGTTGTTTGTTTGGAATTTCCTGTTCGCCGCTCTGGGCGTTTTTCTATTTATTCGCATTGCGCGCCTCGCCATCTGCCAATGTGCGCCGGAAGGCGGACCGCAACGCGATTTGGTTTTTATTCTCACAGCGTTGTTTTTCACTGCGTGGCTTTATCTTTGGACGCAATACGAGACTTTGGCCTATGCGTTTAATCCGCATTTCTTTCTTGCGTATGTACTTCCTTTGCTTGCGTTTTATTTAATTTATAAAGATGCCGTTTCGCCGAGCCGTAAGACATTTGCACTCGCCTGTATTGTGGGCGTCCTTGCTGCCGGCAGTATGGCCAATGCTATCGCCACATTGCCGTTCATGCTGCTTTACGCCGGGGTGATGCGGATGGGCGCGAGGCGCATGGCAGTCCTGGCTGTGCTGTCTGTGATCGTTATTACGCTCTATATGTGGGGGTTTAAAAGCGTTGCGGGTCATGGGTCGGTCGGTGAGAGCCTTGCGCGCGATCCTGCCGGTATGCTGCATTTTGTCTTCAATTATATGGGCGGGCCGTTTTTCTTTTTTGCTGCCGGTGAACCGATGGGGCATTTCGTTGCGCCTGTCTTTGGCGCGTTTTACATCGGCAGTTGCACCGTCTTTGCATGGCGTGCGATTCGCGTGCCGAATGCCCACGGCCTGCAATTAATCCTGCTTGTGTTTATTCTTTATATTGGGGCAGGAGCTTTCGCGACGGCCGGCGGGCGATTGCCGATGGGGCTCGGCACTGCGTTTGCGCCGCGCTATACAACGGCAACGGTTATGGCATGGGCGGCTTTGTTGCTTTTATATATGCCGGTCCTGTTTCATCTGCTGAAATCGAAAACCGGACAGCGCGTCGTCGCAGCCGGATTTATCACAGCTTTTGTTCTTGTTACGGCTATGCAATCGACGGTCTTTTTGGAAAAACGCGATTGGGCAAAAGGCCGCGCCGTCGGCGGTTTGGCGGCGGAAATGCAAGTGCGCGATGATTTGTATTTGGGGAAAATATACCCAATTCCCGGCCGACTTTTGCTGATGTCGGAAAAAGCCTCTGCGCGTAATATTGGGTTTTTCGGAACCGGCGATTATCGGGACATTCGCGAGATGATCGGGCAAAAGGCCGGTAATGACGTCGGGGCGACCTGCGCAGGCGGCATCAGCGCCGTGATTGATTTGCCGGGCGATCCCGATTGGGTTCGGGTCTTAGGAACCTTTTGGGGGCAAAAGGGGCGCAAAGATGCGGGCATCTATATCGTAACGCCGTCAGGTGATATCGCAGGGTATGGCCTTACCGGAATGGAACGCGCCATTCCGGATCCTGGCGAGAAATCGCCCATGAGAAACCAATGGTTTACGGCCTATGTCCAAAAGCAGGCTGTCTCAGACGGGGTTTACCTTCAGGGGCCCAGCAGGACATGCCGCACGCCGGCGATCAATGTGCCGCAATAATTTTATTGTAAAACTCAAGGCTGTCGCGCTGAAACGCGGCTTTGGTGAAGGTCGCTTCATAGGTTGCGTCGCCGCCGGCCACCAGTTTATCCGCCAGACCCGGTTCTTTTAATACCCGGGTCAGTGCGGTGGCCAGCGCGTCCACATCGTCTTTAGGTATCAAAAGCCCGTTTACGCCGTCTTTGACATAGGCCGCAGGTCCAACCGCATCAGCTGCCACTATCGGACGGCGTGCCGCCCAGCTGTCGACAGTGACCGTGCCAAACGGCTCATAGCGGCTTGGAAACGCAACGACATCACAGGCCGCCAAAAGCGCGCCGCGATCGTTACGCCAGCCCAAAAAACGGACCCGATCTTCAAGCCCGTTGCGGGAGCAATGCGCCTTAAGTTCATGTTCAATCGGTCCGTCGCCGGCAATCCAGACATACAGGCCCGGAATTTTAACCGTCGCATCCAGAAGCGTATCGAGCCCTTTCTTCCAATGCAGTCGCGCCAAAGCGAGCGCAACCGGCGCATCGGCCGGCGTGTCTAAATCCGCGCGGCTCGCCGGCTCTGCATTGTTGAAATCGGCCATTGTATGAACAAGGCCGACATGGGCATCATCGACGCCTTGTTCCCGGATGTGACGGCATAAATCAATCGACAGCCCGATATGCCATTTGCAGTTTTTAAACCGTTCTAATTTGTAATACCCGCCATACCAACCGATTGAAATGTCGCGGTGAGACGCAAGGGCAAATTGCCCGGCGCGGCCCATCCAATACTCAATCACATCCGGTTTAAACTCGGCGATAGCTTTTTTTAAAACATTGGTGGTGCGAAATTTCAGCCATTTATCAAAGCTTGCCGTTGCGGTGCCGATCCCGGCGGCTTTAAACTGCTCAAGGCGAAAGGCGTTATTATCGCGGGTGACAACAAACTGCTCGACACCGTGATGTTCCTGCAGGGCCAGCACGGATTCCAGCATGATATTTTCTGCGCCGCCTTCGGCTGCGCCCGCCATAACGTGCATAATTTTCATAACGTCGCTCCGCATAATTCCTGACCCTTGGCCTAGAGTCTCAGGGCGGAAAATTCAAGCAAAAGCACGTCGCAGCACCGGTCTATATTTTTGTATCCATGGCGCGCTGTAAATAGGGATAAACTTCATCCAGCATGGCCGGATTTCCGGCGGCAACCACGCGTCCGCCATTGAAGGCGCTGCCGCCGTGCCAATTTGTTAATTTCCCGCCGGCGCCTTCTATTACCGGGATCAGCGCGCGCACATCGCACGGCTTAAGATCCGCCTCGATAATCATATCCATTCGCCCGGCTGCCACCATAGCGTAGCCATAAGCATCGAGACCCAACCGTGAAAATTTTGCAGTTCTGCGGATCATCTCATAGCTCGCCCGTTCACCTTGGGTGAACATTGCCAGCGGTTCTGTGCATCCCAAAATCACGTCGGTCAGAGCCGTGCATTTTCGCGCGGTCAGCGTTGTCGTTCCGGATATGTCTTCGCGCACCGTGCCGGCGGGCATGCCGATATATCGCTCTCCGGCGCGGCCCATAGCGGGCAGGTCAATAATCCCGATGACAGGTTTGTCGTCATAGCCAAGCGCAATCAGCGTACTCCAAACGGGGATGCCTGCGACGAAGCCGCGCGTGCCGTCAATGGGATCAAGAGTCCAGATAAAACCGGATGTGCCCGGGCGATCGTCAAATTCCTCGCCGACGATTGCATCATCCGGATAAGCCTCAATAATCAGGCCACGCAGGGCGAGCTCTGCATCCTTATCGGCATTGGTAACCGGGTCAAAAAAGCTGCCGCCGGCTTTATTTTCGACCACCATGCCGGCGTTGAAAAGCGGCAGGGTGAGCGTACGGGCATGGTCAGCCAAGGCGCGCGCCAAAATCAGGCGCGCGTCAATTTCAGATTTATTCAGGGCCGGTGAGCCGGAAGTAAGCGATGTCATAAGCGCGGCTTAGCATGCAGGCTAAGCCGTAGGCCAATAAAAACGCTGATCCGAATATAACGGCCCGTATCATCTTACTGCATCAATCCCATGACCGGGACTTTAGCCGAGTTTTGCAGCGATTTTGCCAAATCGAGCAAATGCTTACGCGGACCGGCTTCCATGGCGTAATAGGCGCGAACCAAATCCATGGTTTCTTTTTTCGACAATACGTCCGGCGCAAGAATTTCGGCGGCAAATTCATCATCATGATCAATGTCCGACAGACCTTCGTAGAAATACTGAACCGGCACAGAGAGCGCTTCGGACAGTTCAAACAGGCGGGCCGCCGAGACACGGTTTGCGCCGCATTCATATTTCTGAATTTGCTGAAACCGTATGCCGACTTCTGTGGCCAGGTTTTGCTGGGTCAGGCCCAAAAGGCGGCGGCGGCGGCGCAGGCGCTTGCCGACGTGCAGGTCAATATCTCCGGTCATTTCTTGTAATCCCTTAAGTTTAAGTTCGCCTCTTAAGAGAGCAAGAGCCGTGCCGGCGCAATCAGCGGGGGTTCGCCTGAAAAGGGAGTGCGTGCGGCCCGTTATGACCCGCTTTCAGGCGAGTCCGCCGGCGGTTGTTTCGTTTTGGGGCATGCGGGATTGCCGGCGGCGCTTTATTCTGCTGCTTGCGCCAATTCCTGATGCATGCCGCACAGATATAATACCAAGCCGTCAAGATCACGCTGTAAGGCGTCGTAGCGCGGCTTGCGGGTCAGGTTTACCGGATTGACATAGAGATCGCGGTTTATTTCAATTTGCAGCGCCTGTATTCCGTCGCCCGGCCGGCCGTAAGTTCGGGTCGTGTAACCGCCGGCATAGGGATGATTACGCGATACGCTGTATCCGCGCTGCATCAGATATTGCTCGACGGCGTCCGTGAGGCTGCTCCGGCAGCTTTTGCTGTAACGGTCACCCAAAATAAAGTCCGGGCGGCGCGCCCGCAGCGGTCCGAAGCCCGGCATAGAATGGCAATCAATTAACACGGCATGGCCACACCCCGTCAGTGCGTCCTCCACGCATCCGCGCAACGCGTCGTGATAGGGGCGGTAAAGTCCGTCAATGCGGGCTTGAGCTGCTTTGGCGTCCGGCGGGGTTCGGTAAATCGGGCTTTGCGGGGCGATAGCCATCGGTATGACGCCAAGTCCGGCTTTGGCACGTGCAGAAATCTCGACATCCGGCGCGGCCAGATAGTCCGGTAAATCATCGGCGCTGCGGTTTACATCGATCAGGCTGCGCGGGAAGTTGGCGCGCAAATACGCCGCGCCGGATGTTTCCGCTTGGCTGAATAAATCATCGACCCATATGTCCTCGACGCTGCGCAGGGCCGTTTTGGACGCGCAGCAATCCCGAAGCCATGCCGGAGGGTATTGGCGGCCTGAATGCGGGGACGCAAATATAAGAGGGTGTCCGCCGGTTGCCGGCGTTACCGCAACAGGCGCGCCAATGCTGCGCAGAATTTTGGCTTCACTGCCTTCGGTTTTTATCCCAAATTTGCGCGGTCTATACATATTTTATTCATGGGTCTTTGGCAGGTATAGGTCAACCGGCGAGTTTATTGCACTGATATGCGGAATTGCCACAACGACAGTCAGGGACGCTTATAATGGCCACAATACTCTACGCAGAAGATGATCACGCGATGCGGCGCTTTTTTGAAAAAGCGCTGGAGAAGGCGGGGCACCACGTTATTGCCTGTGAAGACGGCGACCGGGCCTTGCGCGCGCTGAGATTTGCGGACGGCGCGTTTGATCTGCTGCTGACTGATATTATGATGCCCGGCATGGACGGGGTCGAGCTTGCCAAGCGCGCAGAAGAGCTGTCCCCCGGCATTAAAATCATGTTTATCACAGGCTTTGCCGCCGTCGCTATGCAGGACCCGTCCACGGCAGAAAACGCGACAATCCTGTCTAAACCCGTCCACTTGCGCCAACTGGTCGGCGAGGTCGACAAATTGATTGCAGCCTAAGGCTTTTTTAGCCTTGCAAGCCCGCCGGCGGGGCGATATATCACCGCTTCATTTGATGAATATCATCGCGCGATTAGCTCAGCGGTAGAGCACTACATTGACATTGTAGGGGTCACAAGTTCAATCCTTGTATCGCGCACCATCATTTCCGGTCCGCCCATTCGGGCGGATTTTTTGTTCCGGGGGAACAAAAAAAGGACATGATTGAAGCCGCCCGTAGGACGACTATTCGTTTTCCCGAATGATTACGCCGGCAGGCATCTCCAAATTTACAATCTCCTTCAAATAAACACGCCCACACACTCCCGGCCCCGCACCTAACCCGGCGCGAGGGAAGCCCCTCTATCCATCCACAATCCTGCCCGCCCGTCACGGCGGCGCGCCCGAAGCGCGCACAGGCGCTACGCCAATATCCGCAGCCCCGGCATAGTCACCATATCCGGCCGAAGGCCTGCGCGCGCGGGAGCGAAAGTTCGGAACATATTGCCCGTCAAGCTCGTGCGGCCACATGACAATGCAGGGAAATTGCGGCTGCGGACTGCGCCGCACCGGGGCTGCGCGGCGGGGCCGGTAAGTATAATTCAGGTTCTGCAGTACAGGTAGGCGGAACACGGCCGACTCGGGCGCGTCACTTGAGGGCTTCATTCCGGCCGGCGGACGGGCTTTGCGGGCAGGACGCAGCTGCACCGGCGCTCGCCCGCCCATGTCTGTGGGCGCTCTGAAATTCCGCCTCGGCCGGATATAATCACCGCGCGCCATCGCGCCAAGCCGCGCCTTATTCCACCTGTGTTG
>CALLXE010000004.1 GCA_938015875.1 uncultured Robiginitomaculum sp. | reverse complement strand
GATTATTTGAAAAGCAGTGCCTTTTTTCGCGAAGAGAGCACGCGCCTGTTCACCGACAAATTACCCTATAATTTTGAACATGTCGGTCTCATACACAAAATCCTTCCCCATGCCAAAATTATTGATGCCCGCCGCAATCCGCTCGATTGCGGCCTGAGCATTTTTCGGCAGCATTTCGGATTGGGCGCGAATTTCAGTTATGATTTGGGCCATATCGGAGCATATTATAATGGCTATTTAAGCCTGATGGATCATTGGGATGCCGTTCTGCCCGGAAAAATTATCCGCGTTCAATATGAAGACATGGTCAATGATACGGAAGCCCAAATCCGCAAACTCCTTGGCGCGCTGGATTTGAGCTTTGAACAAAACTGCCTTGAATTTTATAAAAACAAACGCGCTGTCCGCACCGCCAGCAGCGAGCAGGTTCGCCGCCCCATATCCAATAAAAGCATTGGAATATGGCGGGCTGTCGCGCCACAACTTGCACCGTTGAGGACCGCCTTAGGCGAAAAAACACTCTCAAGGTTTGGTCCGCTGACAAGCCTTAACTGATGTTTGCGCCCGGCAATGCGCCTGAACGGGTCGCGCTCCCAAACACTACATGAAGCTTTGAGGATCAATATCGAGTTGAATTTTAATCTTGGATTTTGGCCGACCGTTTTGCGCGCAAACTAACTGACAGCGCGGCCGCCGGCGACAGAATTGAAAATCGCGTCGACTTCGGCGCGATCTTTTGCGGCGTAATATTCACTCGGCGCGATGAACAGGATTATATTCAGCTTATCATCGATAACGCTCATCAAAGCGCGGCCTTCAACGTTCAGGCCCGCCGTCGTGCGCCCGGTCAGGTCAAAACGGATAGCATCTTCGGCACGATAAACATCAGGCCGAATATCAGTCAGGTTAATTGCCGCATATCCGCCGCCTTTGAGCAGTGATTCCGTCAAAAACTCTGTTAATTCCAAATCCGACATATTTCTGTCAAACTTCGGGACAGGATATTCTTTGCGCCATTGGCGCATCAGGCTGTCACCGTCTTTCATATCAGGAAACAGATAAACCGCATTCAGCTGCGGGCCATCTTTGGTCAGCACTTTTGCTTGCTTGACCTTCCCCGATCGAAACGGAATGGCGTTCCAATCTGACTTAAGATCAACTTTCATCGACCCGGTCGTATAAGGGCCGGCCGGCGCGATTTTAGGCCCGACGGCACAGGCCGAGACCGAGAGTGCAAAAAGAAATGCAGCAAAAAACTTAGCAGTAGATTTCATATCAGTCTCAATATCTCAATTCTTAAGGCTTCAGGCGGTCAATATAAGCGGCGATCAGTTCGCGGTCGGGCGCAGCAGGCGCGGCGGCAAGATATTTGCGGTAAGCGTCCAGGGCCTGCGGCTTTTGCTTATTACGACGATAATGCTCACCGAGCGAACGCCAAACTTGCGGCGGGGTACCTTGCGCAGATGCGGCCGCTTCCCAAGCCAGAGCCGCGCGTTCTCTGTCGCCCTCTGATTTGCGTTTCCGGTAAGCCTCTCCGACATAATAATCGGAAGTGCCTGCCGGGCGCCCTCGCACTTTGAGCTGATTATAGAGGTGGATATGGCGGTCAAAATCCTTGGCGAGCAATTCTGTTTCCAGCCATTGCGCATAAAACTTTTCGGTAGCGACATCGTGCCTGACTTTGCCGATATCTGTGCCCCCGGGGGTCGATTTCGCCATCGCCTTAAGCTTGGCGGCCCGGTCTTTGGGGACTGGATGGGAGGAAAACAGATTGATTCCTTTGCCGCGTTTACGAACCTTCTTAAAACTCGACGCCTCCTGTTCAGAGATTAAGTTTATCCAAACATCAGCACATTCGGCAACATCATAGCCGGCGGCAGCGGCCATCTGAAACCCGATGTTATCAGCCTCACGCTCATGCTCACGCGAAAAACTTTGTTGCAACAGGAAGGTCATCAATTGCGCGCCTAAACCGGCTTCGCTTCCCGCCCCCGCAGCGCCGGCCGCCATTTGAAATACGATCGACAAATTTGCCAAACTTTTGGCCTTCCGCCAGCGCTCAAGCGAATGCAACTCTTTAAAATGTCCGTATTCATGTCCAATGACGCAGGCCAGTTGCGCCTCGTTCTCTGCCCGCAACAGCAGCCCGGAATTTACGAGCATCATGCCATTGGGATACATGCTCGCATTAAAAACGCCGGCATTAATAATATAGGGACGGATTTGCGGACAATCAGGACCGGTCACTTTGCAGGTCACGTCCTGAACATACTGCATTAATTGAGGGTCGGTCACCCGCACGCCGGCTGTTTTAGCCTGCTGCTCAATCTTATCGACCTGATACCACATCCCGGCCTCATCCGTGGACATATCGGTCGGGCGAAGACTCGTTTGCGCGCCGGCCGTCATGGCCGCAGCCAAAACAACGCTCCCGGCTAAAACGGTTTTAATCATGCGCGAAATCACAACGGAAAGTCCTTCAGTGCCGCTTGAACAACGCGGCTCGCGCTATCCGGGTTGCGAATATCTCCGCCTGTTGCCGCTGATGCCAAATTACTCCAGACAATGTCTCCCGTATCCAGATCAACCAGCGTCAGATAAATCTGCGTCCCGCCGGTTTGCACAGGTCCGCCGAGCGCTGCCATGGCAATATTCATGGCGATTTTTCCGCCTGACTGAAAAGAGCCTGCGGCACGGGTAAGCAGCGCATAGTCTGCCGCTGACGCGCCGGATAAAACCTGCGCTCCGGGGCCTATCGTCCGATCAAACTTCCCCTTCTTTGTCGGCAAGCCAAACCCGAAATACTCATACTGCATCGAGGTGTTTACAACGACATCATTCAGTTTCAGAAGCTGGATTTGGCGAGGCGTCAGTCCTTTTGCCGGGTCAAGAACAGTGACCGCTGAGCCGCGCACCGTCAGTTCGCTCTGCAAAGCTCTCTTTAAGTTATCTTTGCCTTGTTCTGACCAATCAGCGCGGGTCTCGCGCATCCCGCTGGCCATCAGGACTTGAAGGTTGACATCAGGCGTGACCAAAACTGTGCGTGAGCTCGCCTTGGGTGTGAATGTATTGGTCGTGTTGCGTGTACGATTTGTGGCGCATGCACCCAGCATTAAAACTGCTGCCAGCACGGCTCCGATCAGGCGTTTATTCATCTCACTATGTCTCCCGCAAGGCGTTTTCTATTTGTGTCGTGTTATGCGCGGCAATGCAAGGTTGAGCCGCAGGCCGTTTACATAAAACTTTGCGGATCAATGTCGATTTGTATTTTGACTTTGGATTTTGGCCGATATGCGCTGCGCCATGTCGCCATATACGCCGGCAGGTTCACGCCGGGTTCCGCCTGTATCAGCAGTCTGCGCCGAAACCGGCCGCGCAACATAGCAATCGGCGCGTCCGCCGGCCCGAGTATCTCTATACCGTCAGCGCGCGGCGCTTTATTTAAAAACGCCCGCGCGGCGTCATCGGCCGCTTTGGGGTCAGGGCCTGATATAATGACGGCGGCAAGCTTTCCGTAAGGCGGCAGGCCCAGCATTTCACGCATTTCAAGTTCGACATTGATAAACATGTCGCGGTCCCCCGCGGCCAGCGCGGCCAGCGCTTCATGCTCGGGGCGGTGGGTTTGGATAATAGCATGGCCGGCTTTATCCGCCCGCCCGGCCCGTCCTGCCACCTGAACCAAAGTCTGATAAGTACGCTCGCCCGCACGCAGATCGCCGCCGGACAGGCTCATATCGCCGTCAACAACGCCAACAAAAGTCAGGCGCGGAAAGTTATGCCCTTTGACGACCATTTGCGTCCCGATCAGAATATCAATCCCGCCTTCGGCCATGCGGGCAATGCGCTCCCGTATATGCTCGGGATTACCGGCTGTATCGGACGACAGAACCTCGATGCGCGCTGCGGGAAACAAAGCCCGCGCCTCTTCCTCAATGCGCTCTACGCCGGGGCCGATAGGGTGCAGGCTGTCTTCGGCTTTGCAAGTCGTACAGACCGTGGGCATGCGCATAGAAAACCCGGTGCGGTGACAAACCGCCCGGCCCGAACGTTTATGCTCGACCAGCCAACTGTCCGTGTCGGGGCTTTTTAATTTCGTCCCGCAGGCCCGGCAGATTATCAGCGGCGCATAACCGCGCCGATTTAAATACAGCATGGCCTGCTCGCCTTTATCGAGCGCGGCCTGAACAGCCTCAATGACAGGCGGCGACAGATAGCGGCCTTTTTCCGGCCGGTTCTCTTTCATATCCAACAGCTCTATATCCGGCAGCACAGCAGCGCCCGGCCGCTCGGGCAGTTGCAAATGCACATAACGCCCGGTGCGGGCATTATGCAGGCTTTCAAGGGATGGGGTCGCAGAGGCCAGCACAACGGATGCGCCTTCAAATTTGCTCCGGGCCACCGCCATATCGCGGGCATTGTAGATGACGCCCTCTTCCTGTTTATAGCTTGTGTCATGTTCTTCATCGACGACGATGGCGCGCAGGTTTTTAAACGGCAGGTAAAGCGCTGACCGTGCTCCGACCACAAGGCGCGCCCTGCCCGTAAACACTTCACGCCACGTTCTGCGCCGGGCCGCCTCGCTCATGGCGCTGTGCCATTGGGCCGGCGCCGCGCCGAAACGGGCGGCAAAGCGGCTCATGCCGGCCTGGGTCAGGGCAATTTCCGGGACGAGAACAAGAACCTGCCCGCCTTGCCTTAAAGCTTCAGCGACGCTCTCAAAATAAACTTCCGTTTTGCCCGACCCGGTCACCCCGTCAAGCAGCGCGACGTTGAAATCACGTTTAGCCACCAAGGAGGCCAGATCGGCGCCGGCCTCAACCTGCCCGGGCGTTAAGTCCACAGCGTCCGGAGAGACAAAATCAGCATCAGGCACATCAAACGGCGCGTCGAGCGGCTCTTTAATTGCGGCAAGTCCGCCGGCTTTGGCCAGTCCTGATACCACAGCGGGGGTTACGCCGGCGGCCTGCGCAATCTGGGCAGCGCGGCCCGGCCAAACGCCGCGCAAATCAAGCACTTGCGCCCGCGCCGGCGTCATCTTGGCCGGCAGCGCACCTGTTGGCATATATTTGGTAACCACCGGACTTGGGTCGAGCGCCTTATAGCTGCGGATGACCATGCGCAGCACCATGCCGGGCGAGGTACAATTGTAGCGGGCCGTGAAATTTACGAACGCAACCAAGGAAAATGACAGCGCAGGACATTTTTTAATCTCTAAAACAGATTTCAGGTTTCGCTCGCCTGCATTTCCCCCTACAGACCATATAACGCCCAGCTTCACCTGTTTGCCCAGCGGGGCATAGACGAATTGGCCCACATACGGGCCGGCCGCATCATCCCCGTTTCGGGCAACGTCGTCGGGCAATAAATAGTCAAACGCTTCCGGCACGCCGACCGGAAACAGAACTGAAATAACGCGGGTCATATGTGACCCTAACAGCAATGCGAAGATTCGCAGCCCTTATGGAGACATGAACATGAAATTTTTTGTTGATAGTGCAGACCTTGAGCAAATTAAGTATTTAAACGATATCGGCCTTGTCGATGGCGTGACGACCAATCCGTCTATCATTGCCAAATCCGGCCGCGACTTTATCGAAGTCATCAAAGAGATTTGTGACATCGTCGAAGGCCCTGTCTCTGCGGAAGTCACGGCAACTGAAGCGGACGCGATGATTGCCGAAGGCCGCACGCTGCGCAAAGTTGCGCCGAATGTTTGCGTGAAGCTGCCTCTGACTATGGACGGGCTCAAAGCCTGTAAGACATTGTCATCCGAGGGCACGCCGGTAAACGTCACGCTTTGCTTCTCAGCCAATCAAGCGCTTCTGGCGGCCAAAGCCGGCGCGTCGTTTATTTCGCCGTTTATCGGACGCCTTGATGATATCGGTCTGGACGGCATGGAACTCATTGAAGAAATCCGCACGATCTATGACAATTACGGATTTGAGACGGAAATTCTGGCCGCCTCTATTCGCACGGTCGGTCACATTCGTGATTGCGCATTGGTCGGCGCAGACGTGATCACGTCCCCGCCCAATGTTATTGCCAAGCTGGCAGATCATCCGCTTACGGATAAAGGTCTCGATGCCTTTATGAAGGATTGGGCCAAAACCGGTCAGTCAATTTTATAGCCGTCTTTTTTCGCGTTTAGCGACAGGTTTTTAAAGCCGGTGCGTTGTATTGTTTTGCGCAACGCACCCGCACCCTGACAGCGACCGACTTTATGACCCTATTTTCTTCATCAACGCTACGGATGTTTCTCCTCAGCGGAGTCGCCATTGCCGTAACAGGTCCCGTTTGGGCGCAAACCCCGGATGCGCTGCCTCCTGAGGATATTGCGCCGGTCAGCGGTTATGATGATGAGGATGACGGCGATTACGATGATGAGGACGAAATTGTCGTCCAAGCTCAAAGAACAGGATTATCGCCGGTTACCACAGACACGTCTGATGTAACGTTCAACGCCGGCGATATACAGGCGCTTGGCGTAACAGATATGAACGAGCTTTTGGAAGCGATTGCTGCTGAAACAGGGTCAGATTCTGATGCGCCGCCCATTCTGCTTTTGGATGGTCGTCCGGTTGCAAATAAGCGGGAAATTCAAAAGTTTCCAAGCGAAGCCGTCCGCAAGATTGACATTCTCCCGCCGGAAGCCGCCTTGCGCTACTCTGCTGACCCGGATCGCAGGGTTATCAATTTCGTACTGCGCCGGCGTTTTAATGCTGTCACCCACGAAATTGACGCCGGAACGACAACCGCCGGCGGCCGGGACACTTATGAGGCCGGCAGTAATCTGCTGCGTATCAAAAATAAAACCCGCATTGCCGGCAATATCAGCTTTAAATCCCAAGCCCCGATCCGTCAGGCAGACCGCGATATTGAAGACAGAAATGCCGGCCGTTTATTTGCGGTCGAAGGTAATTTATCCGGGCAAAACGGCGGCGAAATCGACCCGGCCTTATCTGACATCGCCGGAGAGATTGTGACCACAGCCGGCCTTCCGGCCTCTGCCCAAACCGGCGCGTTTGGTGTAAATGACATCGGTGATTTAGCCGGTAATCCGTATGTCGGAGATCAAAGACAATTTCGCGACCTGCGCGGCGATGACAAAATACTGTCAATGGGCGCGAGCCTGTTTCGCCCTGTCGGTGATCATCTGTCCGTCAGCGCGGGCGTTAATGCAGACCTTAGCCAATCAAAGTCTTTGCGCGGCGTGAAAAATGTCGATTTCGACATCGATGCCGGCAATCCGTTTTCACCGTTTGCTAATAACGTCACGCTTTTCCGCGCAGACGGGCCGCTTGTCCGCGACAGCGAGAAACGCGATATTGATGCCAACCTGTCTCTGTTTGGCGATTACGCCCGGGTCCGCTGGCAATTAGAGGGGAAATATTCTCACGTCGATGATAGCCGCGAGACAGATCGCAGCCTCGACGCGCCTGCCATTGATGCCATACAGGCGCGCATAGATGACAATGACCCGGACTTAAACCCTTTCTCATTATTTCCCGTAACGGCCAAATCGGTCAGTGATCGCACGGCCGACAGTTTTGCCCTGAAAAGCCGTATCAATGCCCGCATTTTCACCCTGCCGGCGGGCCCCGTCATGGCATCCGGCGGATTGGAGTACGCCAAAACGACATTGGATTCTGCCGTCAGTTTTGCCGGCGCCGGGTCAGCCAACTCGCTGTCACGCGGATCAAGTCAAGCCCGCGCTCAGGTGGATATTCCCCTGACCGGCACAGGGCAATCGCGCGCCGCCGGCCGCACCCGCCTTCGCCTCAGCGGCTCGCTGGACAACGTTGATAATTTTGGCAATCTGGTAAGCTATGGCGCGGGGCTCAATTGGAACGTCACGCCTAAACTTGAGCTTCAAACTTCAACGGATGTGCGCAAGCGCGCACCATCATTGACGCAAATCGGCGATCCGGTTCTGGTCGACCCCAATATTCGGGTTACCGATTTTAATACCGGAGAAGCCGTCTTTGTCGACCGCCTGACGGGCGGCAATCCGGATTTGAAAGCGGAAACGCGCCGCGACGTCCAAATCACCGCCAAATACCGCCCGTCCCGCGCTCTGCAAATCACAAGCCGCTATCGCGCGCGGCGCACTGATGATGACATTACGTCCTTCCCGTTTCTGACCCCGCAGGTCGCGCAGGCTTTCCCGGATCGCCTGTCCCGTGACGCGCTCGGTAATTTAACCGCTTTGGATGCCCGGCCCGTTAATGCTTACCGCTCTCAAGTCGACTCGCTGCGCAGCGGTTTTAATTGGAGCAAACGGATTGAGCGCAAAACGCCGGACAGTGATCGCACCGAGGCACAGACGCCGTCGCCCGCCCCGACCGGCCGGCGGCGCAGAGGCCCGTCTGATCGCATCAGCGTCTCAATTTACCACACATGGCGTCTGACGGAAGATTTTCAGTTTCGGGAAACCGGACCCGTCTTTGACTTGCTCGACGGATCAGCCCTGCGTCGTCAGGGCGGTGAGGCCGGGCATGAAATTCAGGGGCGATTTTCGTTCAAACGCAAAAACTATGGCGGCCGTCTCAGCGTCAATCACGAGACCGGCAGCTATATCGATACGGACTCTCTGGGCGCATCGCAGGCGCGGGGCGGCAATATTAATTTTGATCCGCTGACCACCGCTGATTTACGTCTGTATTATGACCTTGGCCGCACACCGGGCGGACGCCCTGTCTCCCAAGACAGTTGGAAGAGCGGACTGCGCATCAGCTTTGATGCAAATAACATCACAGATGATAAACAGCGCATCCGAAATGACGCCGGGATTGTTCCCTTTGGCTACGAGCCGGACACGCTCGACCCGGAAGGCCGCAGCGTCATGCTGTCTTTGCGAAAAATCTTCATGACAAGACCTGATCGCAGCGAAGCGCGCCGCCGCCGCCGCAATCGCGGCAGCTAACCCGGCCTTAACCTTAACCGGGCACAGTCGGGATATGTCCATGCCCGCCGATCACTTGCTGCAATCGTTTCTGGCCCATTTATCCGGCGAGCGGCGCTTGGCGGATAAAACCATTGAGGCCTATGGCCGGGATATTTCAGGATTTTTGCAATTTCAAACCGGCCACCTTGGCGGCAATGTAACATCAAAGCATTTGGCCGCCCTGACCCCGCGTGATTTTCGCGCCTTTCTGTCCGCGCGGCGCAGCCAAGATGATTTAGGCGCGCGATCTGTGGCAAGGCTTCTGTCTGCCTTGCGCACGTTTTTTCGCTATCTTGATGAGCGTTACGGCATAAAGAACAGTGCCCTGTCACTGATTTCTGCCCCGCGCGCCAAACGCAGCCTGCCCAAACCGGTAAGCGCGCAGGCCGCCAAAGACCTGATTAACGGCGGCGGGATTGTTGACGAACTGCCTTGGGTTGAAGCCCGCGACGCGGCCGTATTGACCCTTTTATATGGCGCAGGGCTGCGGATATCCGAAGCCTTGAGCCTGACCGGCGACGCTCATCCCCTGCCCGATGTCATGCGCATTACGGGTAAAGGCGGCAAAGTTCGGGTGATGCCGATATTGCCGGCCATCCGTGATGCCGTTGCAGAATATGTCCGGCTTTGCCCGCATATCCTCGCCCCTGACAGCCCGCTGTTTCGCGGCGTGCGCGGGGGCAAGCTTCAAGCGGCGATTATTCAGCGTAAAATGCAAAAACTTCGCGGCGCGTTAGGCCTGCCGGACAGCGCCACGCCCCATGCTCTGCGCCACAGCTTTGCCACGCATTTACTGTCTGCGGGAGGAGATTTGCGCACTATCCAAGAACTGCTGGGTCACGCGAGCCTGTCGACGACGCAGATTTATGCCGATGTGGATATGACCGCTTTGCGTAAGGTTTACGATAAAGCTCATCGCCGCGCTTAGTGAATTTGCACATAAAAAACCCGCGATTAACGCGGGCTTTTCAATTTTATTTCCGTTTGCGGCGCATTAATTTGCTGTCGCCGCCTGACTTGGGCTTGCCTGACTTCGCGCCTGACGGTTTACCGCTGCCGGTTTTCTTACCTGACGCTTTGTCTTTGCTGCGCGGGGCAAAGTTGTTTGGATTCCCGCCGGATTTCGCCGCGCGCTCTGCAGCTTTGCGCAGTTTTTTCTTGTGCGGCTTTTTCTTACGCGGCGCGTCATTCATAAACGGATCCGGATCGGACGGCGTGTTGAAGTCAGCAGGCGAGCTATCAGGGTTATAATTCGAGTCAGATTTGGGCGCGCGATCATAACGCGGCTTTGCACGGGATTTAGAGTAATCGCGCTGCGGCTTATCACCGCCGTAAGAATTATCGCTGCGTTCACGGCGCGGTGGCGGGCCGCCCCGCTCTGCGGCGGCCGGCTTTTCGCCCAACTGCTGTACAGTATGTTTTTCGAGTTTCATATTCGGGCCGAGCGCTTTGTTAAACCGCTCCACGCCTTTGGGATCAATCTCGATAAAGGTCTCGTTATCGGTGATTTTAATCGCGCCAACCTCGCCGCGTTCCAAATCGCCGTTCTTAAACAGCATAGGCAAAAGCCAGCGCGGCTCTGCGCGTTCATTACGGCCCACATTGAGTGAGAACCAAACGCCGTCATGGAAATCTTCGCGTTTCTTGGCCGGACGGTCCCGGTCGCCACGCGCATTACGCTCGTCATTATCATGGGACGACCCTGCGCGCAGCTCTTCAGGGGCTGTGCGGTCGGCGCGTTTAAGGCGGATAAGCGCGGTGGCAATTTGCTCCGGCGTGAAGGACGCCATCAGCTTTTCTGTCAATTTCAATTCCTGCGCATCCGCTTCCTCGGTGAACGCCGGGTCGGCAAGCATACGCTCGTCATCGCGGCGGCGTACATCATCGGCAGAGGGCGGGTTGGCCCATTCGGCTTTGACTTTAGCGGCCTGCAAAAGGCGCTCGGCTTTGCGTTTTGCCGTATGCGGCACGATCAGGGCGCATGTCCCCTTGCGGCCCGCACGGCCGGTCCGGCCCGAACGGTGAAGCAGGCTCTCTGCATTTTTCGGCAAGTCGGCGTGAATAACCAGTTCCAAATCCGGCAAATCAATCCCGCGCGCAGCAACGTCAGTCGCGATACACACCCGCGCACGTCCGTCGCGCATAGCCTGCAAGGCGTGGGTGCGCTGGCTCTGGGACAGCTCGCCGGACAAGGCCACGACATTAAAGCCCCGATTATTGAACCGCGCGGTTAAGTGATTAACCGCGGCGCGGGTTCCGCAAAAGACGATAGCCGTCTTGGCCTCATAATAGCGCAAAATATTGATAATCGCGTTTTGCTTATCCTTGGAAGACGTGGTCACGGCGCGATAGGTAATATCCGTGTGCTGCACATCGCCCGAAATAGTGTTGATGCGCTCTGCATTATTTTGATATTTCTTGGCCAGTCGCCCAATGCCGGACGGTACAGTCGCGGAGAACATTAATGTGCGGCGCTCGCTTGGTGAGGCGGACAGGATATATTCCAAATCTTCAGAAAAGCCCATATTGAGCATTTCATCGGCTTCGTCCAAAACAGCAACGCGAAGGTCGCGCAGGTC
>CALLXE010000003.1 GCA_938015875.1 uncultured Robiginitomaculum sp. | reverse complement strand
TTCATTATCATGAAGAGCTTTGTGAATATGGGCTACGGCCTCGACCCTGTGAATAAATTGATCGAAGAATTTGAAACCTCAAGCGATAAGCCTATCCCTGTGATAGATTATAAAGATGTACCAGATGAAGAATGATAAGAGTTTCAAACCCGCCGTAATTTACGCTCGTGTGTCCTCAAAAAAGCAGGTCAAACAAGGTTCTGGTTTAGAAAGTCAAGATTCGCGTTGTCGTCTCTACGCACAAGCAAACGGCTACAGCGTGGTCGCAACATTCACCGATGATATGACGGGAAGTAAAGTGCGCAGGCCGGGCATGGATGCGATGCTCAAATACCTTAATCAGAATAAGGACACGCCACATATATGCTTAGTGGATGATATATCTCGGCTTGCGAGAGGCGTTGATACACACTGGAAATTACGCGACCTAATAGCAAAAGCAGGAGGCACTCTCGAAAGCCCTTCCGTTCAATTTGGCAATGACTCTGACTCTCATTTTATTGAGAATGTCCTCGCCAGTTCATCACAACACTTTCGGCAAAAGAACCGTGAACAAACCATCTCGCGAATGAAACAACGGCTTCGCAATGGGTACTATGTTCAAGCCCGTCCACCCGCAGGATATAAATATATCAAGGGGCACGGTAAAGAAATTGTTCGCGACGAGCCAATAGCTTCTATTGTTCAAGAAGCGTTAGAAGGCTTTAACACAGGCCGTTTTGGGTCTGCGGGGGAAGTGCGTCAATTTTTACAAGATCAACCTGAATTCCCCAGACCAAAAGATGGGGTGGTACCTCATCAAAGGGTATTCGTCTTACTTCGCACATGTACCTACGCAGGTATGCTTGACTCTCGCAGTTGGGACATGGGGATTCTTAAAGGTAATCACGAGCCTATCATTTCTTATGAAATGTTCCTCAAGAACCAAGAGTTACTTGATGGCAAAAAACGTGTGTCTAACAGAATGAATATTGGCGATGATTTTATTCTTCGCGGTGCCGTTGCCTGCGGAAACTGCGGACACGCACTCACGGCATGTTGGAGCAAGAGTAGTACAGGTAAAAAACACCCATACTATCTGTGTCATAAGCGCGGTTGTACTAGCTATAGAAAATCTATTCGTCGCGATAAGATTGAGGGTGAGTTTGCAGAGCTATTGAAATCCTTACAGCCCACACGACAGCTATTTGAGGTCGCAAGCAAGATGTTTAAGGACTTGTGGGACTTTCAAGGCCAAACCAATGCAGAGCGCGTAAAACGCCTTAAAGGGCAAATCACAAAGATTGATACGGACATGTCTAAGCTAGTTGACAAACTTATCGATTCAGAGAGCGCTCTAGTGGTTCAAAAGATCGAAGAAAAAATTGAACAAATGGAGCAAAAGAAGCTCGCAATAGTCCAAAAATGCGAAAATTTAGGCAAACCCAAAAGGAGCTACAATGAAATGTTCGAACTCGCTCTTACATTTATCTCAAGCCCTTGGAATATATGGGAAAAAGGGTCGTTCCTAGACCGTCGCAATGTCCTAAAATTAGCCTTCAAAGGCCGCATACCCTACACCCGTGAAAACGGGTTTTCGAACCCCAAAATCTCTATACCTTTCAAGGTCTTAGGCAGTAATTTTGGCACTGAAAGTGAAATGGCGCACCGGGGAGGATTCGAACCCCCGACCCCCAGATTCGTAGTCTGGTGCTCTATCCAGCTGAGCTACCGGTGCGTACCGCCCTGAAAGGCGAAGGCGCGTTAAAGCCCATTGCGAGCGCGCCGGCAAGTGTTTTTTACGGTTAACAGGTCGGTTTTACGCGGAAAATTACGCGCCCGGTCACATATCCGCTGCGGCGCAGGATTTCGCGCGCGGCTTTGGCTTGTCCCGGCCTGCCCGCCCCGCTAGGTTAGGCAAATACTGACCGTTTTTTCGGAGAGAACATGACCGATACTGCCCCGACGCCGCAACCGACAGACGTTCAAAAAGGATTTCTGGGATGGGTGGAGCGCACAGGAAACAAGCTCCCGGATCCGGTGTTTATCTTTTTCTATCTGATCGTCTTTTTGATGATCGTGTCCATAATCTCTAAATTGTTTGGCGTATCAGCCGCCCACCCGACGCAAATGGCGAAGGATGGCAGCGCCGCAATGATTACATCACAAAGTCTGATTTCGTCCGAAAACATTCAAAAGCTTTGGGTGGAAATGCCCAAGACGTTTACGCATTTTCATCCGCTGGGTTACGTCCTTGTGGTTATGTTGGGGGCCGGCGTCGCCGAGCGCGCCGGGCTTTTCGCGGCCGGGATTCGCCGCGCCGTTAAAGGCGCGCCGTTGTTTTTAATGACGCCGGTTGTGGCGCTGGTGGCGATGCTGTCCAATCATGCCGCCGATGCGGGCTATGTCGTTATGATCCCGCTCGCCGCGATTATATTTGCAAGCGCGGGCCGGCACCCTTTGGCCGGGATCGCCGCCGCTTTTGCGGGCGTGTCCGGCGGGTTTTCTGCCAATATTGCGCCCGGGCAACTCGACGCGCTCTTGTTTGGCATTACCGAAGCCTCTGTTGAAGCCTCAGGCCTTGAGAGCGCATGGAGCATGAATATTGCCGGCAATTGGTACTTCATTGCGGCGCTTTTGCTGATTTATCTGCCGGTGATCTGGTTTGTGACCGATAAGGTTATCGAGCCGCGCCTTGGAAAGTGGACGCCTGCGGGGGATTATGCCGACAATTATGGCGATGAGGATAAGCCGCTGAGCGCGGGCGAGCGCAAAGGTTTGCGCCATGCCGGGCTGGCGATTCTGGCTGTTTGCGCGCTTTGGGCGACCATGACATTTGCGCCGGGCACCCCGCTTCTGGCCGATGAGGGGGCGCCGGCCGGACAGCCTTGGTATGTGACAGCGACGCCGTTTTTTCGGTCTTTGGTCGCCGGATTTATGATCTTGTTTCTGGCTGCCGGCTGGGCCTATGGCCGCGCGGCCGGCACGATTAAGGATCACCGCGATTTGGTCGGTATGATGTCAGAGTCCATGAAAGACTTAGGTTATTATCTGGTGCTTGCTTTTGCCGCCGCCCATTTTGTGGCCATGTTTAATTGGTCAAATCTGGGCATTATTTCTGCCATTCACGGCGCGGATGCCATTCAAAGCAGCGGCTTGCCGCTATGGATTGTTATTGGGTTGATCGTATTGTTTTCCGCTTTGCTGAATTTATTTGTCGGATCGTCCAGCGCAAAATGGGCTTTGCTTGCACCGGTGCTGGTGCCGATGCTGATGCTGCTGGGTTTATCACCTGAGGCCGCCACAGCCGCCTATCGCGTCGGCGACGGCGCGACCAATATTATCACCCCGCTCATGGTCTACTTCCCGCTGATTTTGGTCTTTGCGCGCCGTTGGCAACCGGGATTTGGTCTTGGCAGTTTGACAGCCATGATGATCCCCTATTCCGTTTGGATGTTAGTGACGGGCGTGATTTTAATGATGGTCTGGATCGGACTGGGCATTGACCTGGGCACAGGCGCGCCGGTCGCTTTTGAACTCAGCCCGCCGGCTTAAGAGGGGCTGCCTCAGCGCGCGGCCAGCACGCCGCGGGTAAGGGCCCTGGCCACGGTTCGCGCCGCAGCCTCGCCGATCAGAGACAGGGTAACAGGGGAGACGTCGAAGGGGTCGACGCCAAATTCGCTGATGCCAAGGGCAAAAATCGTATCACCGTCCAGCGGTGTATGAGACGGCTGCACAGCCAGAGCGAGGCCGTCTTGGGCCATAATCGCAATACGCCGCAAGTTTGATTGCGACAGGCCGGCCGAGACGGCAACGCATCCGATCACGGTGGATTGTCCGGCCGCGCTGCTCCCGGCGACTTCTCGGGCCGCCAAAAGGGCGAGCTTTGTATCTTCAGCCTGCTGCAATACATAATCAGCCGGCGGGCGAGCGCCGCCAAATTCGCCGTCTGTTTCGTATATCCATGCATGAGGGCAATCCGTTCCGGGCAGATAAGGCGACCCTACCGGATTGGCGGCAATGATCGCCCCAACTGTAAAGTCCCCGCCGGGAAATTTAACAATTTCGCTCGCCGTGCCGATACCGCCGGGATAAATGCCCGCCATCGCGCCATAACCGGCGCCCGCCGCGCCCTGCGCTACAGGACGTCCTGTGGCCTCACAGGCCGTTACTCCCAGCGCGCGAAACGGTGGCTGCGGGCCCCATGCCTTATCGCCGCCATTGGCATTATCAAACAGGATAGCGCTCGGCACGATCGGCGATACAGGGATCGGCGCCGGCCCGGGCGCATATCCGGTGCCTTGCGCGCCCAACCACGCCGTGACGCCGTCCGCAGCGCCAAGGCCATAAACAGAGCCGCCGGACAGGACAATGCCGTGTACCCGGTCAATCAATCCCCCGTCGGACAGCGCCATAATTTCCCGTGTGCCCGGCCCGCCGCCCCTTACATCGACGGATGCCCGCGTCGGCATATCAGGCAAAATGACCGTAACGCCGGTTTTAACCCCCGCGTCATGGGATTGTCCGACGCGCAGGCCGGAGACATCAAGAATACAATTTTTGGGGCCGGTTTTTATCATAGAGCAATTAAAGGCGCGGAGCAGGGTTTAGGCAAGGCGGAAATTTATCGCATCGCCTTATTATGCTGCGGCGCTTGCGCAGCAGGCCCCCGTTTTCTATAGCCTTGGCAAGCTATAATGATAAAGGATATGCGCCATGGAATTAAACTCAAAAGTCACAGCGATCATTACCGGCGGGGCCTCCGGTCTTGGCGAAGGAACAGCGCGATATCTGGCATCCAAAGGCGTTAAAGTCGGTATATTTGATATGAACAGCGATCGCGGCGAAGCTGTGGCCAAAGATATTGGCGGCGTATTTTCTCGGGTCGACGTATCTGATAATGACAGCGTCGACGCCGGTTTTAAGGCCGTGCGTGCTGCCATCGGACAAGAGCGTATTTTTGTTAATTGCGCCGGCATTGGCGGCGGCATGAAAACCGCAAGCCGCGCCCGCGACACCGGAGATATTCGCGCCCATGATCCGGGCTTTTATGCCAAAGTCATCAATATCAATTTAATCGGCACATTTCTTTGCGCGTCCAAATCGGCCGCCGGCATTATGAGCCTTGACCCGACGGATCCCGACGGAGAGCGCGGCGTGATTATCAATACCGCGTCTGTCGCGGCCCAAGACGGGCAAATCGGCCAAGTCGCCTACGCCGCGTCCAAAGGCGGAATTTTGTCTATGGCTCTGCCTATGGCGCGCGATCTGGCGCGCGAAGGCATTCGGGTGAACACTATATTGCCGGGCTTTTTTGACACGCCGATTTATGAACAGATGAAGCCGGAAGTAAAAGAAAATCTGCGCGCGCATGTGCAATTTCCAAACCGTTTCGGGACGATGGAAGAATACGCCAAGGTCGCCGCCTTTATGATCGAGAACGTCTATATTAACGGCGAATATTTACGCGCTGATGCCGCCGCCCGCATGCCGCCGCGCTAAGCGCCGAAACCCAAAACAAAAAGCCCGCACCGATTTCCCGGCGCGGGCTTTTTAATTTAAAACTTTCCGTAAACCCTAAAGCTTGCCCTGCTCGCGTTTGATCGATTCCAAGATCAATTCGCCGGCTTTTTCAGGGCCTTCCCAGCCAAGGATTTTGACCCATTTGTTCGGCTCTAAATCTTTATAGTGCGCGAAGAAATGCGGAATGCGGTCTTGCATGACTTGCGGCAAATCCAGATAGGTTTTGATTCCGTCATAATAAGGCGTCAATTTTGAATGAGGCACAGCGACGATTTTTTCGTCAATGCCCGCTTCGTCTTCCATCATCAAAACGCCGACCGGGCGGGCGCGGACAACGGCGCCGGGAACCAAGGCGCGCTGTCCGACAACCAACACATCAATCGCGTCTCCGTCACCGCAAAGCGTATGCGGAGCAAATCCGTAATTACACGGATAGCGCATGGATGTGTAAAGAAAACGGTCAACGAACATAGCGCCGGAGGCTTTGTCGATTTCATATTTAATCGGCTCTCCGCCCATCGGAACTTCGATGATGACGTTAATATCAAAGGGCGGATTTTCACCCGTCGGAATTTTGTTCATGTCCATAGTCTGGTCCCAATATATTTACTTCGCCGCTTCTTAGCCCGCGGTCTGTAATATTTAAAGTCATTAAACCGGTGCGCGGCGCAATGTCCTGTCAAACAGGTTTTCTAAAGTGTCAGACCAACTGCCACGCACCCGGCGACGATTAAAATAAGGCCAACTCCTATGTTAAAATGCCTCTGCGCGGAAGGGTCTGAAAGCTTGGCCCGAATAGCGCGGCCAAAGCCGGCGTAAACCGCAAGGCCCTGCAATTCCAAATATGTCAGCGTGAATATCATAACCCCAAATTGTGGCGCTATAGGGCGGCCCGTGTCGAAGAACGCCGGCAGAATTCCCGCAAACGTAACCAATGCCATAGGGTTAGACAATTGCAGCGTCAGGCCTTTAGCGTATAGTTTCGCCTTTGGCGGCACCTCAACAGTGTCCCCGACTGGCGCCGGCGGCGCGCGCATAATCGATAGGCCCAGCCAAATAATCACCGCAAGCCCGATGAGTTTCAACGCAACAAACGCATTCGGGAAACTCGCCGCCAAAGCCGCCGCGCCTGTGGCCGCAAGCGCAAGCCAAAGCACATTGGCGCTCGCCACCCCTGCCGCCGCCATCATCGCCGGCCGGAACCCATAACGAAAGGACGAGCTCATCACGAGCATGACCGCCGGCCCCGGCGTAAGCCCGCCGACAAAAAATAATGCGACTAAGGCGAGCCAAGTTTCAGGAGACATG
>CALLXE010000002.1 GCA_938015875.1 uncultured Robiginitomaculum sp. | reverse complement strand
CGTAATCAAAGCTGCGGCTTTGGGTGGTGAAGTTGTCATTGGCCACGAGCGGGACGACGGTGTTGAGATTAGAGGCGAGCGCGGCGGACATAACGCAAGGCTATGCCGGAATGGGGCGCGCGTCAAAATATTGCAATGGACGGTCCGGAGTTTCGGTAACTGCCACCGTAATTCGGAAAGACCTTGTTGGGGATAATATGGGCGAGATCGGCCGTGGATGCGGAGAGGCGGAATAATGACCGGTATAATACGTAAAACAATCAGACGATTTATTGATACTTCTTATAGATTGGCGTTATCCGATTGGATCAACGCACAGTCGCGGCTTAATGCTATGAATGCGCTTGGAGAAACGGACTGCCTGTAGTACGCAGTGCTGAAAGTGCGAATTGCATTTTTGGATTTAAAGATTGCCATTTACTCAGAAATTGACGGGCGCGACCTCACAAAAATAGGGGAAGATCAATGATTCCCGCCGTAAAAATGCAAACGGGGTGCAAACGGTTCCTGACCCGTTCTTTTTCCTTTGTTCGGCTTTCCGACAACCCCTTGCTTTTAAAGCAAAAAAATGGTCGGGGCGGCAAGATTCGAACTTGCGACCCCCTGTTCCCAAAACAGGTGCGCTACCAGGCTGCGCTACGCCCCGAACAAGCGTGGGTTTTATATAAAAACGCGCGCAGAGCAAGCCCTGTTTCGCACTATTCTCAGTTAGTTTTAAAAAAATCGTGAGCCACGATGTCGCCGGGGCGAATTCCAAGCTCGCGGGCGCGGCCGCCGCGCAATTCAACCACGGCGCCAACGGGCGCTTCGGATGATGACAGGCGCAGCGAATATGGCTTTGCACCGTGCTCGATCTTTAAAATGCGACCATTGGGGCGCACAAACAGAATATCAAGCGGAATACCGGTATTTTTCATCCAGATCGTCGCGACCTTAGGTTTCCCAAACTCAAACAGCATGCCGGCATCATCCGCAACGCCGTCACGATACATCATACCGCGCGCCTGAAGCTTTTCGGTGTCTGCAACCTCGACATTAAAAATGTGGGTTTTGTCTTTAGATTGTATGGATAGTTTTTCGGTCGGGCCAAAATCAAGCGGCGCGGGTTGCCCGGCCTGCGCAAATGCGGGCGCAGCCATTAAGAGCCAGAGTGAGGATATCAGGATAAAGATTCGTGTCATAAAAATACCCTTAAAGATAAACCGCCTGCGGTGCAATCACTCAGCGCGGCTTCATCCGCTTTGGCGACAATAAAAAGGTGAGAGCGCTTGGCCGCCCCCCCCGGGGGAGTGCTTACTGATGGGCCCCCGGCTTTATAGGCACTTTGCGACTTCACTTTGCTGCTATCTTAAATTGGGTGGGTGACAACAGCCCGTTGTAGTATGCCCGGGTTTTGGATTGCAGAACATTTCGATGTAATCGAACACGTCCTGACGTGCCTCTCGGTTGGCTTGCGCCGCTAGCCGAACAGAAAAGACGGAATGACGGAGGCTGGAATTATAAGGGCACTATACATATCACCATACCTTTTAGGATCAACTTGGCATGGATTGATTAAACTTGAGTTATGAGTTGGTGATTATAAAATTTATGGCGAGACTGATTTGCATAATTTTGATCATATTATAGATATTTAAAATCCGATTCTCTGCAAACACCCTGTTCTGACAATAATGTCATTTTTTCTTGCTTTGGCTATAAACCTGCGTTAATGAAATTATAAGGTCTGACAAAAAGACCATATAAACAGGGGAAACCGGTCTTGTTCCGGACTTCCGAGTACGCACCATAATTTTCGAAAAGAAGACTTTTCGGACGCAGCACCCGCTTGCCGCCTTGCAGGCTGCGTGAACAACAGGAGATACCAAATGCCCGTAATTTTCCAAGACAGTTTTGAAACAGCAGCGCCGGAGATTGGCGCCGCGGCCCGTAATGTTATCAATCATGCCGATACCGTCAACGGTACGGTCACCGGCACAAACGGGGACTATTTTTACCGGACGAACATGGCGCAAGACACCACTGTCGGCGCGAATGAAAACTTTAACACCGGCCTTGACGGCTCTTGGTTCTTTCGCGGTGAAGATGTTCGCAATTCTACCGGGGCTCAGGCCAATGATTTAGGCATAATTGAATGGTCAGGAATTGACATCACTGGACAAACGGGCTTGAGCTTTGCCGGCTTGTTCGCGGCCCGCGATTTTACCACGCTTCAGGTCGAAGCTGATGATTTCCTCGAAGTGCGCTATACAATTGACGCCGGCGCAGAAGTCGTCGGTATTCGTTTCCTTGGCACCGGCGTCGTCAATGGTGACGGTGATAACTGGCAGCAGGATAAAAATCTCGATGGTGTTCTGGATGCGGCAGACGCTATTGGCGGCGCAGTTTTCCTCAGCGAAGACTTTGCGGAATTTACCTTTGATATTGCCGGTACAGGCAATACGCTGGAGCTGGTTTTTGAAGACCGCGATTACAATACGGCCGGCGCCCGCAATGCGAACGGTGAAGAGATTGCCATTGACAATTTCCGTCTCTTGACCCCTGCGGCTGATGTTGACGGGACACCCGGCGATGATTTCCTGACCGGCACATCCGAAGGCGAAAATTTAAACGGCAGTGACGGTAAAGATATTATTCACGGTCTTGGCGGTGATGATGTTCTGAACGGCGGCGAAGGTGATGATTATTTGATCGGCGGCGAAGGTGCTGATGAGCTAAACGGCGGTAACGGTACGGATGTTGCGCTTTACTTCCACGCAGCGTCCTCTGTAACGATTGATTTGTCGGATACAGCCAACAATGCCGGCGATGCGGCGGGGGATGTCTATAACAGTATTGAAACTTTCTACGGGTCTTTTCGGGCGGACACGTTGATTGGGTCGGCGGCCGGTGATCGTTTGCACGGCCATAACGGCGCAGATGATATTTTCGGCAATGACGGCGCAGACATGTTATTTGGCGGCGGCGGCGCTGATGACATTGACGGCGGCGCAGCCAATGACCGTATATATGGCGGCAGCGGAAATGACGGGATACTTGGCGGCAATGGCAATGACCGCATTTACGGCGAAAACGGTGAGGACACGATTGAAGGCGGCACCGGCAATGACGTAATGAGCGGCGGCCTTAACATTGATACATTTGTATTTAATGCCAATGATGGCAGAGACAGCATTACTGACTGGCAAGACGGTGTGGATGTGATCCAATTCCTCAGCGGCGCAGATGATTTCTCTGACATCAAAGTTGTTTCAAGCCGGGCGGGGGCATCGACAATTATCTCCTATGACGGCGGTAAAATTGTCCTTCGCGGCTACTCAGATTCAGCGTCCATTACGGCTGATGACTTTCTGTTTGGCGCAACGCCGCCGCCAATGGCCAATGGCTTGTCGGATAAGGGCCTTGCTGACTTGCTTTTGGCAAGCGCGCCTGTGGCTGATCCGGACGGCTCCGCGCATGACACATCGGGCGCAGGCTTTTTTGATGCCTATGATGTTGGCTAGTTACCGGTTGACGCCGTTAAAGAAAAAAGCTCGCCGGAGCGATCCGGCGGGCTTTTCTTTGGGCACAATATCCGCGAGGGCGGAATAATTATATGTGTTAAACGAAGCCGAGATTCTTATTGGTGAAATTAGACAGGTTCGGCAGGCCGGCATCAAGCTCGCCGTCCGTCAGGCCAAACCAACTGCCGAGGGTTGCAGCATATTGGTCCACGGATACAGACGGAATTAATCGCCCCCGGCCGGCTGTATAGGCAAGGTCGGTGGGGTCGACCGGCGGCAAAGCACCATATATGTTTTTACCGTTCACGCTTCCGCCCGCGACAAAATGATGTCCGCCCCAACCGTGATCGGTGCCGTCACCATTGTCGAATAATGTGCGTCCGAAATCAGACGCGGTAAAGACGGTCACATCATTCCACAGATTAAGCGCAACCATTGAGGCCTTAAACGCGACTATTGCTTCTGATATTTGTGTGTGCAGGCCGGGTAAACCATTGGCCTGGCTGTCATGGGTATCAAAACCGCCGATTGCGACATAGAAAATCTGCCGTGACGCGCTCAGCGTGCCGCGAACGCCGATTGTATCGGCCACAGTCTTAAGCTGCCCGCCAAGTCCTGATGACGGGAATGTCACCGTGCTGCCGGTTCCGCCTGTGATGGCGTCAGAATAGGCGCGGGCATTAGTGATGGCGGCCTTATTGATGTTGATAATATCTTGAGAATAAAGATTGGAACTGCTCTCACCAAGACTCTTTAAGTGGTCTTCAAATATAGCGCGGGCGTCATCGGCATTGCTGCCAAAGCCAAGCCGGTTATTGCGGTCAACAATATCGACGGTTTGGGGGCCGCCGGAGGGCGCGACGAAAGCAGGCGTCCCGCCGGCTAAAAAGACATCATTGCCGGCCGTGCTGATTGAGGTGAATACCGGGTTGCCGCCGGCGTTTGACGCGTTCACGGCATTGGCAAAGCGTCCGCCCCATCCCGTTTGCGTGCCTTCCGGGCCGGACGATAACCACGTTGATTGCTGATCATTATGAGAAAATAGCCGAGCAGGCAATTGCACGCTGCCGGATTCAAAACTTGTGCGGTTTGTCGGCTCGTTAATGGGGCCGACATTACCGACAATGGCCATATCACCGGCGTTAAACATGGAGGCCATTCCGCTCATTTGCGGCGGCAGGCCAAAGGTGCGCGTCCCGAAATCAGAGGCGTTATCCGGGGCCAGCGCGGCAATGTTGATGATATCGCGCGATGAAGCTCCGCTGCCGACATTATAGCCGGAAAATAAATCCGTCCGCGCCGCTGCGAGGGCAGCGTGAGACGCGGCATCCGTTGGCAGCACAGTATCCATTGCGTCCATCCCGCCTTTAAAAAACAGGCAAACGAGCGCTTTGTATCCGGTTGTATTGGCCGCGTTTGCAGTCTGCGACGTTAAGGACGATAAAAGCCCGGTTGTGCCTGCAAAACCCAAGGCGGATCCGGCCTTTAAAAATCTGCGTCTGTTATAATATGTCATCGCTATATCCTACAAATCTACGGCGTAAGCGGGAGCTGTGACGGCGGCGTAAACGGCAACCCGAACCCGCATCAGGCGGTCTGCCGCAGGGTCTGCCGTGCCGATAGGAAATTTGTTAATCAGAGTAATCATTCGGGCGCGGGTTTGCGCGCTCATCCGGCCTGACAAAAGCAGCAGGTCAAGATTATCAGCCAGCGCGTCAGGATCATCAGCAATCGCAATTTGGTCACTGTAGTCGGGCGTGTAGCCGATTACATTATTATCCAAGGTTGATGAGCGATCCAAAACGTAATCAAGCATGAAGTTATAATAACCGATCATGCCGCCTTCATTGACGATTTGAAATTCAGGGGCTGTCAGGCCTGCTGCGCCGGAGACTGTATTGGGGGCCACAAATCCCGGCCGGTAAAAATTAAAAACGGACGGCGATCGAAACGGCGCTTGGGACAGCATATCTTTATCGCGAACAGGGCCGAGCAGGAGCCGCTCATTGGCGGAGTTAACATTCTTCATTTCAAAAGCACGGGCAAATTGCGCAAATTTTAAAATGGGCTCGCGGACTTTACCCTTTGTGTCCGGTGTTGGGGTTTCGTCAAAAAATTGCGCGTCGAGTAAAATGGCTGCCAGTGTTGCTTCCAGGTCACCGCGCAGGCCGGTTCCGAATATTGTGCCGTCACCGGCTTCATAGCGGCCGGTTTCAAACGCTGTCGCAACGCGAAAAACGTAATCCGGTGACGGGTCACTTGAGGTAAAGCGCTGGATAAGCTGCCGGGAAATAAACGGCGCAACATTCGGGTGCGCGAAAATATGTGCCAGGGCTTGACTGATGCTCGCATCCGCGCCGGTGCCGGCGGGGATCGTCAGACCCATAAAGGTCTTTTCTTTTGGCGAGTGTTTATCCGCATAGGCGACCAAGCGTGAATGGCGCCAGTCAGGATCGGCGGCGCTGTTAAAAAAACCGCCCTTTGAAGACAGGCCTGTAAAGACCCGCGCGAGGCCGACAATGTCGTCATTATCATAAGTTTCCACCGTCTTGCCGCCGCTTAACTTTGCGTCGCCATACATATTGACGGTTGTCAGGCCAATGGTGAAAAGTTGCAGAATTTCGCGGGCGTAATTCTCATCCGGCTGACGTCCTGTTGCGTCGTCTCCTTTTACATTGCGAAGGTAAGTCAGGTAATCGGCCATAGCCGGTGAATAGGTTACATCGTCCAAAAGTTCAGCGTAATTGCCGAAGGCGTTTTCATACAGCAGATCGATATAATGAGCGGACATCAGCGGAAAGCCCGTGGCCGATGTGTCTGAATAGACTAAAATCTGGGACAGAGCGAAAGCCATGCGTTGGCGCAATTGGTCATCCCCTGCGATGACATTATCCCAGTGGGCGGCGGCATGGGCGCGGTTGTCAATGCTTCCGCCGGCCTCAAATACTGTCTTCAGAGGCGGCAAAATGTAATTGGGCGATTTCGCAAATTGTGTTTTCATCCAAACGGCTGCGCTTTGCCCGACAAGCGCGTCGATGTCGGCTTGGCTTGCGCCAAAGGTTGCGCGGTTTAAAAAACTCGCGGCCATGGCCTGATTGCGGATATACGGACTTCTGACGGAGAGCAGGGCGCCAGTAACAGGCGGGGTGACAGCGGCCTCTGTTGCGACTGCTGCCGGGGCTGCCGTTATGTCGCCGGAACTGCCGCCGCCGCATGCGCCAAGCATCAGGGCGAGGCCGGCCAAACATGACGCGGCCAATGAGGCTTTAAGGGTCGATGGCATTGACGGTCTCCCCGGAAAAAAGTGTATGCTCATGTTTCTTTTGACATTATTGTCAATTTAATTACACTATTTGTCAAACCTTGTAAATTAATGAACGCAGAGCCTTAATTAAGTCCTTAAGGTGCCTATGGGATTGAGGCCTTATTCAGGCCCTGTTCAGGCTATTGACACAATGCTCAGCATCATAAACGATAAAAATAAACGGGACGCTTGCATTGCAGGCATATATTTAAAAGGAACACATAATGACTTCTCATACTTATACGGCGCGCATGGCTGCGATTATTTCAACCACGGTTTTGACCGGCGCATTTGCTGCAACCGGCGCTTTTGCCGATATGAGCAAACATGACGCAGACAATAATGGCAGCCTGTCATCTGATGAGTTTCATGTCCTGATCAAGGCCGACCTCACACAAATGGATGTTAATGCCGATGGCGAGCTTACACTGGCCGAATATCTGGGCGAAGATGCAAGCAATGCGCGAAAAGCAGAACGCATTACAAAACGATTTAAGCGTTTGGATAGAGATAACTCCGGCGCAATGGATGAAAAAGAGCAAACGCGCTTTGCCAAATCCAGATTCAAATATTTGGACGCCGATGGTAACGGCGAGTTGAGCGATGCGGAACTGAATGCGCATGGCGGCAAAAAGAATAAAAAGAATAAAAACAAAAAGGGCAAATAGATCTGAGTGATCAGCCCTTGTAAATTTATAATGCTCAGCGCCGCCTTAACGGGCGGCGTTTTAGCAGGTGGGTGTCAATCTGCCGTGTCTGTAAACGTCCTCGTATTTGCCATGCGATCTTCTTCTTGAAATATAAAAAAGCGGTATTGCGCCACATTTGCGCTGGCGAGACGATTTTTTCTCCGGTAATGACAATAATGTCAAAGGCGAACACGGTTTAAAAGACCGGTCGAAGGGGAAGGTTATGAAGTCCAAGCTACTCGTATCAGGATTGCTGCTCGCGGCGTGCAGCCCGCAAGTGGGATCGCAGACCGATGCCGGCCTTGACGCCGCTCTTGCATCCGCTTCTGAAAACCCGCCAAACATTGTTTTTATTCTGGCCGATGATCTGGGTTATTATGATCTCAGCCTGACCGGGTCGCAGATTTATCAAACGCCGGCGATTGACGCGCTTGCGGCCGGGTCTGTCCGGTTTACGCAGGCTTACTCAAGCTATCCGCGCTGCACGCCGTCGCGTTATGGGCTGATGACTGCGACCTATCCGATCAACGAAAATAAGGGTGAGTTAGGCGCAATCCCGGCTGCGAGAAACCCGATGCAGCAATTTAAGGTCGCCGGCTATAAGTCGCATTTTGTCGGTAAGTGGCACTTGGGCGACGGCAAAAGCAGTGCCACGGGCTATGGATTTGACAGCTCTTGGGCCGCCGGTGAAACGGGCGGCGTTCATTCGCGAACCTATCCGTTCAACAAGACGGGCGGGCCGGCCAAAGGCGATAAATCTCCTGTTCCTGATGTTAAAGCGGCGGGCAAGGCGGGTGATTATATTTCTGATCTTATGACCGATAATGTCATCGACTTTATAAAAGACGCCGACCCATCAAGACCGTTTCTGACGGTTTTGTCTTATTATTCCGTCCATACGCCGCTCGAAGCTAAACCTGAGGACAAAGCGCGTAACAACTTAGAAATCATGGCCCATGATTTCGGCGCAGGCCCTGACTATATTGAGCTTGGACATGGCCGGCAGAAAATGAAGCAAGACAGTGCTGATTATGCCGGTATGGTCGAAAACGTTGATGAAAATGTTGCCCGCATTATGGCTGCACTTAATGACCGGGGCATTGCTGATAATACGATCGTTGTTTTCTCATCGGATCATGGCGGCCTGTCTAATGACGGGAGCATCGCCTCCGGCCGTGAACGGGAATTGGCGACCAGTAACCTGCCGCTTAAAGCAGGCAAGGGGCATTTATATGAAGGCGGTATTCGCGTTCCGCTATTTGTCAGCTGGCCGAAAGCGATTGCGCCGCGCGTCGATACAGACTCGATTGTGCTTGGCATGGACGTCTATCCGACACTGCTTGATTTGGCGTTGGACGGTAAAGTCACAGGCGTTGACGGTGAGAGTTTTGAAAATGTTCTGGCCGGACGTGATAATTGGAAAGACAGAACTGTCTATTGGCATTCCGTCAAAGCGCGCCCCGGCAGTACCGGTGATAATCCCGCCTCGGCGATGCGAAAAGGGGATTATAAACTCCTTGAGTTCTTCGATGAAAACCGCATTGAGCTTTATAATGTCAAAACTGATATCGGCGAAACCACGGACCTGTCGGCCTCAATGCCGCAGAAGGTGGCAGAGATGAAGGCAGGCCTTACAACATGGCGCGCATCCAAAGGCGCAAAGGCTAAAGGGAGGCCGAAAAAGATTGAAAAGGCCGGCAAGGTCAATAAAGCCAAACAAGAGCAGCGCCGAAGAGAGCGCCGCGAGAAGCGTAAAAACAACAAAAATTAAGCATTAGTCCGAGGTCGGAACACGCAAAATAAAAGTAAATGACATTATTGTCATATGCGCTGTGATATGCTTATGTGAATGCATAAATAATAAAATATGTCTGCAAAACAGCCGTCACCGCGGTCTCACGCATATTCGTTGGGGGTAACAATGTCTGATATCAAAACCTATTCGCGTTTTTCAAAACGTCATCTGATCAGCGGCGTCGCCATTATTGCGCTTCTGTCGGGAGGCAATGCTTTTGCGCAAACCAATCCGGGCGAGGATGAGATTGAAGAGATTGTCGTGACCGGTATTCGTCAAAGCTTGGAGACAGCGCGGGCGAAAAAGAAAACCGCCGCGCAAATTCTCGACGCCATTGACGCCGAAGACATCGGCAAACTTCCCGATACAAATGTTGCCGAGAGCCTGCAGCGTATCACCGGCGTCCAGATTAACCGTGAATTGGGTGAGGGCTCCGAACTTTCTGTTCGGGGCTTTTCGCAAAACCGGATTGAAATAAACGGTCAGACCCAAATCGGCTCCGGTGCGGGCGGCGGCGTCTCTTTTCAAACTCTGCCGTCAGAGGCATTCTCAAGCCTTGAAGTGATTAAGACGCCTGCTGCTGATGATGTCGAAGGCGGCATCGGTGCCATTATTCGCCTAAACACACGGAAACCGCTAAGCAGTAAAAAGCGCATCATTGCCGGCTCGATCTCCGGTCAATATGCGGATCGCGCCGAAGAATGGGCTCCGCAAGGCAATATTTTGCTGAGCGACAGGTGGGATACAAATCTTGGTGAGTTCGGCGCATCGCTGAATTATACGCGAAGTGACCGTAAATTGCGCCAGGATTTTTTAGATGTTCGCGGTTGGGACGCTGTTAATGGTTTTGGTCGTGATTTGGACGGAGACGGAACTGCCGGTGAAGATATTGAAGTCAATGACGACGGTATTATCACTGATCTTCAGGATGGAGCGTTTGTTCCGCTGCAAACGCGTTTGCGTATTCGGAATCAAGATCGTGAACTTCAGTCCGTGACGACGGCGTTGCAGTGGAAGCCAACGGAAAAGTCAGAGCTGTATTTTGACGGAACTTACAGCGATTCCAAATCAAACGACGCACAGTTTCAATACACCTCGGCATTTAACAGCGCCATTCAAAGGGGTAGCATAAGATCTGTCTATCAACAGCCGGAAAACGCTCTCATTTCAGAAAACCAAACCGTTTTGTCGGCATTTCTGGGTCAAATTCGCGGGAACGGGACAGCGCAACGCGGCGTAAATTTAAACATTTCAGGGAATTCCGCGCCAAATGATCAGGAAGTTTACACTTGGGCGGTCGGAGGTAAGTACGAATTTAATGTCGGCCTCGACGTTGAGGTGAACTATGCTCGCGGCCATGGCGAGTCTATGAATGAGCAAATTTTCACCACAAGCGGCGTAGCGTTCAGTGAATGGCCATTTTACTTTTTTGATTTTGGTGCCGGCACTGACGTGCCCTCCATTGTCCCGGTCCTCCGTGATGTGGACGGTCAGGCGCCGACATCTTTGACGGATACTAATCGCGTCGATCTGACCGATTTGACGACTTATAGTTTGGGGACGCCGCTCTATCAGGATATTTTCCAAAATAGTGATGATACAGCTTTCACGGTCGATTTCGATAAAACAGTTGATTGGGGCATAGTTACGAGTGTGGAGTTCGGTTCACGCCGGGGCCTGCAAGAGGGAGAGCGTTACCGGTTCCGCGGTGACGATGACGATACGAACGAAGGTTTGTCAGGCAGAACCTTCGAAGATTTGAACGAAGCTTATCCCGGTTTGATTGTCCGGCAGCCATTTCAGGACGTTCTGGCGGGCGCAAGCGGTGACTTTCCGCGTGAATGGTTCTCCTTGGATTCAGGGTATTTAACGGCCAATGCAAGCCGGCTTCGTGAAGAGGGCGGCATTGTCAGCGTTCCGGATCAGGTCTGGGGCTATGACGTTGAGCGCGATACAATGGCGTTTTACGCCAAGGCAAATTTTGAAGGCGTTTTGCCTTTCGGCGGCATTTCATTCAGCGGTAACGCCGGCGTTCGAGTCGTCGATACCAAGGCGGACATTAAGGGCTTTACGGAGTCGGGCGGCATTGTGACACCGTTTGATTCCCGGAAAAGTTACAAGAATGTTTTGCCGAGCGGAAATCTGTCCCTGATACTTCAGGATGACCTTTACTTGCGTCTGGGCGCCGCGAAAACAATGGCGCGCCCCGGCCTTGACGACATTGCTCCGAACCGCCGCGTTCAATTTTTTGCGGATGCGGGCACCGGCGGCAATCCTGATTTGCAGCCCGAACAGGTGACGCAATTTGATGCATCTCTGGAGAAATATTTCGGCTCAACAAATCTGTTGTCTGTTGCATATTTTTACAAAGATTTCAGCGAGCGGATCGAAGACGGCGTCATTACAGAATGTATCACTTTGCCCGATAGTCAGACAGAAGACTCACCGGGCGACGATGGCTGTTCTGTCGGTGAAGATTTGATCCGTCTGAACGTTCCCGACAATGTCGGCGCCGCGACGGTGAACGGTTTTGAATTTGGCTATCAGCATTCCTTCGATTTTCTTCCAAGCCCGTTCGACGGACTTGGTGTTATTGCAAATTACACCGTCATCGATATTGACGGCGGCGGCTCTGTTTCAGCGACCGGTTTGAATCTGCCTGTTCAGGATTTGTCAGAGAACAGCTATAACTTAATCGCATTTTATGAAAAATACGACTTCTCAGGCCGGCTTGCTTATAACCGGCGTGATGAGTTTTATGACGAGCGCACGTCGACGAACCAAGCGTCTTTTGCAGAGCCATACGGGCAGCTTGATGCGTCTGCGAGCTATGATATCAACAAGCAACTGACTGTGAATTTTGAGGCTGTTAATATTCTGAATGAGCCCGAAATCCGTTACCAGGAAATTGAAGAGCGCTTAATTGCCTACCGCGTCAACGATACCCGTTACGTCGCCGGACTTCGCTTCCGTTTCTAGTGCCCCGCACTTGAAAACGGCAGGGCGGGGTTGCCCACATCAGCCCTGTCCTGCTGATCTTTTTAAATATGTTGAGATGAAAATTATGAAAACTGTTTCTTTTATTAAAGCGAGCCTCTTTCTTTCTGCCGCGGCGCTTTTAACGGCATGCGGCGCAGACACGACGGCAGCGGGCGTAGCGGCCGATGATAAAGCAAAAGACGCTGTTTCAAAAACCTCTGTGCCAAAAGGTGAGCAACCCAATATTGTATTCGTTCTGACCGATGACCAACGCTATGATGCGCTGGGCTTCATGAATGACGAATTGGATACGCCGAACATGGACCGTATGGCCAAAGAGGGCATTCACTTTGAAAATGCATTTGTAACGACTGCCCTGTGTTCGCCCAGCCGCGCGTCCATCATCACCGGCAATTACATGCACGATCATGGCATTGTCGATAACAATACAAAATTTGGTGATGACGCCAAATTCTTCCCGGAGCAGCTTCAAAAAGCCGGCTACAAAACGGCCTTTATCGGTAAATGGCATATGGGCGGGCATTCTGATGCGCCGCAGCCCGGCTTTGATAAGTGGATTTCATTTGCCGGCCAAGGTCATTACAAGCCCATGAACGGAACCCGCCAAAACACCTTAAATATTGACGGTAAGCGCGTTGACCAAAAAGGCTATATCACTGACGAGCTTAATGATTACGCGCTGGACTTTATTAAAAACCAAGACGGCGATGACCCTTTCTTTGTCTACCTGTCCCACAAAGCCGTTCATTCTGATTTCATCCCGGCCGAGCGTCATAAGAACCTTTACAAAAACGTCAAAATGACGCCGCCGCCGACTATGGCCGACACGCCGGCCAATTATGAAGGCAAGCCCTTATGGGTCAAAAATCAGCGTAACAGCTGGCACGGCGTCGATTTCCCGTATCACTCTGAACTTGACGTGATGGAGTATAAGCGCCGCTATAACCAAACCCTTGGCGCGGTTGACGAAGGCCTTGGCGAGATTTTTCAGACGCTGGAAGAGCGCGGCATATTGGATAATACCATCGTTGTTTTGATGGGTGATAACGGCTTTATGTTCGGCGAGCACGGCCTGATTGATAAGCGCAATGCTTATGAAGAAAGCATGCGCGTGCCGCTTTTGGTTATGGGCAAAGGTGTTGCCAAAGGTAAAACCGTTTCTGACGTTGTTGCCGGTATCGACATTGGCCCGACATTTATTGATTTAGCGAGCGCGCCCGCTTTGGGCGACGTTGATGGCAGCAGTTTTAAAGCGCAATTGAACACCGGTAAGTCTGCGAGCGAATGGCGCGACGGTCTGCTGTATGAATATTTCTGGGAGTATAATTACCCGCACACGCCGACAACATTTGCTGTCCGCACGTCCAAATATAAGCTCATTCAATATCATGGCGTATGGGACACAGAAGAGCTTTATGATCTGGAAAACGATCCGTTCGAAACTAAGAATCTGATCGAAGATGAAAGCCTTGTCGACGTCCGCGTTGATCTGCGCGCCAAGCTTTACGCTATGCTGTCTGATAATGGCAAAGCGGGTAAACCAAGCGTTGAATATTCCGAACGGTTTGGTCCCGGCGCGGTGTTCCGCTCTGAGACCCGCTCAAAAGCTGCTGAGTTTCCTGAGCGTTGGCTGCGTCCGGACAATGCGCCGGATCGTCGCCGTCACACGAAAAATGAAGGGGGCAAGCCCAAAGCGGCCCGCGACAACAAAAAAACCGGCGGACATTAAAGTGCGCGCAAATTTAAACATAAGCGCGGCGGCCCTCGCCGCGCTTTTTTTTGTTTCCGCCTGTACGGCCGTGCCGGTTGATAAAGAAGACCCGTCAACGGAAATATCCGTAAAATCCCCTATGCCTGCGGCTCTTGAGCGGCCCAATATTTTCCTGATTACACTCGAAGACTTATCGCCGAAATTCGGATCCTTCGGGGATGCTGCCGCGCAAACGCCTAATATTGATGCCTTGGCGGCCAAAGGTATTCGGTTTCCCAATACCTTCACCACAGCCGGCGTGTGCGCGCCGTCCAGAAGCGCGCTCATCACCGGCGTGCATCAACAGACGATGGGTACGATGCATATGCGCACGACCATGTTTGGGCGCGATATGCCCTACGGCGCGTCTTATCTTGCCGTGCCCCCGGCCACCATAAAAGCCTTCCCGGAGCTGTTGCGCGCCGGCGGTTATTATGCCCTGAATAAATCGAAAACCGATTATCAATTCGGAACGCCGTTCACCGTCTGGGACGAGAGCAGCGGCGCGGCAAATTGGAAAAACGCGCCGGCTGACAAGCCGCTTTTTGCAATGATAAATTTCAATCAAACTCATGAAAGCTACGGCTTTCCGGCGGATATTGATTCAGAGGGCAATCGCAACGCCAAATCTTTTGTGCCCCGCAACATAAAATTTGATAAAACGAAAACGGTCTTCACCGACCCGGATAGTATTGCGGTGCCGCCATATTATCCGGACACGGCGACAGTGCGCAAAAGCATTGCCCGTTACTATGATAATGTCGCGCGCACAGACGCGCTTATCGGTAAACTTTTAAGCGATATCCAAGCGTCAGAGCGCGGCAAGAATGCCGTTATAATTTTGACGACCGACCATGGTGACGGCCTGCCGCGTGCAAAGCGTACGCTGTATGACAGCGGCCTAAAGGTGCCGATGATTATCGCCTATTCTGATGAACGAAATGCCGGAGATTTGCGCGAAGACCTCGTGAGTTTTGTTGATTTGGCACCGACAATTTTAAACTTTGCGGGGGTCGATATTCCGGACTTTATTCAGGGGCGAGTTTTTGAAGGTGAAAACCGCGCCGCGCCGCGCCGCTATATTTACGCGGCGGCTGACCGCCTTGATGAGCGTGAACAACGCTTTAAGGCGGTGCGCGATGACGGCTATAAATATATTCGAAATTATACGCCTGATAAACCGCGCTTGCCCGACATCGGTTATCAAAATAACAGCCCGATCATGGCGCAGATGCGCAGCCTTTATGCCCGGAGAAAGCTCGCGAATGTGTCGGCAAAATATTTTGATACGCCAAGCCCGAAAGACGAGCTTTATCAACTGAGCAAGGACCCGCATGAGATTAATAATTTGGCCGCAAAACCCGGCTATCAACCCAAGCTGAAATCTATGCAATCCGCGATGGACGCCTGGATTGCGCGAACGGGGGATTTGTCCGCAGTCCCGGAGCTTGAAATGGTCGCCCGAATGTGGCCGGACGGCACGCAACCGGTGACGGCGGCGCCAACGGCCTGTTTAAAGGGCAAAGATGTGGTTTGGAAATCCGTAACGCCGGGCGCTTCAATCGGGGTTGCGACAAGGCCGGAAGCAAAAGCCTTTTCGCTTTATACGGAGGCTTACACACCGGAAGGCAACGCGTTGCATGCTAAATCTGTGCGGTACGGTTATGCTGAAAGCGCCGTGATTTCCGTCAAAACGGACAGCCTGAAATCCTGCAAATAGTTCGGCCATCAGACGCCCTTTTTGGCGGCGACCCGAGCGAATATAAAAATATAAATATAGCAAAGCGCCGGCACAACCAGTGCCGCTGAAAGTCCTGACGTATCGGCAAGGCGTCCATAAAGCAGCGGCACAATGCCGCCGCCGACAATCGCCGTGCAAAGCCATCCGGACACCCGCGCGCGGTTCTCAAGGCTTCGTCCGGAAATCGACAAAGCAAAAATCGTCGGGAACTGGACGCCGTTAAAAACGCCGACGCCCAATATGCAGGCGGCCGCGATAAGGCCCGAGGTCAGGCTCGCGCTGACTAAAAGCCCCGCCGCCATTAATGTGCAGATCGTCAAAATTCGCGCCGCGCCAAATCGCGTTAATATCGGCGCGCCGAGCAGACGCCCGATCAGCGCGCCGCCCCAAAAAATGCCGGCCAATGAGGCTGCACGCTTGGCGGATACATCCAGTATATCGGCGGACGATAAAAAACTTATCAGCGTGCTGCTGATGGAAACTTCTGCGCCGACATAAAAGAAGATTGCGCCCATGCCCAAAATCAAAGGAATTGTGTCTGATGGATTTGGCGCGCCCTGCGCGATCTGTGCGGGCCTTGCGACCTGCGCCTCAGGGTTTTGGGGCGTTTGTAAAAGCGCGAAGATCAACCCTGATAAAATAACCAGCAGCGCCGCAATCGCCATGAATGTCAGGCGAACCCCGGCCAAGTCCCCCGGCGCGTCATTGGGGCCAATGAAAAACAGAAGGCCCGCCACAAACGGCGCTGCAAATGTCCCCAGAGAATTCAGCCCCTGAACCATTGTCAATTGCCCTGCAGATTTAGACCCGCCCGACAAACCGGCGGCAAGCGGGTTTGCAGACACCTGCAGAAATGTAATCCCGCAAGCGATGGCGAATATGGACGGCAGCACAAAATTAAAATTACGGCTGAAGCTGGCAGGTACGACAGACAAGGCGCCGGCGATCATAAAAGCGAGCCCGATTAAAACGCCGGCGCGAAGGCCGATGCGCGCAACGACGGCTCCGGAGAGACGACCGAGAAACAGATAGGCCGTAAAGAATGCAAATTGGACTAAGAAAGCCTGTTGAAAGGTCAGTTCAAACGCGCCTTTGAAGACCGGAATCGACATGTCGATTAAAACCGACACTAATCCCCACGCAAAAAACAGCATGGCTAAAACGGACTTGGATAAATATCGGCGGCGCGCGCTCATTGTTTCAGGCCGTACGCGCGGGATTATTCAGCGACGTTGGCGGCCGCATAGGGGCGATCTGTGGACGCCCGAACAATTAATTCAGAGCGTACTTTTTTATGGTCATTGTCAGTATCTTTAACGTCGCGGGCCGTGGCGATTAATTGGTTTACGGCAAGGGAGGCCATTTCTTCAATCGGTTGCCGAACTGTTGTTAATTGCGGCCATACGACAGAGGCAATAACGCTGTCATCAAAGCCCGCAACAGAGACGTCTCCCGGAACAGACAGGCCCAGTTTGTAGCAGGCCGCGATTATGCCGGCCGCCATGTCATCATTGGCTGCGAAAATAGCGGTCGGGCGGCGGGGGCCGGACAAGATTTTCTCCCCGGCCTCAAGCGCCAAATGGTATTCATAACCGGCAGACAGCACCCAATCTTCATTAATGGTCAGTCCCGCCGCTTTCATGGCATCGCGATAGCCGCCGAGGCGCCGCTCGGTTGTTGCTGTGCCTTCGCGGCCTGTGACAAAAGCAATGTCTTTATGGCCAAGGGAAATCAGATAAGCCGTAAGCTCTTGCGATGCTTGGCGATCATCCATCGTGACGGTAATGCCGTCACTGCCGGGGTCGCTGGGGGCAAGCCGCGCGCAGGGTTTATCGAGATTGTTTAAGGCTTCCAAAATATCTTGTCTGTCACATAAAGGCGGGGGCAAGATGACCCCGTCCAAATTGGATTGAATGACAAACCGTTTCACTTTTTCTGTCACATCTTCGTCGCTCGCCGTGATTGGCTCTACCACTAAATGATAGCCTTGGGCGCGGGTTTCCATAAGAACGCCCCGTATCATGGCTGATGTATAGCTTGGATTGGGATTATCAAACAATAATCCGATCATGTAAGAGCGTGCGCCGACAGAGCTTCGGGCCGCAGATGTCGGGCGATAATCCAGCTCTTTTACAGCCGCTTCTACAATCTTGCGGGTTTCCGGTTTCACATTCGGTTCTTGCCGCACGACCCGCGATACGGTTTTGATAGAGACCTTAGCTCTTTGGGCTACATCTTTAATGGTTGCCCGTCTGAAAATATTCGACATGTCTTATCCCCGTCCCGCTATCGGGATGCTCTTTGCGCGTCTGTACCACAATATCAGAGCAATTTCACGCAAAGAGATGATTTCAGAAAGCCCGTCTTATTGGGCCGGTTTTTTACATTTGAGCACTGTGCCAACAGGCTCGCCGATCCGCAAATCTGCCAATTGAATTTCCATCTCTCCGGAGGTGACAATGCTGAAAGGCAAATTGACTTTCTTGAATGCGCCGGGCTTTTTACCAAAGCAAGACAGCGGAACGCTGAACTGCGTAAAGCCTTTTCCTGTTGCCGCTGTTAAGCCTTCGGTGACATCGGTCATCGCCGGTTTGTTGCGGTTACCAAAGCCGATTGCGACCGGCGCGTTTGGGGCGGATTTGATTGATGCCGTCATGATAACTGACTGCTCTTTTTGGAACTGACCGGTAAAGCTTACAAAAGAATATCCCAGAACAAAGACGTCGCCTTTGCCGTTTCCTGACCAGACAATTTTCTTTGTATCTTCTTGGCGGTTACGATCAGCAGATTCGTAAACAATCGTGCCGGCCGGGCTTTCCACGAAACGGTCACCCTCTGTTTTCAGGCGGCCTTCAACGCTGTCTCCCAGATAGACCCGCCACGGGGCAAGCGCCCGTCCGTCTTCAAACATAACGGCGCCGGAGGCCGCGCCCAACAGGCTCTCAGAGACTTGCGGATCTTCGGAAAGTTTTTTCGAGCCCTTGTCATCGGATAAGGAAAGGCCATAGCCGACCGGGAATAAAGGATCATAGTTTTCCTGATCGGCATTAAGCGGCGTTTGGCCGCCTGTCTTTGGCCAAGAGAAAGACAGTTTACCGGTAAAGTCATATTTCGGATTGGCGCGGTCTTGAATGATCAAATCTGCCAATCCCCGTCCGCCCTCTGTGCCCGGCAAAAATGCAGCAATCATTGCGTCAGACGCGTTGAGATGCGGATTTATCCAAAGCGGACGACCGGATACAAATACGGCGACAACCGGTATGCCTTGGGCTTGAAGATCGCGCATGATTTTCAAATCCGGGTCATTTTCTGCAAGGCTGTAAAGGACGCTCTCGCGGTCGCCTTGATACTCGGCATAGGGTTTTTCGCCAAAGACAACAATTGCGGCATCGGGTTTGGTTTCATATTTACCGGCCACGTTAAGAACAGCGCTGCCGCCGCCGTTTTTGGCAGTTTGCTTGAGAGCGACAAAAGCGCTTGCGCCTTGCGGGAAGTCTTTATTGGTCAGCCCCGACCCTTGCCAATTCAATGACCACCCACCGACTAAGGCGGGCAGATCATGGGCACCGCCGCCGGCGACTAAAATGTTTGAATTTGGCGCGAGAGGCAAAACGTCATTGTCGTTTTTCAGCAGCACCACTGATTTGCGCGCTGCTTCGCGGGCGACGGCTTTGTGGGCGGCGGTGCCGATATGTTTTTCTCCGGCAAACGGGCGACCGGACGGTTTTCCCATATCAAACATTCCGGCGCGCGCCTTTACGCGCAAAATGCGGCGAACAGCATCGTCAAGACGTGCCATTGGAATCTCGCCGCTGCTGACCTGTTTAACCAGATTTTTGTAAAGCCCCTTCCATTCGACGGGGATCATATACATGTCGACGCCGGCCATAAGAGCGTCCGGACAGTCTGTTGTCGTGCAGCCTTGGATCAGGGCATGGCCGTTAAAGTCACCAATGATGAAGCCGTCAAACCCTGTATGGTCTTTCAGCAATGTCGTCATTAAAGGACCGTGCCCGTGCATGCGCACGCCATTCCATTTGGAATATGATGACATAATTGTTTGCGCGCCGGCCTCGATAGAGTCGATATAGGGTGGCATGTGAATGTCGATAAGTTCTTGTTCTGAGACAACCGCGTCGCCTTGGTCGCGGCCATTTTGCGTGCCGCCGTCACCGATGAAATGCTTGGCCGTGGCGATGATAGAGCCGGGCGCGAAAAATGTGCCGGCAGCTTTGGGGTCGCCCTGAAGGCCGATCGTAAAGGCTGCTCCCATTTTACCGGCGATTTCAGGGCCTTCAGAGAAACTCTCATAGGTGCGGCCCCAGCGGTCATCACGGGCAATTGTGACGGCCGGAGCAAACGTCCAGTCCACCCCGATTGCCGCCGTTTCAACGGCTGTGATGCGGCCGATCTTCTCGAGCAGGGCCGCGTCATTAGCGGCGCCCAAGCCGATATTGTGCGGAAATATAGTACCGCCGAATACGCTGTTATTACCGTGCACGGAATCAATGCCCCAGATAATCGGTATGCCCACACCGCCGTCGGATGTGTCGACGGACATGTCGTAAAATTTGTCAGCGAGCGCAATCCATTCATCCGCCGTGGCATAAATGTTTTTATTCGGACGACCATTGCCGCCATTGAGCACGGAGCCCAAATTGTAATCCCGAATATCTTCGGGAGTCACGTTCAGAATTTCAGGTTGGATAATTTGGCCGACTTTTTCTTCGACAGTCATGCGCGCGATAATCGCATTAATCTTGGTTTCAATATCGGTATCGTAATTGCCGCTGCGGGTCGGAACGTCGGCTTTGGTCCATTTTGATAAATCAAGTTTTACATCAGATGCCGGCAGGGCCGCGCCAAATGTTTCAGAGCCGCCGGCTTTGGGTGCGTCTGATGATTGGTCGCAAGCCGTTAAAAGCGCTGCATAGCAAATGCCGCCTGCAGTCAGTTTAAGTGCTGATTTTATCGTAGAAGTTATCATCATATTTTCTGATATCCTTTTGTAAAACTGTCTGTCGTCCCCGCAGATTTCTTTTAATGTCTGCCTGTGCTATCCTTTATTGACATTATTGTCATAATTGTAAAGACTAATTGAAAAGCAAAATAGCCGACAACATTTACGGGGAATACTATGCGACTTATCAAAACATCACGGCGCCGGCCGCTTGCACACATACTCCTGGCCTCGGCGGTTGCGTTTTCGACGGCGTCTTGCGCCGGAGCAGAGTCTGCGGATGCGCCTGTTGCGGCTCAAAAAGCGGCCGCTCTGCCGGTAACGCCGAATGTCTTGTTTATCTCCATAGATGACTTGCGGCCCGATATTGCTGCCTACGGCCATCCGGTAGCGGTGACGCCGAACATGGACGCCTTTGCAGCCTCGGGCTTATTATTTGAGAGCGCCTACACACAGCAAGCCGTTTGCGCGCCGTCTCGGGCTGCCGTTATGTCAGGATTGCGCCCCGATACGACCGGTATCCAAACCCTGCAGCAGCCTTTGGACGAAGAAATTCCCAATGCCATTACGATGGCACACGCTTTTAAAAATGCGGGCTATATTACCATGAGCGCCGGTAAAATTTATCATCATCATGATGATAATAAACAGGCGTGGACGGTTCCAAATTACAACGTCATCGGTGATATACGCAAAGAACGCCGCAAGCGGGGCATGAAACTTTCAAACATGAAGTTGGATGACGAGAGCTTGCTTCCTGATGTTCAAAATCTGCGTCATGCCCAAAAAGATCTGAAAAAACTGGCCGCGGACGGAAAGCCGTTTTTCTATGCTATGGGTTTTCATAAACCGCATTTGCCGTTTTATGCCCCGACGGATGCTTGGGACAATTATGAACTGGGTGAGATTCCCGATCCGGTCAGCCGCGTTGCTCAAAAGGGCGCGCCGGATTATGCGCTTGTTGCCTATGAGGTTGATAAATTCTCCGACACGCCCGCTAAAGGGAAGTCGATTCCTGAAGATGTTGCCGATCAAATGCGCATGGGGTATTTGGCCGCCGTGACTTATATTGACGGTCTGGTCGGTGAATTACTCGCCGATATTGACGCGTTGGGCTTGGCTGACGATACGATCATTGTCCTGTGGAGCGATCATGGGTTCAAACTGGGCGATTACGGTAAATGGGCCAAGCACAGTAATGCAGAGCTTGATATTCGTATTCCGATGATGATCCGTGTTCCCGGCGTCACCACTGCGGGCAGCCGTACAAATGCACTGGTTGAGAGTGTTGATGTTTATCCGACGCTCACGGATTTGGCGAAAATCAACGCGCCCGACAATCTCGAAGGTCTGTCTATGGTTCCGCTTTTAACAGCGCCGGACCGGCAGTGGAAAGAAGCGGCCTTTGCCCAGTTCAGCCGCGGTAAACAGCGTAAGGGCGAGACCGTTCGCACCAAAGATTTTCGCTATACCGGATGGGTTGATCTCAAAGGAACACTGATATTCCAAGAGCTTTATGATCACCGCACAGACCCCTATGAATTGGTCAATGTTGCGAAAGACATAGCTTATAAAGCCGATGTGAAACGTCTTGATGAGATGCGCAAAGCCGGATGGAAACCGGTTCGCGCGGCCGTTCGAAACTAGTCTTTCGTTAAATCAGCGCTTCGGCGCCGCTTTTAAAGCCTGTGCAATCGCCGATCGCATGGGCTTTTCTTTTAAAAGAACATCATAGGGGTGCAGGCGCATTTTTTGGCCATCGGGACGGCGTCGCGGCTCCGGGTAATTACGACTGTTTGCATAAGTGCCGAGATCCGTCAGCCCCCAAAGCACGACTTGTTTCACATTGGCGTAATCCAGCGTGATATCCAGATAGGCTTTAACATGGGCGGCCGTTTCGGCGTCGCGCCTTGCAATATCGCCCGCCATAACTTTGGAATCGCCGCAGTCCAGTTCTGTGATAATGACGTTAAGGCCAAGTGCTTTAATGTCGTCCATGAACCGGACCCAAGCCGTCTCATCGACATCTCCGACAGAGCCCGCAATGTGGCTCTGAATTCCCAGCGCGTCGACGGGAATGCCGCGCTCAACCATGCCGGTTAAATATTTTAAAACGCCGTCGCGGTGATCCGGTTTGGATGACCATTGCATGTAGTCATTATAAACCAGTTCAGTATTCGGCATAATGTCACGGGCTTTTTGAAAGGCGAAATCACCGAAGGTCTCGCCTAAGACGCGGGTATAGAAACTATCCCGCACTGCGCCGTCCTGTAATTGGACAGACTCGTTGACGACATCCCATGACTGCACATGAGGATAGCGGCGCTGCATTTTACGAAGGTGACGCGCAATCAGGCCGCGCACCATTTTCGGCCCGCCTTTACCAAGTTCCGGCTCCACCTCAAGCATCCATTGTGGAATACGGTTATCTTGATTCCAAACAACGGTATGACCGCGCAAATAAAGATCGTTCTTTTTGGCAAAATTTGAAATGAGATCAGCATATTTGAAATCATATTTTTCAAAATCGCGCTCCATGTGTTTCCACTTAAACGCATTTTCCGCGACGATAACATCGCATTCTTCAATGAATAATTGCATGAGGGCTTTATTGCCGATTTGCTTGCCTTTAAGGGATGATCCGAATTTCAGGCCGCGGGAATTTGCTATCGCTTTCAGGCTGTCAGGACGCGCCGAAGCAGGGCTAATAACGGTTTGCGCCTCGCATGCCGCGCCAAGTAATCCGGTCAAAACTGCGCCGGAACCTAAGTTAAATTCGCGTCGTGAAAAAGTCATACTATTCCCAAAACCTAAATAAATTCAGCGGTTGATATATAGATTGCAAAAGCCCCGCGCAGGCTTAGCATCTTTATTGACAATATTGTCCAAGCTGTCAAATTTATGACAACCTAATTTACATAGAGCCTGACCCTTCACATTTTTTCATGACCGGCCGTAAAGGGCGAAGAGCCGGCGTTCACCAATTTGTGCAGTTACGATGAACAGGTGTCAAACCTGCTTTAGCCGCAGCCGGCCTTGGCGTTTTGGCGCGCCTCAAACGCTGCAATTTGCTCCGGCGTTGCTTTTTCTTGGTGGTTTTCTTTCCACGCACTATAGGGCATGCCGTAGACATGCTCACGGGCTTGCTCTGCTTCGACCGGGATGCCCAGATCATCGGCGGCCTGTTTGTACCATTTGCCCAGACAATTGCGGCAAAAGTCAGCCAGTATCATCAGGTCAATGTTTTGAACGCCTTTATTGGCATCCAGATGCGCGTAGAGACGCCGCGCGACGGCGGCGTCCAGCTTGTCTTGCGTGACTTGATCCGTAATGTTGTTTCCCATTAGGGCCTCCTGTGTAAGTTTTACGACGTTATTCTGCCGGCCTTGGAGCCGCGTCAACAGCGCTTGCAGATTTAGTTTTAAAGTCCTCGTCCAATTGCCTTGCGACATCACCGGGCGAGCCGCTGCCGCGCGCGATTAAGGCGTAAGCTGTGGAACACGAAGAGAAAGAAAGCGTCCCTCATGGACAGATCCGGATGAATTTTATGTATATGCGTCCGGTTCCTTGTAAGTGTTTTGTTTGCTCAGGCGCAAATAACAAATAAGTCAGTTATGGTTTGAGACAATTATCAGTGCTAAAGACTTCAATATTATGATTTTGAAACACTCTATGTCTCTCACACTGGCCGCTTTAATTTTTTCGGGCTGTACTGCAAAACATGACGCATCAGCGCCTAAACCCACACCCTCCGCGGATGTTGTCACTTCCTGTTTGGCTGATCTTCCGGAGCCGGTTAAAATTGCGGCCGGGGAAACGATTATCGGTAACGACAGGACCTACCGCGAGGAAGCACCGGCGCGCCGCGAGACATTAAAGGCTTTCGATATAGATTCTCATGAAGTAACCAATGATGAATTTTCCGCCTTTGTTAACGCCACCGGTTACGTCACAACCGCTGAAAAAGAGCAGCCCGGTTTCGGAAAACCCGGCGCGGCGATATTTAAAGAACCCACGGCGGCTCATCCCGGTTGGTGGTGGTTTATTGAAGGCGCCCATTGGCGTGCGCCGACGGGTCCCGGCAGCGATATTGCCGGCAAGGGCAGCTATCCTGTGGTGCAGGTGTCCCATGAAGATGCGATGGCCTATGCCAATTGGGCGGGCCGTGCTTTGCCAAGCGAAGCGCAATGGGAATACGCTGCCCGGGCCGGCGGTGATACGCTTTATGTTTGGGGCGAGGAATTGACCCCGAACGGAGAGCATCAAGCCAATACGTGGCAGGGTATTTTCCCGCTGCAAAACAGCGAAGATGACGGCTATGACCGCAGTGCGCCTGTCGGCTGCTTTAAGCCCAATGCATACGGACTCTATGATATGATCGGCAATGTCTGGGAGTGGACGGATACGGAATATCGCGAAACGACAGGTGAGAAAGTTTACGCCATTAAGGGCGGCTCTTTTTTATGCGCGCCAAGCTATTGCAGACGTTACCGCGCTTCGGCCCGTCAACCGCAAGAGGCCGGTTTTTCAACAAACCATATTGGCTTTCGCACGGTATCCCGCCGCGCCGATTAAAGCTGCGCGACATTTTGCAATCTTGCGCCGGTGAAACCCGGTGTTAATCCACCGGACATAATGCGAAATCGCCTTCATATCTTTCGGCCTATTCTCCTTGCCTTTGCCCTGATTGCGCAAAGTCTGATGCCGAGCGCGGTCGCTTTGGCCGGCCACGCCGGCTATGATGTGTCGGCCTTTATGTGCGCGCCGTTATCACATGCCGGGCCTGCCGCCGGCCCGTCTCAAGACGCGCAGGCCCATTTTAAGTCTCTGCTGTCAGAGATTAGCGCGGCGCAAAGCCCGGATACAGACGCGCTTGATTGGCCCCAATGTGAAAGCTGCCTGAACCATAGCACCGTCGCAGTCATGCCGTCGCCGCTGCGCGTCTTATCACCGGCGCAATATCAAACCGCAGTGCCCCGCCGGCCGGACTCTCGTATCTGTAGGCCAAGCCTTGCCCGTGGCCCGCCACTGGGCGGACGCGCGCCCCCGACTTTTCTTTAAATCAACGCTGACTTTACGCCTGAGCCGCGCTGCGCGCGCAGGCCTTGCTGATTTATTGAAAGATTTTTTAAAATGACAAAACTGAACTTATTGATGACGGCTGCCCTTTTGGCCGGTCTGACAAGCCCTGCCTATGCTCATGAAGAGGGGCGGCTTGGCCCCCATGCTATGGACCATGCGCCGATTGGCGTTATGGCTGATCACCGCCACAAAAAAGGCGAAAAAATGCTGTCATATCGCTATATGACTATGGATATGGACGGGTCCCGGAATGGCACTAACAGCCTTACGCCCGATCAAATTGCGACCACAATTCCAAACCGATTTTTCGGTAATCCCGGACAACCGCCGACATTGCGCGTCGTCCCGACAGATATGAAAATGGATATGCATATGGTGGGCGGCATGTATGGCCTGACCGATAATGTCACGCTTATGGCCATGACAAGTTACCGAACTGCCGACATGAACCATCTGACCTATAGGGGCGGTATGGGAACGTCTGTTCGCGGCACATTTAAAACAGCAACAAAAGGGTTTGGCGACAGCACTGTCGGCGCGATTTTGGGTCTTGATGACGGCGGCAAAAACGGTCGCCAATTCAACCTCAATATTGCGTTTAGCCTGCCCACAGGATCCACGACTGAGACAGATCAAATTTTAACGCCCATGGGCGCAACGCCGTCGCCGCGCCTGCCTTACCCGATGCAGCTTGGCACCGGCACGATTGATCTGAAACCCGGCCTGACCTATTTTGATAAATCCGGCAAATTCGGCTGGGGCGCTCAAGCAAGCGCGCGTTTACCGTTAGGAAAAAATAATCAGGATTATCAACTCGGCGACAGCGTTCAGGGCACGGCATGGCTGGCTTATGAGCCTGCCTATTGGATATCCCTGTCCGCGCGCCTTAAGGTAGAAAGCCAAGGCAAGATCAAAGGCATAGACCCGGCGATCATGGCGCCGGTGCAAACCGCTGATCCTGATTATTCAGGCGGAAAAACTGCGAAGGTCTTATTGGGCGTTAATCTGGCAGGACAATCCGGCGCGCTTAAGGGGCATCGCCTTGCGCTGGAATATGGCCTTCCGATAAGCCGCGATTTGAATGGCCCGCAGCTTGAGACTGACAGCGTTTTGTCCCTTGGATGGCAAAAAGCATTTTAAGTCTTGCGCATCGCCTTAACGGGCGGTGCGCGTATTTCCGGTTAAAATAAACTCCGCCACATCTCGGCCCAGTTTTAATCCGTCTTCATTTGAAAACGGGAAATGTATGCCGCCATAAATACGGCTGATGCCCGCCTCGCCGGCGGCTGCGTAAAAATCCTCATAGCACCGCTCCGCGCCCTTAAGACCCTCAGAGGTCGTGCAAAATTTTTGCGGACCTAATTGCCGCGTCAAAACTGTCGCTGCGGCAGCGCTTAAGGCCGAGTGAGCGGAGATATATTCAGGATGACGCGGCGTTTCTAAAAACGCAATCCAGTCCGGGTCGATTTGGGTAATCGCGACGTCCGGCCGCCAATATCGAAAATGATATTTTGCGTCCCACGCCGCAAGCCCTGCGTCTGACATGGCGACGTTCATCAAGGTCAATAATTTTAAACGTTCTTTGACGGGGCGGTTTTGGCTGACCTGAAGTGCAATTATATTCCACTGGCCCGGCCCCGATGATGTGTAATCTCCGCCTGCCCAGAACCGAGCCATAGCCGATTGATCAGTGGTGCGGGCCCGGCTGCCACGCCGGCCAAGGGATTTGACGGTTTCCAGAGCAATCGAAAATTCTCCGCTGTTCAAGGCCGGCGGACCGGGGGGCCGAAATTGCGATGATGATTTTAAAGCCATGGGTTCACCGTTTGCCCAATCAATTAAGATCGGCCCGATTTCGGCTTGCGGCGCGCCCGGGGTTTTGCGCGCAGGCCTTGGCGCGCGTTTTGAAATTTTTTGTCCAAGCTTTTGCCCGCGCCGTACATCAGATTTTGCGGTGCCGGGGCAGGGGCCGTATTTGCCAAATTTATTCAGATGCGGCCCGATTTGCGGATATTCTTTAATGAGAAGTGTTAATGCGGCCTGCGCCATGACGGCAGAGGCGCCGGCCTTTGACGCGTTCGGCGCCGCGCCCTCAAATGCACGCTCCAAAGTCTGCGCTGTCAGGGCATAGAGCCGCGCAGCCTCAGGGGCCTGCAAATTATTGGCGCGCACAACATCCAGAGCCAGCATCATGCGCGCGTCAATCACATGGTCGGCGTCGCCCGCACGGGCGCAATCCAACGCCGCTGACGCGGGGGTGATGATAGCGAAACACACTGCCGCCCAAAGGCTGCGGCGTATTCTGAAACAGGTTGAAATCATGCGCTGCCCCTTACGCAATTTGCTGCTTTATGGCTCGCCGCCAAGCGAGACAGAATCGTAAAATGCCTTATCCCGCCCGCTATTCGCCTCAGCGATAACATAAGCCCGCACAGCCTCGACAGTATCAGCGTCCAGCGTGCCCTCAAAGTTTGGCATGCCGTTCTCCGCCAGCAGGCCCTCAATCGTGACTTCGCGCCACAATTCGGCGTCTTTGGTAACAGCAGAGGCGCGCAGGTTCGGCGTCAGGCCGGACGCAAACGCCTGATCGCCGTGACAGGCGGCGCAACTATTGGCATAGGCCTGCTTGCCCGCGGCAATAACATCCGCCGATACATCAAGCCGTTTTGGCATTTCAAAGTCTGCGCTCGCCATATCCACATCAAGGGCCGGTAATTTTGCCGTCCCGCCGGTTTTAAAGACTAAAACGCGGCCCGTATTAAAGGCGCTTCCGCTTGGCATAACCCCGCCAAAACCCAGGACGTAGGAGCCGCCATATCCGGCCGCAACGGCGATATATTGCTCGCCGTCAATTGCGTAGGTAACCGGCGCGGCAACGATGCCAGTTTGCGTGAACTCACGCCATTTTCGCTCACCTGTTTTTGCGTCATAGGCGGCGAAATGCGCATCCGCCGTGCCTTGGAAAACAAGCCCGCCGGCGGTGGATAAAAGTCCGCCATTCCACGGGCCGTTATGCTCAAAGCTCCACGCCTGTTCTTGCTTGACCGGATCCCAAGCCAAAAGCCGGCCCTTAAGCATGGATTTAAGCGCTTTGAATGTAGCTTTATCATCCGGCAGCATAGCAAAGCTAAAGTCCGTGCCGGTATTCCATCCCGCCGCATTTTGTTTGTAATCTTTGACATTGCCATACACCCACGGCGCTTCTTGGGCCGGAATGTAAACCAGTCCGGTTTGCGGATTAAAGCTCATGGGATGCCAGTTATGGGCGCCGAGCGGTCCGGGGAGTTGGAAGTGTGGCTCTTTATCGTAATAGCGGGCCGCGGGGTTTTCGACCGGGCGTCCGGTTTCCTGATCGATATGGGTTGCCCAATTTACCGGCACAAAATTATTGGCAGAAATAAACGCGCCTGTTTGCCGGTCAATCACATAGAAGAACCCGTTTTTGGGCGCTTGCATGATGACTTTACGCGGCTTTCCGTCGATTTCTAAATCGGCCAATATCATGTGCTGGGTTGCAGTGTAATCCCATGTCTCGCCCGGAGTCGTTTGGTAGTGCCAGACATATTCGCCGGTGTCAGGGCGCACAGCCACGATGGATGACAGGAATAAATTATCGCCGCCTTCCGGGCTGCGAATGGATTGGTTCCACGGCGATCCATTGCCGACCCCGACATAGAGCAGGTCTAAATCCGGATCATAGGCCATAGCGTCCCATGCTGTTCCGCCGCCGCCTGCGGCCCAATACTCCCCCGTCCAAGTTTCGGACGCCATTTCCATCGCATCATTTTCAAACCCGTCGGCCGGATTTCCGGGGACGGTATAGAACCGCCAAATCTGCTTTCCGGTATCGGCATCAAACGCGCTGACATAGCCGCGCACGCCAAGCTCTGCGCCGCCGTTTCCGATAATGACTTTACCGTCAATCACGCGGGGCGCGCCTGTGATCGTGTAGGGCCCGGACTTATCTATAGTCAGGACATCCCAATTAACGTCACCGGTCTTTGCGTCCAAGGATATCAGGCGCCCGTCAATCGTGGCGGTAAAAATGCTGTTGCCCCAAATGGCGACGCCGCGATTAACAATATCGCAGCACGCATTACCGGCCTGAACTTTATCAATCTCAGGCCGGAAGGTCCAAAGCGGCGCGCCGGTGACCGCGTCAAGGGCGTGAACGACATTCCATGTCGCGGTCACATACATGACCCCGTTATGGATAATCGGCGTGGCTTCAATGCCCCGGCTTGACTCTAAATCGTATGACCAAGCCAGACCTAATTCACCAATATTATCTGTGTTGATATTCGTCAGCGTCGAATGGCGGGTTTCTGAATAATCGCCGCCATGACTGCGCCACCCATCCGTGGCAGGGTTTAGCAGGACTTGCGCCGTGACTTTTGGCGGCGGCGTTTCTTTTCTGCCGCATGCGGCCAGCACTAAGGCGCTGCTCAGCAGTAAATATCCAATGGCTCTCATAGTTCTCGTATCCCCGAACTTTTCATTTAACCTAACAGCATAATTAAGGGCCTGCCAAGCGGCGCTTATGGTTGTCCTCAGGGTTCGCCTGCGGCGAGAGCGGGTTTGCGCGCGCTGCGCGGACGCGCCATAGTTCATAAAAATAACAGGAGAGTCTGTATGACCGATTTGACAAAAGCATTGTTTTCGACCGCCGCCGCTATCGCGATAAGTGTTTCTGCGGCGCAAGCCCACGACACCGGGGACGGTGATGATCTCACTCTGGTTTATGCGGGAACGCTGCTGGCTGTCCCCGGGACGCCGGCTGAAACGCAGCAAACAATTGTGATTGAAAACGGAAAAATTACCGATGTCCTTAACGGCTATGTTGAGCATGACGGAGCAAACATAATCGACTTAAAGGATAGCTTTGTTCTGCCGGGACTGATTGATTCTCATATTCACCTGTCTCACGAATGGAGTCCGTCTGTGCGCCTTGACGGCGTTACAAAAGAGGACGGTGATGTGGCCTATGATGCGGCAAGCAATGCGCGCAAAACGCTGATGGCCGGCTTTACCGCCGTGCAGGATGTCGGCGGCCCCAAAGAGATTTTTGCCCTTCGCCGGGCTATCAACGCCGGCAAAATTGACGGCCCGCATATTCGCGCCGCCGGCCGGGCGATATCTGTGACCGGCGGGCATGGGGATTCCCACGGCTATATTGAAGACATCACGGATATGTTCAAATCAAAGACGGTATGTGACGGCGTCGCCGATTGCCGCCGCGCGACGCGCTACGCGATTAAATCCGGTGCAGATGTTGTAAAAATCACGGCGACCGGCGGCGTTTTATCCAACACCAATGCCGGCACAGGGCAGCAGTTTTTTGATGATGAATTGAAAGCCATTGTCGATACGGCCAATACTATGGGGCGCAAAGTAACCGCCCACGCCCACGGAAAAACCGGCATTGAAAGCGCGCTGAAAGCCGGCGTAAAATCCATAGAACACGGTACATATCTGGATGCCGGGACTGCGCAGCTTTTCAAATCCAATGACGCAGTCTTGGTCCCCACAGTGCTTGCGGGCATGACCGTGGTCGATTGGGCGCAAAATTCAAATTGGCTCGCGCCGAACTCAGCGAAAAAAGCGCTCGAGGTCGGGCCGCAAATGCAGGACATGCTGACGAAAGCGTATAAAAATGGCGTAACCATCGCGTTCGGCACGGATACCGGCGTGTCTAAGCATGGCGAAAATGCCCGTGAATTCGGTTACATGCTTAAAGCAGGCATGAGCGCGTCAGAGGCGATAGCGTCCGCGACAATGGTCGCGGCAAAACACATCGAAATGGACGATGAAATCGGCAGCATTGAACCCGGAAAATATGCGGACATGATTGCTGTGGACGGGAATCCGCTGACGGATATATCACAGCTTTCGGATGTTGATTTCGTGATGAAGGGCGGAAAAGTCTATAAAGACTAAAACCGCTCGAGCAGACGTTCCAAATAATCCAGCTCTTCTTGGGGACGCTGCTGATCGGCGGCACGCCGGCGTAATTCCTCAATCAGATCGCGGGCCCGTTGACGGTCTGTGACACCCGGAATTTCAGTTTCGCCGGTCGCAAGGCCGCCTTCGCCATCGCCCGTTTCACGCCCAAACGGATCCTGTCCTGCCGTATCTCCCGGCTCGCCGCCGGTGCCGGTCGCGATCAAGCTCTCCGCAGCCTTCTTCAGGGCTTCAATGGCCGCAGTTTGCGCGTCTCCCGCCTCGCCGAACGCTTGCCCCTCAAGGGCGGCTTCTGACTCGGCCATAGCGCGGCGCGCGGCGTCCAGCGCCTCTTGCGGGGACATGACGCCGGCGCTTTGGCTGTCCTCATTATCGCCGTTTCCGCCGCCTCTCGGCGCGTTCGGATCATCAGAAGGCGCGTCGCCGCCGGCCCCCGGAGGGCCGTTGGGGTCATCAGAGCCTGCGCCGCCGGGCGCTCCGGCCGGATTGTCCCCGCCGCCGCCGGCGTCATCGCCGCTTGGGCCTGCGACTGACAAATCTGTGCCGCCATCCTTAAGCGCTTTTTCAAGAGCATCTATGGCTAATTGCAGGGCAGCCTGGTTCTTGGCCAATTGCTCCGGCGAAATCTGCGCGGTCTGATCCGTCGTCTCACCGCCTGCAGTCTCACCGCCGGCTTGCGATCCCGAATTTTGCTTGCCGGGTTGCTGACCTTGGGCTTGCTGCTCGGCTTTCTCTTGAGCGCGCTCGGCCTCGCGGGTATCATCTTGCAACTCGCGCTGCTCGCCAATGACATCGGCCAAATCTTCAATGGCCTCCTTTACCTCATCAGACAGGCCGTCGCTTGGCGGTCCGTTGCCGCCCTCGCCTTCGCCGCCCTTGGTCAATTGAATTTGCATATTTTCAAGCAGTTCCGCCAATTGCGCCAATGCCCGCCGCGCGCCTTCGGTATCGCCAAGGCGGTTCGCTTCTTCAATCGCATCGAGCAGCTTTTGTATTTCATCAGCATTTTTGCCGCCGCCGGGACCGCCGCCTTCGCCGTCTGCTTCCTGTGCATTTTCTATTAGATATTGCATGTAGCGCTCAACCGCGTCGTCATAGCGGGTAAACAGCGTGTCAATTTCCCGTTGGCGGGCGCGGCGGGCTATGCCGTCCCGAAGGGCCTCTTCCGCCGCCATCATAGCTTCTTTGGCATTACCGAGCGGCCCGTATTCGGCGCGCATGGCAATCAGCCATAAATCTTCGGGTGTGCCGTCAATGTCGGTAATTTCGCGGGCGTGTTCCAGACGGCTTTGCACGTTTTTCAGGCCCAGATAAACCACCGGGTCTTTGAACGCGCCGACCGGACTGTCGGTGATAATGTCAATAAGCGCCGCCGCGCGCTGCACTTGCGCAGGCGCGCGCAGAATACGTTCTTCCGGGATGACGGCTGTGTAAACCGGGTAATTGCGATAATCCGGGCGCGAGGGTTTTACGTAAGACAGACTTTGCCCTGCCAGAAGCAGTGTACGGTTTTCAATAGCTGCTTTGGCCAAGTTTGAGATAAAGATTTTATCCGGAACAATGAACGTGCGCGGCTCTGTTTCGCCGATTTGATTTTTAAAATCTTTAGCGCGCAAGGTCGCGACAACTTTTTCCGACGCCCAAATATGCTTGGTCAGGTTCAGGCTTTCCGGTTTGTTTTGCGCGCGGCGAACGGCGCTCGCGGGCAGGGCAATGTCAATGGTTTTAACCGGCGCCGCGTCTTTGCCCATGGCGGCAATATCGTTTACGCGCTGCATAGACAGCACCAAAGATATCGCCCCGAAATCATCGGTCAGGTCATAGGAAAATTCCAATGTATCGCGTTTGCCGGCGACCGGATCTTTGGTCCAAATAACCTCCGGCGCGCTATCAGCTTTGACGTCAATACGCCATGTCTTGGGTTTGGAGCCGATACGCCAACGCACTTTGGCATCTTCGGACACTGTCGTGCGCGCTTCAAAGCTTGTCGGGCCAAGACGGGTGACGGAGACGCGCCGTGATTTTCCGCCCTCTGTAACCAAGAGCCTTGGCGCAGATTTAATGCCGTTCACCCGGGCCACAATTTCACTGCCCTCGGGCGCATCAAGTTTTGTACGGGATTTAAAATAAACAGGCGGACGTCCGGTATAATCCGGCGGATCAATCCAAGCGTCAAATTTTGCAGACCGCGCGTCCACTGCTGACATCCACGCCGGAGATAATGACCGGCGCAAGCGTTCAAAACTGTCCCCTGTGCCGACCATTAAAGCGAGGATGACAAGGGCGGGAACCGCGAAACGCAAATAATATTTATCAATCGGGGCTAAGGCCGGGCGGAGGCGGGCATCTGATGCGCTCGCGGCGCGGCTCGCCGCATCTTGCGTATGTATGTCCCAAAGCCCGATAAGAGCGTCGCCGGTTTTTGCGGCGGCGTCGCGCACAGTATCAAACGGGCGGTGTGATAAGCCGCTATCGGTTTCAACCCGGCGCGCGGCGGCATTTTTACCGGGAAAGGAAACCTTACGCGCGGCCCAAATCGCCCGGCCAAGCAGCCAAAGGGCAGTGATTAATCCGATAAAGCGCCACGGATCACCGATGCGTTCCCAAACGCCGGCGAAACTGCCGGCCATAAAGATCAGAGCGGCAAAAACGCCAATCCAAAGGACAGGCGCGTAACGCTCCCACACCAAATAGGCACGCGCGCGCATGACCAGGCGGTCAATACGTTTTAATAATGTGGCGCGCTGCGGGGTCATAGGCTTACTTTATACGGGCAATCGCGGCAAAAGCATGAAGGAAATACACGCATGCGGCATTAAATATCTGAAAGGCGGGCCGCTTGGCGCTTATTTTCGCAAGGCGCGCAGGCTATCTTTAATCAGGGGGTAGGCGCTGACCACAATCAGGACTGAAACAAGCAGCGATAAAATCGGGTCTGCCGGGTAATATCCGGTCAGAATAATAATTATAGCCGCCAATATGGCCGCAACCGAGCCCAGCATATCTGTGGCGACATGCAGAATTGCGCCGCGCATATTCAAATTCTCACGATTGCCTTTGATTAAGATTGAAAACACCAAAACGTTTACCAATAGTCCCAATACGGCGACAACCATCATTGTGCCGCCCAACACCGGCGCAGGATTTGCCAAACGCTCCAATCCCTCTTTCACGACCCACCCCGCAACAATGATCAGGGAGAGCCCGCTGAGCAGGGCAATAACTGCAGCGCGACGTTTATTGCCCATGCGGACGCCGAACCAAGCGGCAAGCAGCGCGCCAAAATCCGTCGTCATATGCCCGGCGTCCGCCAGTAAAGCCAAGGATCCCGATATCAGGCCGCCGATAATCTCGGCAATCATGAAACTGCCGGTCAGCGCAGCGGCGATCAGCAAGCGCTTGCTGTCGGCGGTTTGGCTTGGGCAGACCGCGCCGTGGGACTTGCCGCCATGTCCGTGACCTGCGTGATTATGATTATGACTCATAGATCGTTACTAACCCCGAGGGCCTGCGGACACTATTACCTTTGTTAAGTTTTATGCTTTTAACCGGGCCTAAACCAAATTGGGCTAGAAGCCGGTCTGAAATGGGAGACCGAAATGGGATTGGCAATGGCGACAGAGACGTCACATACCGCAAATATGCGCTTTGACGTGAAAACGCCGGCCGAGCTTACAATAGGTGAGTATAGTGCATGGACGCTGTTTCGCGTGCAGAACCCTGCGCTCTGTTCGCCGTATTTTCATCCGGATTATACCGAGATCGTGGCCGGCTTGCGCTCTGATGTTCGTATTATTATCGCTTATGACGGCGACGCCCCGGCGGCTTTTCTGCCCGTACAGGGTAAATCATTTGCCCGCCCGGTCGGTGCGCCGATGACGGATTATCATGGCCCGGTTTGCGCGCCGGATACGCCGGTTGATATCGCTGCCATGCTCACTGCTGCGGGGATTGGCGCATATCATTATGACGCGTTGAGCCAAACACAGGGCGTGATTGCGCCGGAGCCGATAGCCTGCTCTGCAATTGATCTGCACGCGGGAGGCGATACATGGCGCGAGGGTCAGGATGGCTCTTATCGGCGGCATTTAAAAAGCTTGCGCCGCCGCACCCGTAATGCGGCCTCTGAATACGGAGACATTGAAGTAAAACTTCAAACGCGCGCCAGTGAAATTTATGATCAACTCATTGCGTGGAAGCGCGACCAATATGCCCGCACAGGCAAATATGATGTTCTGTCGGCCGGCTGGACGCAGGGGCTGTTGGACGCGCTGATGGCGCGCCCCGATCATGATTTGCGCGCGGATATGCACGCGCTTTATTTCGGTGATCGCTTGGCGGCCGTTGATATGGGGCTGACGGACGGCGTAACTTACCACAGCTGGATTACGGCTTATGACCCGGAGCTGCGTAATGTATCGCCCGGCATGCAATTACTTGAGCATATTATTAGCGGCGCGGGCGATTGCGGGTATAGCGCCCTTGATCTTGGCCCCGGCTTGGACGGGTATAAGCGGCATTATGCTGATGACGCCTTTCCGCCGGTCAGCGCCGGCTTTGTTGCCGCGGGCGGCCCTGCGGCGGCTTTGTCTCGCCTATACGGCGCGGCCGAAGCTGCGGCGGAGCGCGCGCCGATTGGGGGGCTAAGCCGCCTTCCCGGAAAATTGCGCCGCCGCTATGGCATGATTTCGGCTTGCGATCCGACCTTTACCGGCCGCGCGAAAGCTATGGTGAGCGCAGTCGCGGATTCAGGAAAAAGCCCCGGCAGCCAAGACTGACAGGCGCATAAAAAAGCCCCCTTGGATATCAAGAGGGCTTTTGGTTTTATAAATTCAAATCGCTACCAGATTTTAACGCGCTTTTCCGGCGGGAGATAAAGCGCGTCGCCGGGTTTGACGTCAAACGCATCATACCACGGCCCGAAATTACGCACGATGCCATTAACGCGGTATTTCCCGAGACTGTGCACGCCGGTTTGGATACGGGCGCGCATGGCTTCTTCGCGCATTTTGCTTTGCCAGATTTGGCCGTAAGCGAGAAAGAAGCGTTGATCGCCCGTCAGGCCTTCAAGCACCGGCGCGGGCTTTCCGCCCAATGACCGCTGATATGCTTTATAAGCCATCGTCAGCCCGGTCAGATCGCCGATATTTTCGCCCAGTGTCAATTGCCCGTTCAGATTCACATCTTCAAATGGCTTAAAGCTGTTATATTGCGCGACCAAAGCTTGTGCTTTGGCGGTAAACGCCTCTGCGTCTTGCTCTGTCCACCAATCACGCTCTTGGCCGTTGCCATCAGTTTTGCGGCCCTGATCGTCAAAGCCGTGACCCATTTCATGGCCGATGACCGCGCCAATGCCGCCATAATTGACCGCCGGATCAGCGTTGGGATCAAAGAACGGCGCGTCCAAAATTGCGGCAGGAAAGACGATTTCATTTAAGGCAGCATTGTAATAGGCATTGACCGTTTGTGGAGTCATGCCCCATTCATCCCGATCAATAGGCTTGCCCAGATCGGATATCATATCATTCCATTGCCAAGCTTGCGCAGACTTGACCGTGCCGATTATATCATCGCGATCAACGGTCAGCGTAGAATAATCCGTCCACTTATCAGGGTAGCCGATTTTAGGATTAAATTTGGCCAGCTTGTCTTGGGCTTGGACCTTGGTTTCCGCGCTCATCCAATCGAGATTATCAATCCCAACCTTAAAGGTGGCCCGAAGGTTCTCAACCAGATCGCGCATTTGCGTTTTGGATTCCTGCGGGAAATGACGTTTGACATAAACTTCGCCGATGGCTTCGCCGAGCGTATCAGAGACGACGCCGGTCGCGCGTTTCCAGCGCGGACGCTGCTCTTGTGTCCCGCGTAACGCTTTGCCGTAGAAAGCAAAACTTGCGCTGTCGATATCTTCGGGCAGATAAGGCGCCATATCTTTGACGTAGTGAAAAATTATGTAATTTTGCAGTGTCCCGATATCGGTTGCGCCAAACACTTTGGCCGTACCTTTTATGGCCGATTTTTCGCGAAGGATTATCTCGTTGATATTGCCGAGCTTGGCCGCATCCAGCATGGCGTCCCAGTCAAGACCGGGCGCGTAAGATTTTAAATCGCTGATCGACATCTTATTATAGGTCAGGTCTTTTTCGCGGCGTTTTTCGGCTTCCCAATGGGTTTTGGCGAGGCGCTTTTCAAATCGGATAACCTCGCCGGCAGCTTTGCCCGGATTTTCAACGCCGGCTTTTTCAAGCAGGCTCGTCATCATCGCCTTGTAAGCCTTGCGCAGGTCTTTTTTCTTATCGTCTGTATCTAAATAATAGTCGCGGCTCGGCATGCCCAATCCGCCCTGACCCAAATAGGTGATGTATTGTGTCGGGTCTTTACGATCAATGTAGACATAGGCGCTGAAAGGGGAACTGAGCCCGCCCGCAGGGTTGCCCATGGCCTTGGCTATGGCGCTGTGCGTATCAAGGGTGCGAATAGCGGCGATGTCGTCCGCAACAGGCGATATGCCGGCCGCATTAATGGCGTCTGTGTCCATGAAAGCTGCATAAAGGTCACCGATTTTTTGTTCCGAAGAGCCTTTTTTATTCTCAGCGGCTGCTGTCTCTTCAATGATGACGCGCACCCGGTCCTGCGCCTGATCGGCCAGAATATGAAAGGAGCCGAAAGAAGACTTATCTGCCGGAATTTCTGTATTGGCGATCCACGTGCCGTTTACATAGCTGAAAAAATCATCACCCGGTTGTACGGATTGATCAATATTTTCAAGCGCAATACCAAAATTTCCCAACAGCGCTTGGCTTGGTTGCTCGGAGGACGCTTGCGATTTTTGGTCTGCCGGCTTGCAGGCCGTCAAAGCGGTTGTCAGCATCAACGCCGCCGCGCCGCCAATAAGGATTTTATAAAAAGACATAGGCATTACTCTCAACTTCAAATTTACTCGGCGGGATTGCCGTCAGGAATTTCAGGGGAAGAGTCGTCGTCAAGCTCAAGTTCGTCAAGGGCCAAAACAACGTTCGGATTATAATTTGAACCCAGAGGGGGCTGACGCTTTCCTGTCCATATCCCTTTCGAGGCGCGTGAAATATCCACGCCGATACCGTACATAGCCGGAACCAACATCAGGGTGAGGAAGAAATCAAACAGCACGCCGAAGGCCAGCGCAACGACCATAGGTTTGAGGAATTCCGCCTGCATGGACGTTTCAAACAGGATCGGCGTAATCCCGATAAAGGTTGTTACCGATGTTAAAAGAATAGGCCGGAACCGTGCCGTACAGGCGTCCAACATGGCTTGATACGCGCCGACGCCGCGAGAACGCAGACGATTTACGTAATCAATCAAAACCAAATTATCATTCACGGCCACGCCGGCGGCGGCAAAGAATCCAAATAATGACATAATGCCAAACGGAACCCCGGTAACGATATTGCCGAAAATCATGCCGACAAAGGCAAAGGGAAGCGCCACCATAATCAACAGCGGCTGGGCATATGATTTAAAGGCAATCGCCAGCAGACCGTACATCATCAGGATGATTATCAGGCCATAAATTTGCAGCTCTGATTTGAACGTGCTGGTAATTTCATCATCACCGACAATAACACGCTCTGCATCCGGATGGCGTTTTTGCCAGTCGGGGAAGAAGTTGTCTTCCATGTCTTTTTTAATCTTGGCCACTTCGGACTGTTCGCCGCGAACCCGGCCGCCGGTATAGTTGACCCGTTTGCGGTCGCGGCGGTTAATGCGGCCTACGCCGGGCTCAAAGGAAACATCCGCCACTGACGGCAGAGGGACTTCAACCCCGTTCGCCGTGCGGATGCGCAGGCTTTGCAGACTGTCAATACTTTGCCGGGCGGCCTCGGGGTAACGCACCATGACGCGCACATCTTCGCCGTTACGGGGAAGTCGCTGTACTTCGCGGCCATAGAACGCCTCGCGAACTTGGCGGGTGACATCGGCAAGCGTAATGCCGAGGGACTCTGCGCCCGGTTTCATCGTAAAGCGCAACTCTTGAGCGGAGCTTTCCAGATTATCCCAAGCGCGTGAAACCGCGCTGTAGCTTTCGATCTCTTCTTTGATCTCCATAAGCGCTAAGGTCAGGTCTTCTTCATCGGCGCTCGCCACGCCAAAATAAAGGCCGCCGCCGCCGGTGCCGCCTTCTGTAAAGCCGTAATTAAACCGGTAGGCATCCGGCACTTGGCCGACATATTCTTCCAGTTTGTCAGAAATGTCTTTTGTCGAAATGTCCTGACGTTTACTTGCATCAACAAGACCCAGATAAGCTTCAACGCTGCGGCCTTCCGCTACCGTGCCGGGTTTATCAATCAGCGCGTAATCGACGCCGAAATCTTCTTTAGTATTGGCGTTAAGCTGCGCAATGCCTTCATCAAGCTGGGCGCGAACCTGCTCAATACGATCAAAATTTGTCCCTTCCGGAAAGCGCCCATTGACCACAATCATATCGCCTTCAACCTCAGGAATGAACGCTGAGGGAGCAACGCCTTTTATCAAAAGCATAAAGGACATAATTAAAAGTCCTGTGAAAAACGACATTGTCCAATAGCGGTTTTTCAAAAGCCAGGCGACAATCGGGCGAAATGTTGTTGTCGCAAAAAGGGTCAGGCTTTGCGCAAGTTTCTGTTGCAGGCCGATAATTCCGCCGCGTTCCTGATTGTGCGGTATGGGTTTTAAATGGCGCAAATGGGCCGGTAATATGAAAAACGCCTCAATCAGCGAGAAGATCAGAACCGCTATGACGACCAGGCTGATTTGTGAGGTCATGGCGTTAATCGGGCCGCTCATGAGCATGAAGGGCACGAACATCAAAATTGTTGTAATAACCGCAAAATAAACCGGCTTCACAACCATATTTGTGCCGGCGATGGCGCCGCGGGTTCCGGACACGCCATTTTCCACATGCATATAAATCGCTTCGCCGACGACAATGGCATCATCCACCACGATTCCGATCACAAGCAGGAAGGCAAACAGCGAAATCATATTCAGCGTAATGCCTAAAGACGGCGCAATGGCGATAGCGCCCATAAAGGCGGCCAGAATGCCGATGGTCACCCATATCGCTACGGCCGGCCGCAAAAACAGCATAAGTACGAGCAAAACCAAGATCATCCCCGACAGCGCGTTCTTGCCGATCAGGCTCATACGGTCATCAAAAGTTTTCGACAGATCGGCCCAAATTGTAAATTTCAACCCGGGCGGAAGCGTTTGGTTCAGCTCTGCCTCGAAGGCGCGAATTTGCTCGCCCGCTTTTGAAATATCCATTTGATCCGGAGACAGTACCTGAAAGATCGCTGTGTTTTCACCGCGAAATTTTGCGGAAAACTCATCATTATCAAAACCGTCTATGACATTGGCGATGTCGCCGACGCGTACGGTTGCGCCGTTGGCCGTTTGCCGCACAATTATTTTTTCAAATTCGTCTTTGTCATTGGCCAGAGACCGCGCGCGCAATTGCAGATTACCGCCGCTGGTTTCAACTGTACCGGCTGACAGGTTTACGGATGATCCTGAGATCGCTGCAGCGACCTGCGAAAATGTCAGGTCATATTTACGAAGCTGCTCTTCGGACACTTCAATGGTGACCTGTTCAGAGACTTTGGAGATTTGATTGGTGATCTGAAACCCGGAAAGCTTACTGATTTGCAGGCGCATATCCGTCGCCGCGCGCTGCAGAGTTTGCCGGTCAACATCGCCGTGCAGGGCGAGATAAAAAATATCAACCCGGGCTTCCCAACGCCGAACTTGCGGCCGGAAGGCATCCGGAGGCAGATTATTAATGCCGTCAACACGGCCCTTAACCTCATCGATCAATTTTTCATAATCGATGCGAAGCTTGGTGCGAATATTGACATTCCCGCCGCCTTCGCGGGCCGTACTTTCAATATAATCGACCCCGTCGAGGCCGTCGATAGCCTCTTCTACGCGGGATATAATTTGCTCTTCAACATCGCGGGGAGATGCGCCCGGCCAACTGACAGTGACGCTCAGGCCGTTAACGGTCGTTGACGGGATAAATTCACGCTGAAGATTGTTAAACCCGTAAATACCGCCGATAAACATGGTCAGCATGATAAGATTGGCTGCGACCGGGTTTTTGACAAACCATGCGATTAAGTTTTTCATTTTACTCTCCGCTGCTCAGGTTTGTGTCCGGCTTTCCGCCCCGACCGCGCGCGGGCACTGCGGCCAGCTTTTTGCGCAGGAATGCTGCTTTACCTTTGGCATCTAATTTCCGATAATCTGATTTTTCCGTATCGGTCATATCGCGCATAATTTTCGCGTAATCTGAAGACAGGGCATCCAAAAGATCGCTTTTTTGCTCACCTGTCAGGGCGTCAGGGTCGGCTTCTTTTTTCGGGAAGAGCTTGGCAAAGAAACCTTTGGGCTTTTCTTCCGTATCATCTTCTTCGAGTTTTTTCATCCACTCCGGCTTTTCCGGTTCGACTAAAACCGTCTTAGGGTCATTAATGTCCAAAACCTTTAAATCCATAGACAGGCGTGACTTTTCCATCGGCGAGAGGACGATCAAATCGCCGGGTTTCACGCCGGCCGAAATGACGGCGCGGTCGGCATCTGTATCCAGCACTGTCGCCTTGCGGACTTGGGCTTTGCCGTTCTCATCAACCATATAGATTTCATTGCCGGGACGCAGGCCGTCGCGGGGAAAAACGACTGCATTTTTAAACGTCCGGCCTTCAATTTGTGCATCCACAAAAAGCCCGGGCGCAAGCGGAACCCCATCGGCGGCGCCTTTGCCGTAAGGGTCGCGCACTTCGACAATGGCTGTCAGCGCGCGGGTCATGGTGTCATAGGTGCTGTCAGTGCGCATAATTTTTCCGGCCCATTCACGGCGCGCGCCGCCAATGACCGCTGACAAAGTCACGCTTGGCGCGCTGGCGCGGTCTTTGGCGACATAAGCCACAGGCAGATTCAATTTTGATAAATCCGTATCGGTCAGGGCGAGGCGCACTTCTGTGATATCGGTAGAGAAAATGCGGCCCAATCGTGATCCGGGGGCAACGAATTGCCCGACGTCTGATGATTTGCTGCGAACGCGGCCGGCAAAGGGCGCGCGAACAGATGTGCGGGCCAGTTGCAACCGGGCGCCGTCAAGTTCAGCGCGGGCTGCGTCCAGCGCCGCTTGGGCTTGCTGCTGTTGCGGTATGCGCAAGGCCAAATCTGACGGCGTGCCTGTGCCGAGTTCTTCGTAATCGCGGCGGGCAATATCGCCTTCAGCTTTCTCTCGGCCAAGCACCTGCTCAGCCTGAGCCACGGCAGACTGCGCGCGGGCAATGCTGATGTTAAAATCGGCCGGATCAATTCGGATAAGGGTTTCGCCCTTTTTGAAAATTCCGCCATCAATAAAATTGGGCGAGACATAAACAATTTTGCCGCCGACCTGCGGGACTAAATCGATTTCAATCTGCGGACCGGCTTCGCCCTGAACATTGACGGTCAATTGTACGTCTTGCTGTAAAGCCGGCGTCGCCATAACGGCCAGCGTATTAAACGGACGTTTCTTGCTCTCAGGCTCTTCATTGAGGCGAATAATGCCGATCGCTATAAAAACCAGAAGGCCAATCGTTCCCAGTGAGATCAGCGCCGTTATAATTTTGCGGCCAAGAGGCATGGGCGCATCATCGTGCTTGCCTGAATTTTGTGTTTGCTCAATTTTATATTGGCTCATGGTCTTGTCCTGCGGGTTTTCGTTTGGCGGCTTTGGGCCTGCCTTATGTTTATAGCATAGTGATTATGTTGGCTGCGGCGGCAAATAGCCGAACTCTCCGCCGCCCAGCGCCAGATGCAAACGCACCCGATTGGCGAGGCGCTCTTTACGGGCGCTGATCAGACTGCTCTCAGCATTGATCGCCCGTGACTGGGCATCAAGCAGTTGCAATATGGTCGCGAGGCCTTCTGCGTAGCGGGTTGCCAGCCGGGCTTCGGCTTGCCGCGCTTCGTCCAGTGATACGCGCAACGCGGTTTCGCGCGTTTGTAATTGCGTCTCGGCATCCAGCGCGTTTTCCACTTCTAAATAAGCGCCCAACACGTCGCCGGCATAGGTCTCAATTTGAGACCGTAAAAGCGCTTCATTGCGCTCAACCTCAGCCCGAAGCGCGCCGCCCTGATAGATCGGCGCCGTCAGACTTGCGACCAGACTTGCGACAAGGGCGTCAATATCAAAAAGTCTTGAAATATCATTGGCGTTTAAATTGCCGTCCCCTGAAAGCGTCAATCGCGGCAATAGGTTTTTGCGGGCGACGTCAATCCGCAGACCTTGAGCCGCAAGACGCTGCTCGGCTGCTAACAAATCAGGACGCCGCGCAAAAATATCGCCGGGCGCGCCGACGCCTTCCAGTGCGGGCAGAGGCGGTAAATCTGTTGCTGCCGCTAAATCTGCGGCCGGATAACGACGCAAAAGCGTTTCTAAGCGGCGGGCCGAAGCGGCACGAAATTGCTCTCCGGACGCGGCACCGGCCTGCGCGCTCGCAACTGAAGAGCGTGCGAGGCGGACATCGGCTGCGCCGACAAGGCCGCTTTCAAATCTGCGCTGCGTAAGTCGCAGGGCGCGGTCTTGGGTTTGCGTATTTTTTTCGGCTAAATCGAGCAGCATTTTAGCTTCGATTAAATCAAACCAAGCTTGCGCTGTTTGGCCGGCGACGGAAAGGCGCGCGGCGGCAAAATCAGCGCGGCTCGCTTCAGCTTCAATGTCGCCGGCCTGCGCGCCGTCTTTAATGCGGCCCCATAAATCCGGCTCCCAACTGACGGAGGGGCCCAAGCTGATTGAATTCGTGTCCCCGATGCGGTCATTGCCATATTCAGTATGCGACGCGCGGCCGCCAAAAGAAACATTTGGGCGCAAATTGCTTCGGGCCGCGCGCGCGCTTGCAATGGACGCCTCCCACCGCGCACGGGCGGCGGTAACATTCGTATTGGCCGCAAGAGCTTCATCAACCAGTGCAGACAGCGGCGCGCTGCCCAAATTACTGACCCAATCCGTGGTAGGCATGCGGCCGGGCGCAATCTCGACCCATTTGGGCGCCGGCGGCGTGACTGCTGACTGAATATTTGCGGCAACAGGCGCGGGCGGCGTTGCAAACCGGTCCGTCATACCATCACGAAGGGCATTTAAATTAGCGCAAGCGCTCAATGACAGTAATGCGGCGAGGGCCGCTGTCACATTTAAACTGCGGGCGCGATTGTTATACACTGTCATGTCGTCTCTCCACATCCCTATAAAGCGCCCAATATATCCGATAGTCAATATATAATTATCGAAAAACAATAATAAATAGTTCTATGTCCGCGCGGGGAGCCCACAAAGTTTAAAGGTTCCCGGCACGGTATGCAATCCGACGGGGCATTAAGAATTGGACGGATTTGCCCGCGCGCAAGTCATAAAAAAACGGCTCCGAGAAATCGAAGCCGTTTTGAAGCCGCGCGCCAAAGCGCAGGTCAATATCGCAAAGGGAGAGCCTAATGTAAGGCACGCCGTGTCGGGTTTGCGATAGATTTCTGGGTTGCGCCCCGGCGGCGGGCCGGTTGATAGGCAACCCGGCTGTGCGCTTGGCAATAAGGCGACGCATCATTTGTATTGCGGCCACAAAAGCGAAAGTCATCGCCGGACGGGTCGCCCAATGGCCATTTACACGTATCTTCTGTGATGGTCAGAATTGTGGCGTATTCGCCGTCGGCCATACGCTTCGCTTCAATGGGCGGCGGGGCAGGGGCAATAACCGGCGCCGGACGCGGCGCGCGCGGGATAACCGTTTTTGGGGCAGACGCGGTCGCGCGCGGCGTTGTAATTTTGCGCTTTGACGGGCGCGACGGCGTTGCGCGGCCTGACAGGCCGAGACGATGCACTTTCCCGATAACCGCATTACGGGTCACGCCGCCAAGCTGGTTGGCGATCTGACTGGCAGACAAGCCTTCAGCCCATAATTTTGAAAGTACCGCTACCCGATCTTCTGTCCACGCCATGATAGTCCCTTATCCGTTTTTCTGTTATGCAGTCGCCCCGGCACAAGATGTTGATTATCTTGCCGCAGGCCCCCTTAATTCACTCTATATATCGTAGACGATGGGATTAAATGCACAAGATAGGCGTTCACACTATCCACAGCTTTCCGGATGTAGTGGGTGTGCCGAAGAAAATCGATCTCGGATGGCATGCCCATCAATAAGAGTTTATCATAACTAAAAGTGAAAAAGCCGTGCTGTTTTCAGGCGACAAACCGGTCTGTCCCGGTCAAATATAGCGCAAGAATTACCGCAAACCGGAAGGTCGAATAATGCTGTCAATTTTAGATATTTTCCGCGTCGGTATTGGCCCGTCCAGCTCTCACACGGTTGGCCCTATCCGGATCGGCGTCCGGTTTATGGCGCGGCTTGTCCGCGAAGGCTGCATGGCGGATGTGGCGCGTATTACGGCGCGTTTGGAAGGGTCGCTGGCGCTGACCGGTGTGGGCCATGCCACGCCCCGCGCGGTGGCTTACGGACTTTTGGGGTTTGCCCCCGAAACCATTGATGCGCGCGCGGCTGAGGCGGCGCTGGCAGACTTGCATGCCAATAAAGCGTTCGATGTCGCCGGCCACGTTATCGCTTTTGATCCCGAAACTGACATTATTTTTGATTATGAAACTTTGTCAGACATACATCCCAACGGCATGGAGTTGACGGCATACGGTAAAACCGGCGCGGTGATCAGTCGCCAAATGTACTATTCGACCGGCGGCGGGTTTATTGCATCGCGCCGGCAGCTTTTGACTCCGCTTCCTGATGATATAGTGCCGACCACAGTGACGGTTCCTTATGAATTTGGCTCTGCCGCAGAGCTTTTGGAGATTTGCGCTGCGCAAAACATGACGATCGCCCAAGTGGTTTACGCCAATGAAGATGCCGCTCGCCCGCGCGCCGTGACAGACGCGGCGCTGGATAATATCGTCGCCGTTATGATGGCATGTATTGAGCGCGGCCTTGAAACGCCGGGCGTTCTGCCTGGCGGGCTGAACGTCAATCGCCGCGCGCCAAAGCTTTGGAACAAGCTGAATAATGCGCCGCCGTCCAATGAACGTGAAAGCCTGTTTGATTGGCTGAATTTGTATGCGATGGCGGTCAATGAGGAAAACGCGGCCGGCGGACAAGTCGTGACTGCGCCGACCAATGGCGCGGCGGGAATTATCCCGGCGATCATTAAACATTATTGCAGCCGCGTTGACGGAAACATTATTCCGGAAAAAGCGCGCATATTTTTGCTGACCGCCGGCGGCATCGGGCTTTTGTATAAACAGCGCGCCTCTATATCCGGGGCGGAAATGGGCTGCCAAGGCGAAGTGGGCGTTGCGTGTTCAATGGCGGCCGGGGGACTTGCGGCAGTGTGGAACGGCACAACGCAGCAAGTGGAGTCGGCAGCGGAAATCGGTATGGAGCATAATCTGGGCCTGACCTGCGATCCCGTCGGCGGCTTGGTTCAGATCCCCTGCATAGAGCGCAACGCTATCGGCGCGTCCAAAGCCGTCAACGCCGCCAGACTCGCCCTGCACAGCGACGACGTTATGCGCGTCAGCCTCGATCAGGTCATTGAGACGATGCGGCAAACGGGACTTGATATGTCGACGAAATATAAAGAGACAAGCCAAGGCGGATTAGCCGTAAATGTGGTGGCGTGTTAGCGGGGGGAGGGGGGATATAATGGGGCGAGTTTGTCTATGTATCCAGCGAAACTTCATCCCAATTATCCGCGACGCCATAGGCCCAATCTAACGCTCTACGCCGTTCAACAATAACGTTGTAGTTTATAGTTTTATCGTCAGTTTGACGTGCAGTCCAATGAAGTCGATAATGCAAATCGACTTGTTTTTGGATTTCGATCAGCGGTCGAAGTTTCGCTTCTGACAGGCGATTGTGGGGGTTCGTGTTTGGTGGAATTTTATCGCTCAAGGTTTCCTTGCATCGTGTAAACGGATCCATGTCAACAAGACCTAATGACCACGCCAAGGCCTGACAGCATTCGCAAAGCCATTGATAGTGGATTTTAGTTGTTTCAGAGATTTTGAAAGCCTTTAGATATTTCTTCTCGCCTTCAGTTACAAAGCCCCAAAGTCCGAACGCTTTCAAATTTTTTTTAGTTTAGAACGTTTCGCTCCATAGCCCATCCCAATCAAATTGCTCATCGCGAACATTCTCGCGCTGATGTTATAGGCGCTTTTGGGAGATGCCTCATCGAGGTCTTCAATGAGCGGGAGATTGGAATTGATCATTAAGCCTTTTGATGAAATAAATTTTTCTGACTCAGATTTTATCTGTTGTAGATCCATAATAGTTTTTCTCCCTGTTCCTACCCCCCCTACATCTCATTCAAATCCGCCAGGCACGCATCGTAATCTTTCAAAATACTCGCGCGGCGCATATTAATCGCGGCGCGGGCTTCCGGGTCGTTGAAAACATAGAACCGGCCGGCCAGTACGGATTTTAAAACCAGGGCGGCGTATTTTTCCGCCGTCATGCCGTTATCCACTAATCCCTTCGTCATATTATAAAGCGCGGCTGCGGCCTCATCAGGTTCGCTTTTCGGTGCGCTCTTTTCCTGCGCTGTCGGGCGGCCGGCTGCGCCGTTATAAATGTTGGATTTTACCCAAGTCGGGCAAAGAACGGACACGCCGATATTTGTGGCGGCGAGTTCTTGGGCAAGGCTTTCGGAATATCCGACAACTGCAAACTTTGTGGCGTGATAAGGTGCCATGCCGCCCATAGTCATATGACCGGCCATGGAGGCGGTATTGATAATATGACTTGGCTCTCCGTGGGCGGTCATCATTGGGACAAACATCTCGACGCCATAAACAACGCCCATCAGGTTTATATCGGTAATCCAGCGCCAATCTTTGAGCGGAATGTTTCCGGGCTTTCCGGCGAGCCCGACACCGGCATTGTTAAACACCATATGCACATTGCCAAAAGCATTTTGTGTGGCCTTGGCCGCAGTTTTGACGTCGAGCGGTTTAATCACGTCACAGATAATCGTTTCAACCTTACCTTTTCCGCGACCGGTTTTTACGGTTTTTGCCGCCGCCGTCAAAGCTTTGCCGTTAATGTCGGCCATCATCACATTCGCGCCTTGGGCCGTCAGGGCTTTGGTGAGCGCCAAGCCAATGCCTGATGCCGCGCCGGTTATAAAAGCGGTTTTATTTTTGTACGTGTCCATGAAATGTCTTTCCGGCTTTGGCCGTTCTTCCTGATAATTATCCGGGCGGTCTTAATGAGCCACATATGCAACAAATTGTATAGTTATTATTTTTAAGGGGCGGGCTTGCCTTTGCGGCGCTCAAGACCTGTTTATCAGGGTTTGGAAGCCGAGAGTGAGCGGGCGCTCCACCAGTTTGTATACAATTCCGCCGGTGATAATTGTCGCGGCCGTGAAAACAATAAGCATGGTAATATTATCGGTGAGGCCGGGCCGCGCAAAAATTTTCCAAATTTGCCCCAGCACCGACAGGGTCAAAATATGCGTGAGGTAAATTGAATAGGACCAATCGCCGAGCGCCTGCAATGCTTTGGAGACAGCGCGACCGGATTGATCCAGCGCCGCCGTTCCGAAAACGATCAGGCCCGCCGGGCCGGCGAAGATGGCCGTGCGCACGGCAAAACTGTTTAAAATCTGCTCATCGTTCAGGCTTAAAACAGTAACGGCAAACGCGCCGGTTAATACGCCGATAATCACTAAAGTTCGGCCTTGGGCTGCGCTGACAGTCAATTTCGGAAGCCAAAGGGCCAAGGCTGCACCGAGAATAAATTCCAGTGTTATCGGCGCGCTTATAAGCGCCGGTAAGGGGCGGGGTGCCAGCCAGACAGACCAAAGCGGCACTTGCGCAATTAAAATGACGGCAGCCCAAAGCGCTAAATACCACTTTAAATATCGACGGGGAAACAAGAGCGCAACAGCGAAGACAATATAGAACATCACTTCAAAAGACAGTGTCCAGCCAACGGCCAGGAGCGGGGGCCTGTAATGAGGCCACAAAGTCAGTGAATTTATAATTTCAGGCCGGCGATCAATTCCGGAAAAGACGATTTCCGGCTTGTATAAATAAACAGCCAGAACAGCCAAGGTTACGAGCCAGTAGAGCGGATAAATCCGTCCGGCCCGGCGCAGCAGAAAGGTCCCTGCTGATGCCGGCCCGCGTGCGATATTCCGCGTCACATGCACCATGATAAAGCCGGAGATTACAAAAAACAGATCCACACCGATCCCGCCGTACACGCTCCATGCGCCCAGCAATTGATCCGGACTGTGCTTTATTTCCATGGAATAAATATGCGACAGCACCACAAGCATTGCAGCAAGCCCACGCAGGGCCTGTATGCCCGGCAGGTGCGCTGCGCGCGGTGGTGTTTCAATACTCATATCGCGCTTCCTGCCGGTCCCGAACGCGGCTGCCTTACCCTTAACCGGCGGCGTTTTCAACACCGCCCTTCAGGCGCCATTCTCTTAAGCCGCAGAAAACAGATATAAAATTGCTGTTTTTTAAGAAAGGCTGCGCCTTGGCCCTTGCTTAAGCCCCGGCATGTGACAGAATTAAGGCATGCTTTATTTTCCCGGTGACACTCTGATGAAGACTTTAAAGGCTTGGGTTTTTCTGCCGGTTTTACTGGTTGTCTTTTGCGCGTCTGCCACGCAGGCGCAAGCGCAGGCGCCGCTGACCGTTGACGGCGCAGCGTCATTGTCTGCGCCCGCACTTCCGGTTGGTATTACAGCCGCCAAAATCGAAGCCCAAATTGAAGCTGTCAACGCGGATAGTGCTCTGGATGACGCGGCTAAAAAAATAGCTGCAGATTATTATAAAACAGCCCGCGAGCGATTAGCCCTCGCCGCCGAACGCCGCGCCCAGGTCACAGCCTTAAAAGCGCAGAACGATACATCTGACACGCAGTTGCGCCGTTTAAATGATGAACTTGAAACCGCCTTGGCCCGGCTCGAAACGCCTGTCGAAACTCCGGGCGGTCCAATGACGGATGATGCTTTGTTTAAAATGGAGCAAGAACTGCGGGCTTTTGAAGGCGAGGCTGAGGCCCTGCGTGATGAGATCAAAAACCTGGACGGACGGGCGGCGGCGCTCTCCGGCCGTATTCAAGCTGCGCGGGCAGAGCGGATTGACGTAGCCAAACGCCTTGACGATGTCATCGCGCAAGTCGCCGGTTTTTCAGGGACGGCCGGGGACACCACAGAGCAGGCCCGCCGCGTCAGTTTGCAAGTGCGCCGTTACGCCCGCGAATGGGAAGTGCGGGCTTTGGACGCCGAAATTGCCAATATTCCGGTGCAGGAGCGCTTAATATCGCCGGCCCGAGATCTGGCGGGCGCAAAGCTGCAGGACGTGATGCGCCGCATTCAGGTTTTGCGCGATCGCACCGGTGAACAGCGCCTTGCCGAAGCGATGGCCCGCCTTACCCAAAGTCGCGCAGATGTCGCTGTCGCAGCGCAGACGCATCCTGTTGTCATTGCTTACGCGCAGGAAAACCTCACTTACGCGCAGCGCTTGTTGGAAATTGCCCAAGCGGGCGGTAACAGTTCGGTGATTGAAGCGCGGGTCAACGGACAGATAAAGCGCCTGTCTGAAGATAATCTTTTGGCGCAACAAATTTTGGCGGAAGGAAATCTGGACCGGCAATACGGAACCGTCTTACGCCGACTGCGGGCCAATGTGCCTGACCGCAATGCAATTTCCAGAGAAGTTGAGGCGCGCACCAAGGCTAAGCTTGATATCAGTATGCAGCGCATTTTAGCCCAAGATAAACTCAAAGAGTTTCCGCTGTCAGGGCCAAAGATTGAAGACGTGCTTGCCGATTGGCAAAAAGAAACGCCCGTGGTGACGCCTCTGAGCGACGCCGGCGCGCAAAGGCTGGAAAACCTGCTGACCAAGCAGCGCGCCTTGCTGGGAGAGATTGTCACCAATGCCAATCGTAAAGTTGAAAAGCTTGTCCTGCTTAACAGTCTTCAACAAAATCTGCTGACCGAAATGGACGAATTGACAGGCCTGCTGGATCAACAGTTGATCTGGTTGCCCAGCACGGAGGTTATATCCCTGTCATGGCCAATGCGGGTCGCGGAAGGCCTTCATGTTTTGCTGCGCCCGATAAATTTTAAATCGAGCCGGCAGGCGTTTGTGAAGGGGCTGTCAGAGAATATTTTATGGTTCGTTTTGGCGCTGATTCTCTTAGCCGCAAACCTGTACATTCGTCCGCGTCTGATTGAGCAAGTCGGCACAATGCGAGATACGGTCGGCCGGGTCAAAGAAGATGATCATTGGTCAACGCCCATTGCCGTATTGGCAGGCATTATGCGGGTCACGCCGATTGCGCTGCTGATCGGATTGCCGGGCTATTTGATTTTTGCAGGTTCTGAGGCCTCATTTGCGACCCGGATTGGCCGGGGCCTGATGATCGCATCGCTGATTTGGCTTATCCTGTTGACCGTCCGGGCCTGGAGCCTTGATGGCCGTCTGTTTGATTTGCATTTCAAGGTCAAAAAACCGCTGCGCGATCGCATTGGCGGCAATATGGTTTGGCTCGCGGCGGCGCAGACTATTGCGATTATCACGATGACGCTCTGTGAAGATTTCGCCAGTGAATCGCCAACGGCCGGCTTGGGGCTTTTAGGTTTTATGATCGGCGCGGTTTCTTTGGCTGTTTTTGCGTATCGCGTTTTATGGAAAACCCGGCAAAGCGGTCAGGAATATTTGAAACCTGACACTTTTCTTGCCCGTCACCGTGAGTCTATCTTTTGGGTCAGCGTCGCTATTCCCGTGATTATTACGCTTCTGGCCATGGGCGGCTATTTCGCGACGGCCGTCGAGATACAAACCCGATTAATGGTTACGGCAGTTTTGCTGCTTGGGGCTTACATTACATATGGCATGGTGCGGCGCACCGTCGAAGTTTCTGAGCGCCGCTTGGCACTGCAGGCGGCCCAAGAGCGCCGCGCGGCGGCCCTTAAAGAACGCGAAAAACGCGAAGAGGCAGAGGAGCGCGGCGAGGTTGTCGTGCCGAGCCTTGATTATGAGCAGATTAATCTGGAGTCGATTTCGCGGCAATCAACCCAGCTTTTAAATATTATCGGCGTTATTTTGTTCAGCGCTCTTGCCTGGATATTATGGTCGGACTTGCTGCCGGCCCTGTCTATTTTTGACCGCGTAGAACTGCCGTTTAACACGTCCGCTCGAAATGCGGACGGCGACACAATAACAGTCCCGGCCACGCTGTGGGATCTTATTCAGGCCATTTTTGTCGGTGCGCTGGCGTTTCTTGCGGCGAAAAACCTGCCGGGCTTTCTGGATTTGTTTGTGCTTAAACGCTCGGGCATGACGGCGGGAACGCGATATGCGATCACCACGGTGATTGGCTATATTATTGTCATTGTCGGCATTATGCTTGTCGGTGACAGGCTCGGGATTGAATGGGGTAATCTGCAATGGATTATCGCGGCATTGGGCGTGGGTATCGGCTTTGGTTTGCAAGAGATTATCGCGAACTTTATCTCCGGCCTGATTATTCTGTTTGAGCGTCCGGTGCGTCTGGGCGACTATGTTACAATCGGTGATCAGAGCGGAACGGTAAACCGTATTCAAATTCGCGCGACAACCTTAGCAGATTTGGACAATCGCGAAATTTTGATTCCCAATAAAGAGCTGATCACAGGCCGGGTGACAAATTGGACTTTGTCTAACTCGACCCTTCGCATGGTCATTAAAGTCGGTATTGCTTATGGCAGCGACACTGATAATGCGCAGCGCATCATGTTGCGCGCTGTCAAAAAGGTGAAATCCGTGCTCGATACGCCCGAGCCACAAGTTTTGTTCTTGGGCTTTGGTGACAGCGCGCTGGATTTTGAAATCCGGTTCTTCCTGCCCAGCTTTACGGCTCGCTTCCCGGTCGCGCATGAAATTCATACCGAGGTCAATAAAGCGCTTGATAAGGCCGGAATTTCTATTCCGTTCCCGCAGCGCGATTTGCACATCATTACGCCCAAGGGCGCGCGCGGCCCCGACGCGCTTGCCGATGTAAAGCCAAAGCCGAAAGCCAAAGCATCATCGAAAACCGCGGCAAAACCGAAAACCGCGCCGAAGCCAAAAGCGTAGCCTGCCGGGGCTTTGCAAATCGACTTTGATTCGCGAAAGGGCAGCCGTCCGAAAGGCCGGTACAGGCGCGCGCCTGAGGCTTACCGGTTGATTTTGTGAGGCCGGTCAGATGCTTTTCGGCCCACCCGTGCCTGAAATTGAGTAAATGTGCGACAATAAAATCGGTTTATGTCCGCATTTAGTGTTGCGCAGCGGTCAATACACAAGATATAGATATTGCTCGCAACACAGTTCAGCTCGCATATTCGGGCGAAAAGACGAGGGAAACGCACAATCATGGGTAAAATCGACATCATTAAGCCGGCGCTGCCGGGCCTTTTAACGCCATCCGTCGGTTACAAGCCGTTTCGCTACCCTTGGGCGCATGACTTTTGGCGTAAACAACAGCAGGTTCACTGGATGCCTGAAGAAGTCCCTCTTGGGGAAGACTGTAAAGACTGGGCCGGCAATTTGACGGATCCGGAGCGTAATCTTCTGACACAAATTTTCCGCTTCTTCACCCAAGGTGATATCGAAGTTCAGGATAATTATATGGAGCATTATGCCCGTATTTTTAAACCGGTTGAGCTTAAGATGATGATGGCGGCGTTCTCTAATATGGAAACTGTTCACGTTGCCGCTTACGCGCTGCTGCTTGAGACTATCGGCATGCCCGAATCAGAATTTCAGGCGTTTCTGGAATATGAAGAAATGGCGGCCAAGCATGACTTCATGAATAAGTTCGGTACGGATACGAACGAAGATATTGCGCGCTCTATCGCGATGTTTGGCGGCTTTACTGAAGGCCTGCAACTGTTTGCGTCCTTTGCCATGCTGATGAACTTCCCGCGCCACAATAAAATGAAGGGCATGGGCCAGATTGTAACATGGTCCATCCGTGATGAGAGCCTGCATTGTGAAGGCATGATCAAACTTTATCATACCTTTGCCAAGGAAACGGGCTGCGTGACCAAATCCGTACAGGATGATATTATTGATTGCTGTAAAACGGTTGTCGGTCTGGAAGATAACTTTATCGATTTGGCCTTTGATATGGGTCCGGTCGAGGGCATGACAGCCTCTGATATTAAAGCCTATATCCGCTATATCGCGGATTGGCGCTTAAAGCAGCTGGGTCTTCCGGTTGTCTACGGCGTAGACAAGCATCCGCTGCCATGGCTGACGGAAATCCTGAACGGTGTCGAGCATGCCAACTTTTTTGAGGCCCGCGCGACGGAATATTCCAAAGGCGCAACCAAGGGTGATTGGCACGGCAATGAAGGCGTTTGGGATATGTTTGACAAAGCCAAAAAGTTTAAAGCCGCTGAATTGGCCAAGCTTGGCGCGTAAATTGTAAAGCCGCCGGACACTTTGGCACGTAAAGATTATAAGAGGCTCGCCTATACAGGGCGGGCCTTATTTTTGTCTGTCTTTCGACCGGCCCTATGCTCAGAGATATTATATGACTGATCCTCGTCTTTTGCCTTTCGACAATATATTGAATGCCCGCGATTTCGGTCATTATCAGGGCGCCGACGCGCGGCCGCTCAAGCGCGGTAAGCTGTTTCGCACAGCGCATCTGAACAATGCCAAAGCGGCGGATCTGGAAAAGTTAAAGGCGATGGATGTCGGCCTGATAGTCGATCTTCGTTATCTGTCTGAGCGCGAGCGTCAACCCAATAAATGGCCGGACGGTACGCGCACGCGCACAGTAGCCTTTGACGCGACGCGAACCGGTCAAGCCCCCCATGAGGCTTTTATGCAGCACGACTTGCACAAGCCTGAAGACGCCGTTGCTTATATGATGGGCAATTATGCACAGCGGCCCGATCATAAAGGCTTTCAGAAAATTTTTAAAGAGACTCTGGATCATATGGCGGGCACCGGCGACGGTATTATCGTTCACTGCGCCGCCGGAAAAGACAGAACCGGAACTCTTGTCGCACTGATACAAGCGCTATTAGGGGTGAGCCCGGACGATATAATGGACGATTATATGCTGACCATGCGCGCTGTAGACATAGACAGTCTGTTGTCACCGGCCGCGCAAGCCATAGGAAAGCGGTTCGGACGGGATTATGATCCTGAGAGCTTGCGGCCGATGTTTGGCGTGCAGGAGGGCTATCTTCAGGCGGCGCTGGACGCCATGGGAGATCCCGTAATTTACGCCCGTGATCAGCTTAAGTTTGGCCCGCAGGACACAGAGCGCCTGCGCGAGCAGTATTTGGCTTAAGCTGCGCTGCAATCGGCAACGGTTTCATCGTCTACAGTGTCCAGGATGCAATTGATGTTATAACGTTGTGTAGGGTCGGTATTGCTGCTTTCATTATCAAAAGAAACTGTAGCAGACCGGCGCGGTTTCAGAATGAAGGTCTCTTCAAATGTTTTGGTTCCAACGGCATTTTGAGTGACCTTGGGAATGTATTCATAGCTCATACGTGCCACAACGACGCCGGACGTATCGGTTAGAATTCGGTCTTGAATCGTATCAGCATCAAACTTTACGCCGCCGGCAAGGGTTTGGCCGAATTTGGCATAACCGGTCTCTTCAATAACCCGTTCATCAACGGCTGTATCGGGGTTATCAGGAGTGGTTACTTCGAAGGCGTAAAGCTCTATACCGACACGTTTTGCCTCTTCTTCATCAACGTCCAAAACAGCCAGCGCGCCATAAATGTAGTCTTCAATCATTGACATGGTCACGACTTCATCCTGCGCTGTTAAATCACCGATCAAGCTGGCGGAGTGAGACAGATTTCTGTCCGCATCGACGGCCAAAGATATCTCGACCATGCCAAAGTAGAAAATCAGCATAACAGGCGCAATCAGAGCAAATTCCACCGCTGCAACGCCGCGTTGATCCAGGGCTGTCGAAACAAGGAAGTCTTTGGTTTTACGTTTAAAACCTGTAAATTTATTTTTCAGATCGATCATAATTAATCTCCCGGATTAAGCGCTCAGCGCTTTAAAAAGGCTCGTTGCGAAACGCGGTCACTATTTTGATCTCGCGAATGTTCTGACCCGGTTTTTTGTTACCGTCGGCATCATTACCTGCGTCTTTAACTTTGTTCGTGTTTGACAATCGGGTAAATGTTCCCGGCAAGGCCAAAACATGATCGTATACAACCTCAACTAAAACGGTATCACCGCCCTTGGTTTCTTGTATATTCGGGACCGGCGGAGCGGTCGGGTCCGGCGGAGGCGGCGCCGGCGCGAACCGGGTTGATTTGGAGAAGTCACCCATTTTGCGCACTTTAACATCGAGTTTCTTGCGACATTCCGTTAAACTTGTGCCCGCTATTCCGGGTCTCATTTGCCGGCAAATAAGGTTTTTTAACTGGTTCTCAGTTCCCTGGAACTCTCCGGTTCTGACACGCCTCGACGCCTCAAACGTAGCATTTTGCACATTAGACTGGATGAAAAAAACCACGGCCAGTTCTAAAATGCCAAAAAGAAGTAAAAAGAACGGCATTGCCAAGATGGCAAATTCAACAGCAGTTGCGCCGTCTTCGCGGCGATAGAAAGACAGTGTCTTCCTGCCGGCGGATCGCAGTATAAATTTAAGATGTATCACGAGACTATCCCACAGTTTATTTGGGACAGTGTGCCGGCTTCAGCTTAAGAAAGCGCCAAGAAGGAAGGTTAACGCGCGGTTAAACCCGAAATGACTACCGGCCGCTGCCGCGTGCAGATTGCGCGATATTACCACCTGATTCGCCGCCGGAAAGGCCTGCGCGCGCTGATTCGAGTTGGGCGCCGCCCGAGAGCTGCTGCGCAGGGTCGCCGGCCGGGCCGGACGCTCCGGCTGTGCCGCCGCCGCCGCCTGATGCTTTACCTGAAAACTTACCTTTAAAATCCGGTCTGTCCGCAAATGCCGGGGCGGGGCGGCAATATGGGCTGCAATCATAAGTCTCGCGATCACGACCGGGTGCAATTATGCGTACGCTTCCGGTCGGCGACGCTTCCACGACATTAATGTCGGTGTGTACCAAAGTATTGCCGGCCGCATCCAAGATAAGAATATCAGTTTGACCAAAGCTGCGCCCGAAAACGAATAATGTATTGTCGGAATGCACAGAGATGTCAGCAATGTTCGGATTTCCGATCACGACGGCTCCGGCCGGCGCGCTTAAACGCATTATATGTGTTTTATTAAACTCGACAGTTTCCGCCGCAAATGCAGATTGCGCGAGTGCGCAAACGCCTGACAGTGCCAACAGACCGGCTGTAATACGAATAGTTTTCATGATTTTGCCTAACAGAAACGCGATTTAGTGAGATAAAAATAGAATAATGTGGTGAACGAAGCGTTTACAAAACAGGCTCATTTGGGGCGCAAAAACAGATAAAATCGACCTTTGTGTATGTATATACATTATATAGCGGAATTTTTTACTTGCCCGCAGCCGGCTGACCGCGAGGATTCTGGAGGCGAAATCTTTACCAAATTTTATCCATGCTTCTTAGCAAGACGGTAATTCCTCCGCGCTATGTTGCTTGTGAATGAGGGATGTCCCTTCACTCATGACAAAGCATACGTGGGAGTACAGTTATGCAAAAATTCGTTAAATCTTTTATGGCTGATGAGTCTGGTGCAACTGCTATCGAGTACGGCCTTATTGCCGCTCTGATCGCTGTTGGTATCATTACAGCAGCCGGTTCTTTGGGCAACAATGTTGCCAACAACTTCAATGAAGTTGCTGATGCGATGGTTCGCTAGGCTTAAACCTACCAAACCTAAAACTGAGAAGAGAGTCGCCGAGAGGCGGCTCTCTTTTTTTGTGGGCATGCGGCGTGATTGGGACGCCCGGCTTTTCTTTAAAACGCCGGCCCGGCGGTTACGGGGCATTAACCATCCCGGATTAATCTGATGGAATAAACAGACCGCCATGCTCAAGATTTGAGCGGGTCGGCGTGCGGGAAGGACTTAAAATGATCATCACCTTTATAATCACAGCTGTGTTCGGGCTTTGCATGTTAATGGCGGCCTATAAGGATTTAACAAGCTACACCATACCCAATGTTATCAGCCTGATACTGCTGGGCGCATTTTTTGCGCTGTCCCCATTCATGGGGCTGACTTGGGGTGAATTCGCGGTTCATATCGGCGTTTTCGCCGGATCACTGGCTTTGATGATGCTGATGTTCGCGGCCGGATGGCTTGGCGGCGGCGATGCTAAACTGTTTGCGGCGACGGCCATTTGGTGGATGCCTCATGACCTCATGGTTTATACGCTTTATACGGCGATGGCCGGCGGCGCTCTGGCGATTGTCCTGCTTATGAGCCGCAGAATGCTTCCGGCGCAGGTTCAAACGACCGGTTGGGTTCATACTTTACTGCGCGATGAGAAAAAAATGCCTTATGGCCTCGCTTTGGCCTTCGCGGGCATGGTGACGCTCCCAAGGAGCCACATTTATCTGAATTTGCCAATCTAAGCCGTATGTGCGGCCAAAACAGCCGTGCAAAAATAATTAATAAAACGGGTTTGGTCGCGAAAAATTAACCATGCTTTATCGAATAGCCCGTTAACTATAACAGCAATAATAGGCTTTCGCCGGGATTTACACGCTATGGACACGAAACGAATATTAGTAATTGTGGGACTGCTGGCCTGTTCTGCCGTTGTTTTCATGCAAGTCAAAAAGCTCGGCACACCGCCGCCGCCCGCGCCTGTTGCTCTGGTAACGCCGAAACAAATTGTCGTTGAAAAGAAAATGGCTCAGGTTTTGGTCGCAAGCACAAATGTCTATATGGGCACGCGTCTTAACCCTGAAATGCTGAAATGGCAGGAATGGCCTGAAGATGGCGTAACTGAAAATTTGGTCAGTCAGGAAAACACGCCCGGCGCCATGGAAGATTTTACAGGCGCTATTGTTCGCGCTGAGATCACCGCCGGAGAGCCGATCAGCCGCCGCAAATTGGTACAGGCCGGCAATCGCAGTGTTATGTCTGCCCTGTTAAAGCCCGGCATGCGCGCCGTATCGGTACGTATATCGGCCGATACAGCGGCGAACGGCTTCATTAATCCCGGCGACCGTGTTGATATCATTTTAACAAAACGCAATATTCCGCAGCCGGGGCAGGTCAGTACAGGCGCTTCGTTCAGTTCCGTTACTATATTTGAGAATGTCGAAGTGATGGCGATTGACCAAACCTATACGGCCGGCGTTGACGGCAACGTTACGGTTGTCGGTTCGATTGCTCTGTTCCAGCTTTCGCAGGAGGACAGTGAAATTCTTACATCAGCAGATTCTGCCGGCGAATTGTCCCTGACCCTTCGCGGCCTTTCCAACTCACGCTCTGCCTTGGCGCAAAGTAAAGCTAAAATTTCTCAGGAAAAAGAAAGCCGGGTATCCAGTCTCAAAGTTTACCGCTCGGGCGAAACTGAAGAAGTGACATTGCAGGACAATTAAGATGATAAAGCCCTCTAAAACTCACATTCTGTCAACTGCGGCGCTGTCTGTAGTGCTTTTTGGCAGCCTCGGTCTCACAGCGCCGGCCTTAGCGGCAGGCGGCCAGGATTATGCCAGTATCCGCTCTCCGGGCGAATCGACAAAATCCCGCGCTATTAATCTGTCTTACGGTAAATCAACAATTGTTGAACTGCCCCAAGAGATGATGGATGTAATCATTTCTAACCCTGATGTGGTTGAAGGCATTGTTCATACGTCTCACCGCGTGATGCTGATCGGTAAAAAGGTCGGCGTAACGAACGCTTACATTTACGGCCATGACGGCACAGAGCTTTTAAACCTTGAAATTCGCGTCGACCGCGACATGAATGGCTTAAAAACACTTCTGAACAAGCATCTTCCCGGCAACGAATTAGACGTTCAGGCGATCAACGATAATATTCTGATGTCCGGTCCGATTGCCAACGCTGCTAATATGGATACAGCGATGGAACTTGCGCGCATCTGGCTTGATGAGCAGACCGGCGCGGCAAGTGCCAATTCACGGGTTGTGAATCTGATGAGCATGCAGGGCCGCGATCAGGTTATGCTGAAGGTGCGTATTGTTGAAATGCAGCGCAGCGTCACGAAACAAATGGGTATTAACTTAAATGCAATCGGTGAACTTGGCGGGTCGACGGTCTCACTGTTTTCCAATAATGGTCTTGCAACGGGCGCCGGTTTTGCGAGTGCCTTTAACTGGGCTAACGGCGCCGGCGGGGATTTGACATCGCTGGGCGGCGCGCTTCAGGCTTTGGAGCGGGTTGGCCTTGTGCGGACCAAAGCAGAGCCGACATTGGTTGCTGTCTCCGGTGAAACCGCAAACTTTCAATCCGGCGGCGAGTTTCCGCTGCTCACGAACGTCTTCTTGGACGATACCGGCAATGTTCAGCGTGAATTTTCTTTCAAACCTTACGGCGTTTCGCTTGGCTTTACCCCAACCGTTATGTCCGAGGGCAACATCTCACTGAATATTTCCACAGAGGTCTCTGAACCGACAACGGAAGGATCTTTTGAGACCGGCGGCGTCGGATCTGATATTTTGGGTCTGCGGGTTCGAAAAGCCAACACGGTGGTAGAGCTTCCGGCCGGCGAGAGCTTGGTCATTGCAGGCTTGATCCGCGAAGAGGCCCGCCAGTCGACGGATGGCAATCCGGGTATGAAAGACATTCCCGGCATCGGCGCTCTGTTTCGCAATCGCGATGACCTGAGCAGCCAAACTGAACTGGTTATTATGGTCACGCCTTACCTCGTGGACGGTGTACATCCCGATAAAATCGCGACGCCGCTGGACGGTTTTACGCCTCCCAATGATCGTGAAGCGCTCCTTTTGGGCCGTTTGAATAAAGTTTACAGCGCGCCCGGCGCAACGACCGGCGGACGAACCCTTCAGGGTCCGTTCGGACATGTGGTCGATTAAAGAGGCGAGAGAGATTATGACATACAAACACACTAAATCTTACCGGCCTAATTCGTATCGGCTTTGTATTATTACCGCCTCCGCCGCTGTTATGACGGCTTTGAGCGCCTGCGCGCCGACCATGCACACCATGCCGAGCTACGAACAGGTTCATAAATTGACTGTGGCCGAAACGGTTGAGCGCATGGAGCTATATGTGCGGCCTCAGGGGCTGGATTTGTCCGCTCGGGATCGCTCGGCAATGCAGGGTTTTGTCAATCTTTATGCCAATGAGGGTGATGGGGGATTTTACTTAAATGTTCCATCCAATGCTGCCGGCGCGCCCGGTATGCGTCAGGCCCAAGCTGAAATCCAAAACCTTCTTTTACGCTCCGGACTGAACGCTGCGCCGTTGCAATCCGGTCAATATCAAGTTCCGCCAAATGCGCCTGCGCCTTTGGTTCTGTCCTTTCGCCGGTTGGCTATGCAGCCGATTAATTGCGCGTCCGGTCAGGATTTGACACGCACTTCAAATAATCAGGCTTACTACAATTTCGGGTGCGCGCAGCAAGCCAACTTTGCCGCCATGATCGGTGATCCGCGTCAGTTAATAGAACCATATGCCGCTGCGCCGCCGAATGCGACGCGCCGTACAATCGGATTTGATAAATATGTGCAGGGCGAAGACACATCTTCAACGCAGCCCGGACGTCAATCTGTATCAGCCGCAGGCAATTAGGTCGGGATAGGACAAAGAACCATGAAAAGCTGGATCAAGAAAAAAACATCGGTCACCGAAGTGCCGGCGCAGCCGCACGTCGCTGTGTCGCAAGGCATGCAGCAGGTAATGCCGCAAGTTGTCGCCGGTCAGGCTTATCCCGGCGCGCCGCAAGCGCCCGGTCAAGCGATGCCGCAGGCTCCCCGGCCTTATCCGCAAGCTGCCGGTCATGGGCAAATGCGTCCGCCGCAGCCTATGCAAGCGCCGCAACCTATGTCAGCGCCCCGTCCTATGGCGTCCCCGATGAGCGCCCCCGCCGCTGCGCCGCACCCAACGCCGATGCCGATGCAAGCCCCGCAATCTATGCCGGTCGCGCAAATGCAAGCGGCTCCGCAAATGCCGCCTGCAGGCATGCCGGCCGCTGCGCCGCTGATTACCATGCCGGATGCTGATACCGGCAGCCGCGACGGCGGAGAGCTGGCGCTGCCGGCAATCTCTGTTCACGCGTTTTGCGACCGCCCTGAAACGGCAGGAACCGTACAGGCGACGTCACGCGATTGGCGCATGAACCGTACAAATTTAAAAGTATATATGGGCGGACTTCCCGCTGCAGTGGACTTTTATCATACAGAAAACACGCCAAACCTTATTTTGATTGAAAGCGGTATGCGTGGCCAAGAGCTGTTTGCGCAGCTCGATCAACTGGCATCAGTCTGTGATGAAGGCACGAAAGTTGTTGTTATCGGGGCGGCGAATGATATTCGGCTTTATCGCGAGTTAATGGATAAAGGCGTCAGCGACTATATCGTGCCGCCGTTCCACCCTTTAACGCTCATTCGTTCATTATCTGACCTTTATATTGATCCTGATAAGCCGTTTGTCGGCCGGGTCGCGGCGTTTTTTGGCGCGAAAGGCGGCGTCGGATCGTCCACTATTGCACACAATATTGCTTGGGCTTTATCAACGTTTCATGCTCAGGAAACGGCTCTGGTCGATCTGGATGCCTCATGGGGCACGACCGGTCTTGATTTTAACTATGACAGCGTTCAGGGGCTTGAAGAAGCGCTTGCTGCGCCGGATCGCCTTGACGAAACCTTGCTTGATCGGATCATGCTTCGCCACACAGAAAAGCTCTCTTTGCTTCCGGCCGCTGCATCGCTGAATAATGCCGGAATGGAAAGCGCTGAAGCGTTTCAGGCCATCGTTGAAGGCGTACGCAAGATTTCGCCGATGAGCATTTTAGACTTGCCGCACTATTGGACAGATTGGACATCTAAGGTTTTGGTGGGCGCTGATGATGTCGTCATCACCGCAACGCCGGACTTGGCCAATTTACGCAATACAAAAAACTTAATGGAATTTTTGAAAGCAGAGCGCCCTAATGACGCTCCGCCTATTTTGATTTTGAACAAAACCGGCGTGCCGAAAACACCGGAAATTCCGGTCAAAGATTTTGCAGCAGCCCTGGGCATTGATCCGGCATTGGTTCTGCCATATGAGCCTGCGCTTTACGCCCAAGCCTCTAATGACGGTAAAATGATTTCAGAAATGAAGTCGGACAACAAAGCCGTCGAAGGCTTTAACGTCATCGGTCATCGCTTGCGTCTGGGCGCGGGCGCAACCTCGCCGATGAAGTCCGGCAGCAAAAAATCAGCAAGTTCTATTCTCTCTAAATTTAAAAAGAAGAAGTAAGATATAATGTTCGGAAAGCGTTCAGAAGGCAGCGCTGCACTCGCAGCCCCGACCCCGCACGATAGCGAAACGTCGGCCGCCGCCGCTCCGGCGCCTAAAGCAGCTGCGCCTGCTGCAAAGCAAATCACGCCGCCCCCCCCTGCAGCCCCCCGCGGCGCGGAAGCGTCCGAAGCTTATTACGAAACGAAAGCGACAATCTTTAACGCGCTTTTCGAGACGATTGACGTTTCCGCTTTGGCCGGCATGCAGCCGGAAAAAGCGCGTCAGGAAATTCGCACAATTGTCGACGAGATCATTGCTATTCGCAATGTCCGCCTGTCCGTTGCTGAGCAAAACCAACTGATTGTTGAAATTTGCGATGATATTTTAGGTTACGGTCCTCTGGAACCGCTTCTGGCCCGGGATGACATTGCTGATATTATGGTCAATGGCGCCAAACACGTCTTTATCGAGGTCGACGGTAAGATGGAGAAAACGAATATTCGTTTTCGCGATAATACCCAGCTTATGAATATTTGTCAGCGCATCGTGTCCCAAGTGGGCCGCCGCGTTGACGAGTCCAGCCCGATTTGTGACGCGCGTCTTCTCGATGGTTCTCGGGTTAATGTGATTGCGCCGCCCCTTGCGATTGACGGCCCGACCCTGACCATTCGTAAATTTAAACGCGATAAATTGACTCTGGACGATCTGGTTAAATTTAAATCAATCTCTCCGGCCGCGGCGAAAGTTTTGGCCATTATCGGAGCCTGCCGTTGTAATATCCTGATATCCGGCGGTACCGGCTCCGGTAAGACAACGCTGCTCAATTGTATGACCTCTTTTGTTCATCCGGATGAGCGGATTATTACCTGCGAAGATTCAGCCGAATTGCAGTTGCAGCAGCCGCATGTTGTTCGCCTGGAAACCCGCCCGCCCAACCTTGAAGGTAAGGGTAAAGTCACCATGACTGATTTGGTGAAAAACTGTCTGCGTATGCGCCCTGAACGTATTATTGTCGGTGAGGTTCGTGGCCCCGAAGCCTTCGATTTGCTCCAAGCAATGAATACGGGCCATGACGGCTCCATGGGAACGCTCCATGCAAACTCTCCGCGCGAAGCTTTGTCTCGGATGGAATCCATGATTACGATGGGCGGATTTAACTTGCCGATGAAAACCATCCGCGAAATGATTACCGGCTCTGTTGACGTTATTGTACAGGCGGCCCGTCTTCGTGACGGTTCGCGCCGCATCACTAAAATTACCGAAGTTATCGGAATGGAGGGTGATGTTATTGTGACCCAAGATCTCATTTCTTATGAAATGGACGGCGAAGACGCGAATGGTAAGATAATAGGGGAGCATAAATCAACCGGTATTGCGCGCCCGAATTTTTGGGATCGCGCGCGCTATTTTAATTTGGAAAAAGATTTGGCCGAGGCATTGGACGCGGCGGGAACATAGTCATGGATGACAGCACAATTTTGGCGATTGCCGGGGCCGGAATGGTCCTGATTTTAGGCTATCTCGCAATCGGCAGCGGGAATGGCGCAAGTGAAAAGCGTAAGAGCGCTATCGTCAACAGCGGCAAGACTGAAAAAGGCGGATTGTTCTCATTTCTGAAATCAGAAGATAATTCAAATCGCCGAAAACAAATCGAAGCGTCGTTGGGCGATTTGGAATTGCGCACGAAAAATAAAGAAAAAGCCCGCAAAAGTTTACGCTCCAAGCTTGTCCAAGCGGATTGGAAAATGACGCCGCAAACTTTTATGATCATGTCGGTTGTCATGGGCATAGCTGCGGCCGGCATCGCGCTTTTCTTTAAATTGTCACCGCTGATTATCGGTGGTCTGGGAATTGTGGTTGGCTTCGGACTGCCGCGATGGATTTTGGGAACGGTTATAACGCGGCGACAAAAAAAGTTCACTGAGCATTTCTCAGATGCCATGGACATTATCGTACGGGGCGTGCGGACCGGTTTGCCGCTCGGCGATTGTCTCAAAATTATTGCCCATGAAAGTCCCGAGCCGGTTCAAAAAGAATTCCGCCTTGTTGTCGAGGCCGAAGGTGTCGGCGTGCCGATCGAGGCGTGTCTTGAACGTATGTATGATCGTATCCCGCTATCCGAAGTCAAATTCTTCGCAACCGTTTTAAACATTCAAAAATCTACCGGCGGTAATCTGGGGGAGGCCTTGGCCAATCTGTCATCCGTGCTGCGCGGACGTAAAATGCTGCGCGAGAAAATTAAAGCGCTCGCCGCGGAAGCCAAAGCGTCAGCCATGATTATTGGCGCATTGCCGCCGGGCGTTATGATTTTGGTGACCGTTATGGCTCCTGAATATATGGACGAACTTTACACAACGAAAACGGGTCACAGAAACCTCATGATCGGCGCAGCCCTGATGGTTTCAGGGACATTGGTTATGCGTAAAATGATTAACTTCAAGTTCTAGGAAACGATCATGGAAGCCGGCACAATCGAAATGTATACCACGGCAGGCAGTCTGTTGATCGCTGTTCTGTTTGCAGCCACGCTTTACACAGTTTTTGCGCCAATGCTGGCCGGCGACAAGCAAAAAAAACGTATGAAAGCCGTGACCTCAGAGCGCGACAGCATGCGTCGTCAGCGCTTGGATGCGCTGCAAAGTCAAAATTCATTGCGGTCAAATGACGATGGTTTCGTTAAACGAATCGTAGACAAGCTCAGCCTTGAAAGACTTTTGGCCGCGCCCGAGTTGCGGGAAAAACTGATGCAGGCCGGCTTTCGCGGAACGCGTCCCATGCAGACGTTCTATTTCTTCCGCCTGACAGCGCCGATTATTTTGGGTGTTTGCGGCTTCTTCTATTTTATTATCCTAAACCCCGCCGGATGGCCTATGAGCCGTTCGGTTTTCGCAACTGTTGCAGCGGCGCTGCTGGGTTATTACGCGCCCGGCATTTACATTAAAAACGTTGCATCGAAGCGCCAGGACTCAATTATGCCCGCCTTTCCGGATGCATTGGATTTACTTCTGATCTGTGTGGAATCCGGTATGTCGATTGAACTGGCTTTCGGGAAAGTGGCCGGCGAAATGGCGACGACCTCTATTGAACTTGCTGAAGAATTATCCCTGACCACGGCAGAGCTGTCTTATCTGCAATCACGGCGTCAGGCTTATGAAAATCTGGCCCGGCGTAATAATCACCCCGGCATTAAGTCTGTGGCCACTGCGCTTGTGCAATCAGAACGTTACGGTACGCCGCTGGGATCAACCCTGCGAACAATGGCCCAGGAAAACCGCGAAATGCGTATTATGGCAGCCGAGAAAAAAGCGGCAGCTTTGCCGGCGAAATTGACGGTTCCGATGATCCTGTTTTTCCTGCCGGTTCTGTTCATTGTTATTTTGACGCCCGCAGCTATGCGGCTCGGCGGCGCGTTTTAAACAAAACGCAGCGTCGGTTTAAATAAAAAAACGCTCTGAAATTCAGAGCGTTTTTTATTCGGAATGTCTTTATATCGAAGAATTAACGCCTTACTCGCGGCGACGCGCGGGTTGGCGATAGCCTTGCGGCGCGCCGTATCGGGGTTGGCCCGCGTAAGGGGCTTGGCTTTGATATTGTCCGGGGTAAGGGGCTTGACCATATTGCGGCGCGGCCTGCGGCTGCGCAGCGTTTTGCATTTGATTTTGCATCTGCGCTTTGCGCCGGGCTGCGAGGTTTGCCTGCGCCTGATTGGCAGCTATTGCGTTTTGCTGCGCGGCTTGCGTGGCTTGCTGCGCGCGGGCTTGCATTTGGGCATAGGTCGGGCGGGCAGGGGCCGATTTCGGGGCATTGGCCTGTCCTATTTTTGATAAAACATCCCGCTGCTGTGCGGCTTGAGCGGCGGGCAGAGGGATTGTGCGCTTAGCGCCGCCTTGAGCTTGCATACGTCGTGCTGCGGCCATTGCCGCCTCGCGCGCGCCGCCTTCTACGGAAACATTTGGCCGCGTCGGCGGAAGCAAGCTTTGGCCGGGTCTTTGCGGCGCCCCGTATGTTCGGGCCGGGGCCGTCGTGCGAGGGTAGGATTGCGCAGTTTGCGGCCGGGCCATTGATGGGTTTGGCACGCGCGGCTGTATCAGAGCTTGCGGCGCCGGTTGCGTCCGCTGCGGGCTTATCGACTGCGTTTGCGGCTGTTCCAAGGCTTCATAGGTCCGCCCGCCGCCGCGTAAGGACCGCAGATAGGCCAGATTGTTCTCTGCACCGGCTGCGTTTAAGTCTTCGCGGGCCAGGCTTTCCGCTTCATCATATTTGCCCTGCAGGCCTAAAACCAAGGCTAAGTTTTGGCGAACGGCCGGGCCTGCATCCGGGTTTTTGGCCGCGCGGCGCAGCCATATTTCCGCTGTACGGGCATCGCCTTCCAAGGCGTAAGACAGGCCGACATTGGCCAAAATATTAGAATCATCAGGGGCAATAGCCAGAGCGCGTCCATAATATTCACGGCCTTTGGCAAATTGCCCGATCTGATCATGAGATGCGCCCAGCAAGGACCAAAGGCGCGCATTTTGCGGGTCTTGGCGTACGGCGCCGGATAAAGAGGAAATCGCGTCTTGCCCGCGCTCCAGAGCGACGAGCCCGGCTGCATATTCCGCAGTCAAATTCGTATCACGCGGGTAGAGCGCGCGAGCGGTCTTAGCAATTTCAAGGGCTTGAGTGGCATTGCCCATTTTGCGTAAGGTGGATGACAGTTTCATCGCGGCCTCAAGGTCGCCCGGATTTAAATCGTATTCGCGCGACCAAAAGGCGGCCTGTGCAAACAGGTCTTGGGTCTCGACGGCATCACGTTCCAATTGGGTGCGCGGCTGATATTGGCTTGCGCCCATAGTTTGAGACATTTCCTGTTCTGTCGGCGTATAGCCTGTAACGCCGCAGGCACTGATCATTACAGCGCTCCCGGACAGGAGGGCAAATTTAAAATACCGGGACAGGTGAAAAGACATAATCGAGCTCTGTGTTTGCAATTGGTTAACGTTTGCGCCGCTTCGGTCAATAATTGGTTAACAAAGCTGGCGCGACGGATGAAATAACAGTAGGAATATGGCCACGCTGATGCCGCCTCGGCAAAGCGCTTTTTGAAATGCCTGACAGACGCCGTTGCCATATTTACGGCCGGTGCAAACAGAGATGAAATTATGATTGATTGCTTCGCCGACAGCCGCAACGACGCCACAGTTCCGATCTATATTGCGGGGCCGGATGAAGCAAAAACCGTCATAGACTTGATGCCGGATGAACTGGCCAAAGCGGCATCAAACCGCAGTTTTGACGGCGCAGCGTCAGACGTGCTTGTCCTGCGCGACGCCTCCGGCACGGTCATTGGCGTTTTGGCCGGCGCCGGCGGTGATGATAATGACGCGCTGGGCGCGATGCACGCCGGACATTTGCCCCGCGTTCTGCCGGCCGGACGCTATATGATTGCCGAAAAGCCGTCTGATTGGAACTGGCAGCTTTTGGCGATTGCATGGGGCTTGGGGAGCTATAAATTCACGCGTTATCTGACACCTCAGGACAACTGCGCTGAACTTGTATTAACCGGACTGCATAGCCCGGATGAAACCCGCGCCATTGTTGCTGCAATTAATAACGGCCGTGATTTAATCAACACGCCGGCCGGAGATATGGGGCCGATACGGCTTCACGCCGAAACGCAGAAAATCGCGGAGCGCTACGGCGCGCCGGTAACGGCAACGGTCGGGCAGGCTTTGCTGGATGACAACTATCCGATGATTCACGCCGTTGGCCGCGCCGCCCACGAAGCGCCGCGTTTGGTAGAGTTTAAATGGGGTAATGAGGCCGACCCCAAACTGACATTGGTCGGCAAGGGTATTACGTTTGATACCGGTGGGCTGAATATAAAATCAGCGTCCGGCGCGCGAATTATGAAAAAAGATATGGGCGGGGCCGCGCATGCTTTGGCGCTGGCGGACATGATTATGGCGGCCGGCTTGCCGGTGCGCCTTCATGTGCTGATCGCGATTGCAGAAAATGCGATTTCGGCCGGCGCTTATCGCCCCGGCGATATTCTGCCGTCGCGCGAAGGCCTGACCGTTGAGATTGATAATACTGATGCCGAAGGCCGGCTTGTGCTGGGCGATGCGCTGTCTAAGGGCGCAGAAGACCATCCTGATTTAATGATTGATTTTGCGACCTTGACCGGCGCAGCGCGGGTCGCGCTTGGCCCGACATTACCGCCGTTTTTCTGCAATACGGACGCCCTTGTGCCGGCCGTATTAGACAGTGCGGCGCAGCATTTTGATCCCGTGTGGTATATGCCGCTTTGGTCGCCCTATATGAAATATTTATCCTCGCCGATTGCGGATATGAAAAATGCGGGCGGCAGCTTTGGCGGTAGCATTACGGCCGGACTTTTCCTGCAACGGTTTGTCAAAGATACGCCCTGGATGCATTTTGACGTCTATGGCTGGAACCCCGGCAAGACGGATTTCGGCATGGCCGGGGGCGAGATATTTGCGGTGCGCGGGCTCTATGAATGGATCAAGAAATCAGGCTTGCCCCGGCGCAATGCAGATGGCGCGGTCAGTTTTTAACTCAAATCGGAGACGTCCAAGCACGATCCTGAATGACGGCTTCCATCGCCGGTGCGGGCGGCGTGCCGTTTCGCGCCATATTGCGACGTTGCGATTAAATCGACTATGCGCTCTGCGTTTCAGGCCAATTTATCGCCGGGCGCGCCGATCTGACCGGACTTGGGCGCAGCCTTCGGGGTCTGCGTGATTTCGGATGGTGTATCGGCAGTCTGACAGCCGCCTATAAGCGCTGCCGCGCAAATTGAAGTCAGTAATCGCATCATATTCCCCATAGTTTTTTCTCTGACTATGCGGGGCGCGGATGTAAACAAACTGTGCCGTATGCGGCCTATTCATACCGCCCGTTCACAGCGTCATTCGCCGATGACGCCGTCTTTAATCAAGCGATCAATAATCTCGGCGCTATAGCCCAGCCCGGCCAGAGTTTGGCGGCCGGCTTTTCCCTTTACGGCCAAATCAAAAGCGTCTTGAGGGGCTGCGTTTCCAAACCCGGGGGCAGGGCGGGGGTGAATAAGATTGCCGGACTTTTTCAGGCCGCCCCTGGCCACGTTTTGCGGATGTTTTGCAGCTTCGAGATAATCAAGAACCGGAGTCACGCAGGCATCGGTAGGCTCAAATACAGCGGCCCAATCGTCTCTGGTTTTGGTTTTAAAGACCGCCTCTAATTGTGCGTGCTGGGCAGCGTGTTTTTCGGTGTCATATTGATTGCCGAAGGCGCCGGAATTGATGCCGAGACCTTGAAGCATTTGCGCAAAAAATTGCGGCTCAATACAGCCGACCGCCATGTATTTTCCATCCTGCGTTTCATAGCATCGATAGAATGGCATCGCCCCGTCCAGAAGATTAGATCCGCGCTCCGGCCGCCATTGGCCAATGCTGCTGAGGGAGTAAATGATGCTCATCATCGATGATGTGCCGTCAATAATAGCCGCATCAATGATTTCGCCTTTTCCTGATGTTTTGACGCTGTGAAGCGCTGCCAAAATTCCGGCGACTAAAAACAGACTGCCGCCGCCGTAATCACCGACTAAGTTCAGCGGCGGGCTTGGCGGTCGTCCGGCCTCTCCCATTGCGTGAAGCGCGCCTGTCACAGAAATGTAATTAATGTCATGGCCCGCCCGTCCGGCCCAAGGCCCTGTCTGCCCCCATCCGGTCATGCGCCCGTAAATCAATTTTGGATTAACGGCGTGGCAGTCGGCGGGCCCCACGCCGAGGCGTTCTGCGACTCCGGGACGGTTGCCTTCGATTAAAATGTCGGCGTCTTTGAGAAGGTTCAAAACAACCTGCGCGCCGCCCGGTTTTCGAAGATCAGCGATGACGGACGATTTTCCGCGCCGGTCCACGGCGGGCAAGCCTGCGCCTGCAATGCCGCCGCCGGGTCGCTCCACAATGGTCACTTGAGCGCCCATATCTGCGAGTAATTGCCCGGCGTAAGGGCCGGGGCCAATGCCGGCTAATTCAATGACTTTAAGTCCAAGGAGCGGTGCCGTCATGGAATATCCTTTTTGCATGTTTATACGAAGGCTCCCAAGTAAAACGCAATGGTTTTTCAAGCTTTTCCAAGGGCTTGCAGCTCTCTCTCTGCGCGCAATGGATTGACAGTCCGGCCTTGCGGCGTCAATTTGCGGCCATGCGAAAGGCAAGTGTTCCTGTTAAATCTGCCGTGAAGCGCGCTTGGCAAAAGCGGGTGATAGCGGGACTGCGTGCCCGCAATATTACTGCGCCGCAAAAGGGGAAGCCCGTCAGCGTAGCAGGGCTTTTCACAGCAATATCGGGATTGGCGCAAGCGGCCCGCATGACGGCGGATGGCTTGGCCGACCTGGGATATGATGTTCGCCGTATTGATTTAACGCCGGCGATTGCGCCGCAATTGGTTCGCATCAGCGATAAGCTTGACGTTGACCCCGGTGAAGGCCCTGTCATCATTGTCGTCAATCCGCCGGAAACGCTTGCCGCATTGGCGTCGCTGGGAAAAAAAGCATTGAGAGGCCGCACCCGAATTGGCTATTGGGTTTACGAACTTGAAACGGCGCCGCGCCGCTGGGCTGATCACAGCCGTTATTTCCACCACATCTGGGCGCCCAGCCCGCATGCTGTCGGCGCGCTCAGGGGGGCGGGCATTCATGCGGATATGGTGCCTTATCCGATATATATCTCTCCGGACGGATTGATTGAGCCGCAAGAGTCTGATGTCTTTACAGTCATAAGTTTTGCAGACACGCAGTCGTCTTTGGCCCGCAAGAATCCTATGGGCAGCATTGAGGCCTTTCAAAAAGCTTTCGCCGATGTTGATGACGTCGCGCTGATTATAAAACTGTCCAATGCAGAGCAGGCGCTGCCTGAAACTTTGAACAATCTTAAAGAAGCGTGCGAATCTGACCCGCGCATACAGCTCAATATGGAGATTTACACGCGGGCTAATGTTGCCTCACTGCTCTCCGGCTGTGATGTGTTTTTAAGCCTGCACCGCGCTGAAGGTTACGGCCTGTTGGTGGTTGAAGCGCTCTTGCAAGGCCTTGATGCCGTGTTCACGAGCGGCACGTCCACCGAAGCTTTTGCGGCCCTGGAAGCCGTGCATTTGGTTCGGGCAGAACCGTGCCTTATTCAAAGCCGGACCTACAAATCGGGGGCTTGGCTGGAGCCTGACATTGATGTCGCCGCTGAACTGTTGCGCGCCGCTTACCGCCGGGCAAAAGCCGAAGGGCGTTGCCCGGTGCGCCGCGCAGCCATTCGCGAGGCGGCCATATTTGCCGTCGGCGCGCAAGGGTTTGAGCGGTCTTACGGCGAAATATTGACTGATTGCGGCTTGTCTAAAGCTGAGCAAGCCCGTGAGGCCGCCGGCGCGCCCTGATTGCATGTTAACTATGGCGCGTCCCATGACGGGTGAAAAACGTCTGAAAAACTGTGTTTTTCTTTGAAATTCCTTGCTATTTTACGGTTCGGGCCATAGGTCAAACGCACGATTATTAACGACAATTTTACTGACACACTTGAAGTGGGCATCATCATGAAAACAGCATTTATCACAGGTATTACAGGACAAGACGGCGCGTATTTGGCTGAGCATTTGCTCAATAACGGCTACCGTGTCATCGGCGGCGTTCGCCGCTCCTCTGCCGCCAATACGTGGCGCATTGAAGAGCTTGGCATTTTGGACCGCGTCGAACTTGTTGCCTTCGATCTGCTGGACCCGCACATTACGTCCTCTATCATCCGTAAATACCAGCCTGATGAAGTCTATAACCTCGCAGCGCAAAGCTTTGTCGGCACATCCTTTGATCAGCCGGCCTATACGCTTAAAGTCGACGCGCTCGGCGTTGTTTATTTACTCGAAGCGATCCGCACCGAAAAGCCCGATGCGCGTTTCTATCAGGCCTCTACATCAGAAATGTTTGGCCTCGTTCAGGCTGTCCCGCAAAGAGAAGATACGCCGTTTTACCCGCGCTCCCCATATGGCGCTGCAAAACTTGCTGCTCACTGGATGACAATCAACTACCGTGAAAGCTACGACATGTATGCGTGTTCAGGTATTTTGTTTAACCACGAATCCCCGCTGCGCGGTCCCGAATTTGTAACCCGGAAAATCACCATCGGTTTGGCTGAAGTTCTTGAAGGCCGTGAGGCGCCTGTGCAGCTTGGCAATATGGATGCAAAACGCGATTGGGGCTTTGCCGGGGACTATATTAAAGGCATGCATCTTATGCTTCAGCAGGACAAAGCGGACGAATACGTCCTGTCCACCGGCGAAACTTATGAAGTGCGCGAATTTGTAACCCGCGCGGCCCAAGCCATCGGCTTTGACGCAGAGTGGGAAGGCAGCGAGATTGACGAAAAACTGCGTGATAAGAAAACCGGTAAAGTCATCGTTGAGGTGAACCCTGAGTTCTTCCGCCCGTGCGAGGTTGACCTTTTGATCGGCTCTCCTGCGAAAGCTGAGAAAAATCTGGGCTGGAAGCGTGACGTGTCATTTGCGCAACTGGTTACGATGATGGCTGAGCAAGACCTTGAGCGGGTTCGCGCCGGTAAGCCGCTTTATAACGCAATCGGTTAAGTTGCTTTTGCAGTGTTGATTGCACTGCAAAACGCTGCATATATCAGAGGCGGAACCGGTGATGGATGATGACATAAAAAAACATTTAATCATTCCCGGCACCGCAAAATCCGGCACAACCTTTTTGTGGGACCAACTGGTTAACGGCACGGACCGGGTTAATTATTTTTCCGGCAAAGAACTTGGATATCTCTCCGTTGGTGATGATGTTGAGACATATGAAAAATGCTTTGACAGGCAAGGGCCGGGCAAAGTTTTTTTGGATGCCACGCCTCAATATTCTGACACATATTTAAAGTTTTCAGAGAATGCCGCGCGCGCCCTGAAAGGGCGAGAGGTGCAGATATTGTTCTGCCTGCGCGATCCGGTGGCGCGCGCGTTTTCCCATTATCGTCACGATCTTTCGACAAATTTCTGGACGAGCGTGATGGGAGATTACAGCTTCCATACAGAGCAGGCCTTGCGCCGCTACATGCAGCCTTATTTGCCGATTGTTGAGGCGTACCAAAATGCCTTTGGCGTTGAAAATGTTCACGGGTTCAGTTTTAAGCAATCGACTGACCGCTTGCCTTCTAAGGTTTTAGATCTTTTGGGTTTACCCCAAGACTGGCGTTTGAATTTGGATCATAATCCGGCGCTTGGCGGCGGACTGCCTCGCGTTGTTTATAATGAAAAGCGCGATGTGACGATTGAAGAGGGCGGAAAGTTTTATCGGCTTCCGGCAAAAACCCTGCTTGTCTGCACAACAATGTATTCAGACGTTTACTCGAATTATCCTGTTGAGATTGCAGAGATTATTCAGCGCCATATGGGCAATTGGACACCCGAACTTGATCGGTCGATTTTCGGAAGTGCGTGGGACGAAATCCAAGCGGACTATTCCGGCGCGCTGGAGGCCTTGAGCATGGCGCCGGAAACTGTCAAACGTACGGGCATGATCGGATATAAATCCTACGCCGCAATCAGTCCCGAAGTTCTGTCCGGACTCGAAGAAGTCGGCGATCCCCAAGACATTGTTTCTAAGATTTACGAGGAGGCGAAAACTCAAACGCCGTGGACCGGCGGCAATGAGTTTATTCCTGATAAACACATAGAACTTGTCGGCCAGGTCGAGAAAGTTCAGCGCGTCTTTAAAACGCAAAACAATCTGCCGGAGCGTATCCACGAATTGCGCCGCAGCGTGAATGAATTTGGCCCGATTCCAAGTTTTCTGAATGGCTATATCATGTTGATGATCGGCACCGGAAAGATTGACGAGGCCATCAGAGTCGTCGAGCGCCAACCCTTTGCCGGTCTTTTTTTGGATGTTCCCCGCATTAAAGAGCGCCTTGAAAGTCCAATGGAAAATGTTGATCTTTCGCAACTTGCCCGGCTGGCTGCGCTTTGCCATGTCACAGATTTTAAGCCGCACGTTGAATAATGGACCACGGCGTGAACATATGTTCAGGAAAGGGCTGCAATGGCCGACGAACCACACTCTGATAGCCTAAGCGAGGCCGATCCGCTGGCCGTGCGCAATGCGCTGGCGGCGCAATTAGGCCGGGCCTTCGGCGACCATGACTTTGTGCGCGGCGACGATTTGCTTGCGCAATACAGCGCTGAAGTGGGCAAAGATGAAACCTATTGGGGGTTTTGCGCTGAGTTGGCGATCGTTCGCGGCGAGCTTGAGACGGCGATCGAGTATAATCAAAATATTTTGGTGAAATATCCTGATGACTTTTGGTCGGTTTTTCGCCTTGCAAAAATAGCCATGCGCCGCGGCGACCTCGCCGGCGCGCGTACTTATATTCAAAAAGCAATGCGCCTGCAGCCGGATAACCCCAATGCTGTGTCACTGTGGGCAAAGGTTTTATTGATTGAGGGCCGCGTCGAAGATGCGATTAAAACGCTGTACGGCTCTTTGCAGAAAAACCCGTCTGATATTTGGACTTTGGTCGATTTACTGAAGATTTATGATGCGCAGGGCCGATATGCGGAAGGGCTGGCACTTGCCAATAACTCCTTTGGACGCATGAGCAAGACTGCGCAGAAGATCCTGAAAAAAGAGATCAAAAACCTGCGAAGAAATTGGCGTTTCGAAGGCGCGGTTCGGCGTAATTTTGATGACATTTTCGCGGCCCTTGGCGGCTGTGTTCTTGTGGATGTCGGTGCGGCCGGCGGACTTTTCTGGAAATGGGAAATTCTGTCACGCATGGGCGTTGTTAAAGGGATTGGGTTTGAACCGGATGCTGATGAATGCCGCGCCAGCCAAGCGCTTTATCCGCATAATATATTTCTGCCGATAGCCATTGCCGGAAAGTCCGGGAAAACAAAGCTTCGCATTGCCCGTAACGCGCCGTGCACATCGTTGCTTTTGCCTGATCTGGAAGAAATGCGCCGCTGGCCCATCCGCGCGTGTTTCGAAACCATCCGCACAATTGAGATTGAGGCCGTCACACTGAAAAAGGCCCTCAAGGATGCGGGTATTGAAAAAATAGACTTTCTTAAAGTCGATGTTCAGGGCGCGGAAAATCAGATTTTGGCCGGCGCCGGGGAATATTTGGACCAGCTGATCGGTATCGAGCTTGAGACGCACATGGTCGCCCTCTACAAAACCGAAACTGTTTTTACGGATTTGACGAAGACTTTGCGCAAATCAAACTTCAGGCTTCGCGGCGTCGAGCCACAGGGATCTTTTGAAGGCGAAGTTGTCGAGATAGAAGCCTTTTACGGGCGCGATACAGCCGGGCTTTCAGATTTGGAGTTGCAGCGCCTGTTTTTGTGGGAAGCTGTCTCAAATTGTCCGAAGTTGCCGTTCATGGGGGATAATAAAAAACTGAAATCCTATCCGGAACTGGCGGCAACCATGACCGAACGCGATTACAAAATTGCAAAAATTCGTCGGGATGTCCGTAAGTGGGTCAAGACGAAGAAAAGAACTAAAAAGGCGTTTTGATATGAAATTTCTGATCATTCCCGGATTTGCAAAAGCGGGCACAACATTTTTATTCGAGCAGCTTCGTAATTCAGGCGCACCGATAAATTTCCCCAAGCGTAAAGAGGTGGATTATTTTCGAAGCGCAAGTTCCTTTGAAGGTTATCTTGACCAGTTTGAGACCCAAGACCCGGATAAGGTTTTTCTTGACGCCTCCCCGCTTTACGCTTTGCCCGGTGAGAAGACGGCGCAAACAATTAAAGCGGCGCTGAAAGGGCATGATGTCAAGTTTGCCTTTTGCCTGCGCGAACCGATTGCCCGCGCCTATTCTCATTATATGCATGACATCAGCACACATTTCTTTTTGTATGCGCACGGCCCTTACAGCTTTTATTCAGTGGACGTCTTAAACAAATATTTCGTGCCGATGGCGCCGGTTGTCGAGAGCTATATTAAAGCCTTTGGTCTTCCCAATGTTTCCGGTTTTGGATTTAAGTCTACCGGTCCTGAGCTTCGCGCCGACATTCTTGAGTTTTTAGGACTGGGGCGGGATTGGCGTTTGGACCTCTCCGTCAACCCGGCGGCCGGCAGTTCATTGCCGCGTCTGTATTACGATACGGATCGTCACCTGACCGTGCGCAGCGGTCCTGACCTTTATGCCCTGCCGCCGCGCAGTTTCTTGATTGCCAATATACGGTTTCAGCAATTTCGGCCGGACTTTCCTGAGCCGATTGCCCGGCTTTTGATGAAAAATGCCGCCAGTTGGGATCGTCAATTTGATCCGTCTGTTTTAGGCGGTGCTGTGAAAACTGTGCGGGATGATTATTTGAAATGCTTTGATCATTTGAAAATGGACGTGGAAACGCTCGCGCCGCCCAAGAAGATTTCCGCCAGTGAGCCGCCGCCGCTGACGCCGCAAATCAGAAATAAAATGAAGAAAATCGGAACCATCGCTGACACAATCAGTGCGCCATTCGCACCGGCGCAGGGACTGCTGGGTAAATTTAAAGGTAAACCGGTCGCCGGCGAGGTTGCGGAGGATCAGTTTGAAACAATCCCTGCATTGATGCGCTATATCGACAGCATGAGCGGTAAAACCGGCGGCGCACGGTCCGAGGCGTTTGAGCGGGCCTTAAAAGAGCTTGGCCCGGTTCCTGATTATGTACGCGGTTATATGCGCCACCTGATTGCCCTTGGGGACGCGGAAAAGATTACGGCCTATTTGCGTGCCAACCCCAATCTTGAGCGTTATGTGTCCATGAAGGCCATGCTGGAGGACTTAGATGCGACGCAACGAAAATTCACACCTGAAGACTATAAGGCATTGGGCCTTTTAATGGGACGGCGATAGCTCTATAAGCGCGGAAATTAACGATTATGACGAATGAGACATCCATGACCCAACGCCCTAAAGTCGCCATTTTAAGCACTTGGAATGAAATCTGCGGTATCGCGCATTTCACCAAGGGCATTAAAGAAAATCTTGAAAAAACCTGCGACGTGGAGGTCTTACCGACGCCGCGTATGATTTTAGGCAATGCCAAGGACGGCGCAGAGAAAGAGGCTGCTGAGAATTATTGCGCCTATTTGTCGAAACGGGTCAAAGAATTTGATCACGTTAACATTCAATTTGAACCGGGCATTTTGGCCGGCGATATGGCGACAGCAATGCGCCGCTTTAAAGTTATTACAAAGCACGCCAAGAGCCTGTCTATTACGTGGCATTTCATTGCGCGCCGTAAATCAACAGCGCCGTTTGAAATTTTGCGTTTGATCAGCCAAGGCAAGATCAGATATGCGGCTGCGATTATGCGCTCTGAGGCGGCCCTGAACTCAAACTGGAATACGCTGTTCAGCTATATTCGTTCTAAAGGCCGGTCGATTAGAATCAGCCATATCGTTCATACAAAACGCGATGCCCATTTGGTCAACGCTCTGTTTAACGGTAATGCATTTTCCGGCCGCGGCCCGTCGCGTCACCATCAGCCTGTCAGTGCAACGCCGCTGACATATCTGTCGGAAGACCAAAAAGAAGCGTTTGTTAACAAGCTTGAACATTCTGACCTGAAAGCTGTGATGCCCGAGCGTAAAAGCGACAAGACGCGCTATGTCGGCGTGTTTGGCTTTTTCTCGGGGTATAAAGGATTTGAAACAGCAATTGATGCTGTGGACAGCTTGCCGCCGGAATATGAACTTTTGATGTTCTCTTCCGTACATGAGAGTACCCTGCGTATTGAAAGTCGCCGCGACGAATATCTCGGCAAGCTTTATGATCACGTCAATAAACGTGATAAATCTATTCGCGGTAAAAACGCCGATAAGGCCCGGGAAAAAATTGCCCTTTTGGCGAAGATGGAAGCAAAAGGCGGCAAGCCGACCCCTGCGGCCAAGGCTCTTTTGGAAAAAACATTTGAAAAGAAAAAAGCCTTATCCGAGCGCGTCCACTTTCTTGGAGCGGTTTCTGATGATGATTTGATCTTGGGCATGATGCTGTGTGACGCTGTGCTTTTCCCGTATATCAATTCTCCGCATACGGCATCAGGCCCGACGGCCCAAGCGATCGAGCTTGACCGCCGCGTCTTTGCATCGCGTAATATTCAATTCGTTGAATTGGCAAAGTTCCATGAAGGTCATTTTGAGTTCTGCGATATCGGAAACTCAATCGAATACGCGCAGAAGATTCCGCGTTTGACGGCCGACCGCAAAGAAAGAGATGTTCACGGCTACCGGGTCATTGATTATCCGGTGAAGCCTCGCGAGCACAATATGGAAACAGCGATTGAAATTTACAAGGCTGCGATTGCCTACAAATAAAAAGAAAACCCGGGGAAGCCCGGGTTTTTATTTATCTCGGCGCAGGCAATATCATCTTATCCAAAGCTGTCACAGTCACGCTTTTGGCTGTCAGCGTACTTTGGCCGCCATATTTCAGGCGAAACTGAACCTGATTGGCAGACGCTTCAAAATTCCAAATGACCCGTAGTGGTTCTGACCCGGCAGGCACAAGTCCTTCCGTGATTTTTGAAACTGTTTTTTTGCCGTTAACCTCAATGATTTCGACAATATCATAGGTGTCCAAAAACTTGGGGTCGCCGCTGTCATCGCCATCGCGCTGATAGTCCAGGACAAACTCAAAGCGGCCACGATGCAATGTATAGCGCGGGCCGCTTAAGGCAAAACCCGTTTCCTGATCAGGGGTGAGCACAATAGTATCGCCAACAATTTTTCCGGTGCGGCTGGGCATTTTTGCAGCGACAGAAAAATAGTCGCTTATGCATCGTTTCCTGGCTTCCATCGGGCACAGATTTTTCACCGGCTGCGCAATCGCGTCTGTGGGCGTCAGAGGGCCTGTAAAAAATTCAGATTCGGCCGTCTCTGATGAACAGGCCGTGAGGGCGGCACTCATGGCGATAATCGCTGAAACTTTTAAAATGCGGCTCATATTTAACCTGTCTTGGCTGATAAAAACTGAAATTCAGTCATAAAGGTTTTATTCCGCGCGGCAAACCAAAGAATAGAAACCCTCGGCGCGGCTAAAATAAACCGGTGCTTTGCTGCGAAGCCCGTTGAAATGCGCCGCTAAATAAGCTCTAAACACACAGCGTCTTTCGGCGGTTTTATAAGGAAATATTTTGGCGGATAAATGTCTGATTACGGGAATAAGCGGCCAAACCGGATCGTTTTTGGCAGCCCGGCTCTTAGAGGAGGGGCACAGCGTGCACGGTACGTCACGCACGTCTGCGCCGGATATGTGGCGGCTCCGTCATTTAGGTGTTGCTGATCGCGTGGAGATTATCGCCTTGGGCGGGGATGACTCCGCCGCAATATCCGACATAGCCGAAAATGGGTATGATCGGATTTATCATCTCGCCGCAGAGAGCTCCGTCGCGTCATCGCTGAAAAACCCCGCCGAGACCGTCCGTGCCAACATATTGCAGACGACGGAATGGCTCACCGCCATCCGTGATCGGTCGCCGCAAACGCGTTTTTTTAACGCGGCCTCTTCAGAAATTTTGGCAGCAGGTCCGGGCATATTGGATGAAAATGCGCCGCGTTTGGCCAATAATCCTTACGCGGTTACCAAATCTGCGGCCATGAATATGTGCCGTGTTTTTCGGGAGAGCTTTGATCTTTATGTCGTCACGGGCATATTGTTTAATCACGAAAGCGAGTTGAGGGATGCCCGCTTTGTGACCGGGAAAATCATCTCTAATCTTTGCCGTATGGCAGGAGGCAAAAGCGAGCCGTCTTTCGAACTTGGCAATGTAGACGCAGAGCGTGATTTTTCTCATGCACAGGATTTTGCGGCCGGGATCGCCGCGAGCCTGACCGCAGATACGGCGCAAGACTATGTATTTGCGTCAGGAACATTATCATCCGTGCGGGATTTCTTTAATGCTGCGGCCCGTCAACTGGGTTTTGATCCTACTTGGAGCGGTAAGGGAACGGATGCCAAATGCGTTGACAATCTTACCGGACGGGTTTTAGTTACAATCAACCCGAAATTTTACCGCCCTATAGATGAGGCCGGCAAAGCGGGAAACCCCGGCCGCGCGACTGCGGTGCTGAACTGGACGCGTGACATTGACTTTGAGGCTATGATCGCCCGCATGATTGCGTTTTACGGCAACAAATAGATTTACTGCGGTCGCCGCCTAAAGCGCGCCGATATGGACTGTTTGATAACGTGGAAATAAGCGCGACCGAGAGATTTAAGCTATGAGCAAGACGCCTTTGACCCCTGAATTAATGGAAGCCGCTTACGCGCTTTTATTGGGCCGCGCCCCGGAAGCTGAAGGCCTCACTGAAAATGCTGCAGAGCATTTTAAAGATGTCGGGACATTGCGAAAAGCCTATGCCGCTTATCCTGAAGTTCGCCGCTCTGTTTACGCTATGCTGTCGGGCCATATCCCGTTTGACGTTATTCGCGTCAGTTCTGGGCGCGGATTTGATATTCACATCAATTTGAATGATACAGGCGTGTCACGGGAAATTTTTCTGTTTGATGAGTTTGAGCCTCATAATGAAAATTATTTGTTATCCAATTTAAATCCGAATGAGACTTTCATCGATATCGGCGCCAATGTTGGCTGGTTCACAATGATTGCCGCGCAAGCCATGGCCGCGGGCTGCGGGCAGGGCGAGACGCCGGCCGGCAGGATATTATGTTTCGAAGCGAATATGAAAACGTGCAAAATGCTGTCGGCAACGGTGAATGGCTCGCCGCACCGAGGCTTTATTGATATTTATAATGTTGCGCTCGCACCGGGCTCCGGCGTTTTGAAATATGAAGACATTGATGTCGGCAATATTGGCGGCGGACAAGTGCGCCAGATCGGTAATGTCGTGACGCCTAATGCTGTCGCGATCGCAAGTAAATATAAAGAGACAGCCGATGCTTTTGGAGATGCGCGTCATACGGCAATTGCTGCGGCGTCACTGGATTCTTTACTTGAAGACTATGCCGGACGCATAGGCTTGATTAAAATTGATGTTGAAGGCTCAGAACCTTATGTCCTGCAAGGCGCAGCGAAGACACTGACCAAACACAGACCGCAAATGCTGATCGAATTTCACAAAGACAAATTGGAATATTCATCAAATTATTCCGTCGGCGAGATGGCGAAGCAACTCTTTGATATGGATTATGAAGTTTTTGACTTTAAAGCCGGCCGCGCAGACCCTCTGAGCGCCGATGATCTTTTTCAAACAGTGTCAGATAATGGGTATTACGATTTCATTGCCAAGCCGAGACCGCGATAGTGCTCGCCTCACGGCCCGGTTACTTAATCGGTCCCAAGAAATTCGGGTAATGAAAATCTGCCACGATGACGACAACATAATCCACGTCCATAATATCAGATTCATGCAACAGCAGTTTTAAATCCCGATCATTCAGGGCGTTTAAATTGACATGATAGGTCGTCTTAAACAGGCTTGCAAATTGCTCGCGTACCAGCGGACCGAAACTGTTGGAGATCAGAACGGCGTTTTTATCATTTGCGCTGTAAGGATTTGTCAGAGCAAATAAATTCACCGTCTCGAACTTTGATTCCGGATTAAGTGGGTAGCCATAACGCGAGTTTTTCTCAAGACGCAGCTCGCGAACGTCGCGGTTACAGCCATCTGTCAGCGTCTCTACGCCGATAAGTTTGCCAAGGTCCCAGCGCACTTTTTTCGGGATGCAGGGGCCTTTTGGCCATACCTGAGAAAGCGACAAATTTTCTTTTTTTGCGAAATCTTCAATAAATGCCCAATTGCTTTCTCCTGCCCAATGATAGGCCGTGTTCGGGAAAAACTTCGGATCTTCCTTGGTGCGGGCTTTAAACAGATCGTACGGATAATAGAAATTAAAATCAGGCAGTTTTCGCGAGACTTTCATCATACCGTTGTTTTGAGCGTCAATCTTCTTGCAGGATTCTACAATGGATTGCGGCGTTGATTTTGGCAGATTGTCAGCCAGCAGTACGGACTTTGTCGGAACGGCGGTAAAGATGACTTTCGCGCCAAACTTGCTTAAGACCGCTTCGCTTTTTGTGGTAAATATGCGGTACTGGTTTGTGATCTTATCAGTAACCAAAGCGTTGCAATTATGGCCGAACCATTGAAAGGGTGACCCGCGCTCTACCTGCATAAAGGGGGCCGTTAAAAAATAGGCACCTTCAGAGTTGCTGACGATGTATTTATCGCCCGTGACGCCGAGTGCCTTGAAGTTCATTTTACGGCGAAGTTTAATCGCCTGCAGGCCTAAACCGACATGGTCATTCATAAACCCGTCAAACTGCTTAAATCCGGCTTTGGGGTTTTTCACGACTTCGGAAATTGTCGGCAGCTTGTCCAGTGCCCGGCCTTCCCAGCTTGATCGGGCATTGTGATTGGTCACTAACACCAATGCAGTCGGCACAAGCAGGGCCGCAGAGAGCAGCACACTGTATAGGATTGCTGATTTTTTTGTTTTGATCATAACCCTTAGAACCTGAAATAGATGAAAGGGTTATAGGTAGAGGACAGAACTTCAATAGCGCAGAGCACAAACAGAACGGCCGCGACGGTCATTTTAACTGCTGTAGCTTTGGCATGGGTGCTTCGCAGGCCAAATTTATTCATCAGTTTAACGCCTGTATCTTCAACAAAACTTGACGCGAACAGGACAGCAAGACCCATTGCAATCCAAATGTCCGGACCGCTGTGCAGGAAGAAATAGCTGTTGTCGCCACCGGTCGGGAAGACCATTTTTTTGGCCACATCCAAAGCCTGCGGAACGCTCTCGGCGCGAAACAAAACCCATCCGAAGACAGCGACAATAAAGGTGTAAGCCCATGCGACCGGGGACCATAAATTGGCGAGAACTTTTTTCAGGCCAAGGCGCTCAATAACAAGGAAGGCGCCGTGATACATGCCCCAAAGGACAAAGGTCCACGCCGCGCCATGCCAAAGGCCGGAGATAAGAAAGACCAAAAAAAGATTGCGGTAGGTCATGAAACTGCCACCGCGATTGCCGCCGAGCGGAAAGTAAACATAATCCCGAAACCACGACGTCATAGAAATATGCCAGCGCCGCCAAAAATCTGTGATCGATTTGGCAACATAGGGATGGTCAAAGTTTTTCGGAAACACAAAGCCGAGCATAAAGCCAAGCCCGATGGCCATGTTGGAATAGCCTGCAAAGTCAAAATAAATTTGACCGGTATAGGATAGAGACGCCGCCCAGGCCGTTGCGGTTGTAAGCTGCTCTTGCGGCAGGCCAAACAAGCCATCTGCTGTGATGGCGAGTTTATTGGCGATCAACATTTTCTGCGCGAGGCCGCAACAGAACAGGTAGATGCCGATATTAATATTACGGGGCCGAACGGACCGTGTTTGAAGAGCGCGGGCCACGCTGCCATAGCGAACAATCGGGCCGGCAATCAATTGCGGGAACATGGCGACATAGGTCGCAACGTCGATCAGCGACCGGGCCGGCTTGTGATTACCGCGGTGAATATCGAACGAATACGACAGGCCTTGGAAGATGAAAAATGAAATGCCGATCGGCAGCAGCGCTTCAGGCCATGTCCAGCCTGCGCCTTCGATACGGAAAATGTCGGCGACGAAGAAATCTGAATATTTGAAGTAACCCAGCATGCCTAATTGCAAAATCAGCGCCGCCCAAAGCAGGGGCTTTTGCGCCCCGTATTTCATCAATAATCGTCCGTGGAGCCATGCAATCAGGACCGAAACAGCGAGCAGGGCAACGATCCATCCTTCGCCGTAAAAATAGAAAAACAGGCTGAAAACAAGGATGATAATATTGCGCCGGCCAAGCAGAAAATAGCTCAGTAAAAACAGCGGCAGGAATAAAAACAAAAAGGCCGGGGATGTAAAAAGCATGGTCTGATCTTGTTCCCGCCGGCTCAGGAACATCCTGAAAAGCCATTGAGTGTGACATAAAGGATTGAGCGAAGTGATGCAAATGCATTTGAGTGCTGCTGCGGAGATTTTGAGCGGCGACAGAAGTTAGTTCTAAAGGCTAGCGGCTTGCGTCTGAAAGCCCTTGACCCTTTGTGCTATCATTACTAGCAGTTTACGGCGCAGCCAAACATGTCAGGGGCCGGCAATTTTGAGGTATGATTATGCAGGTTGAGACGCAAAGCCCGGCTGCAGGCGTGAAGATTTCAGGTCCCTTTACAGAAAGCTTTATCGCCGCGCTCCTGTTTGCAATTTCATTTTTTATCGCGTCGCCGTTTAACATTATGGCGGATAATGTTCAGGATTTTCAAATCGCTTTGATGGCTGATTTTCTCTTTCGCGCTGCCTCAGTGTTTGCGATTGGCTTTGTTGCGACGTGGGCCGTTATTTACGTTGCGGCCCGTTTGATCCCCCACGCTTTTGCGGGCATTTACGCCGTTTTGATTACGCTGACGGTTTGGCTGCATTACGCGCCCGTCGCTGTCGGGCAGCTTGACGGTTACGAGACGATCCGGGCCTCAGCTTTGGCGTTGCTGATTGGGATTGCAGCGGGCGCCTGTGCGATTTTACTGCGCAAATATGCCAAACTTGCCTATTGGGCCGCCTCATTGGGGCCGATTGTGACAGCTCTTGTTTTTTTTGTTCCCTTTGCCCTGAACGCATCATCTGCCACAGGCATGGATGCCCCGGTGCCCGTATCGGCGAGCCAAGATAATGTCATGGTCATCAGCATGGACAGCGTTGAAGCCGAGGACATAAAATCAGTTTTGGAAAACCGGCCGGATTTGCGCGCTGAATTTGACGGCTTTACGCAATGGCCAAATACTGTGTCCGCCGCGCCGTTTACGTTGATGTCAACGCGGGCGAGCAAGCTGGGCCGCGTTCCGAAGGGCGGCGGACTTGATGCTTATAACGACGACTTTATCTCTAAAGTTTTGTCGCAAAACGGTCATCAGGTTGAGACATTTGGCTTGTTTCGGCAGGGCGAGACGGCCGGCGAATCCATGAACATTTTACCGGATTTGGCGATGATCGAAAAAGAGCGCGACGACTATTATCAAAAAGCGCTCGGGGTCACAGCCGTCAGAGTTTTTCCTTATGCATCGGTGCCGATCAACAGAACTTTTGCAGGGATTTTCAACCGGCTGGGGACGTCATCATCAGAAATCGCGCAGGCCATTGCCGATGATATTCGGCCGAACCAATTGGGCAACAAGCTTGAGATTGCGTCTTTTCGCGGTTTTATAAATCAGGTTGAAACCGGCAGCGATAAACCGACTTTGCGCTATCATCATTATCTTTTCACCCACTATCCGGATACATTCGACGCGCAGTGTAATTATATTAAGGGCGGAGAACTTAGCAGCATGGCTTTGGACATGCCGCAAGTTGAATGCGCCGTCAGCCTGATGGTTGATCTGATCGATAAACTGAAGGCTATGGGCGTCTATGATAACACAACGCTGTTTTTCACAAGCGACCACGGCAAGGGGTGCGTCTCGAATGAAAACGGCGCTCCCGGGTCTTATCGCATGTCCAAGCGATGGTGCCTGTCGCGCTATATGCCGTTCTTATTATCAAAACCCGCCAATGCATCCGGAGGCCTCATCACCCGAGACGATCAGGTCAGTTTGATCGATTTGCCTAAAACGATTTGTGAAAACTCCAACCTTCCAAACAAAGCTCAGATGTGCGGCCGTTATGTCGGCGGCGACCTTTTCGGTGACCTTGAGGATGTCAAAACAAAGCCGCGCGAAATATTCACATGGCCCGGCAGCGCCTCCGGTCCGCGCGAGGATGGTTACGAAGTTGTTGATCTTGGCCGGGATCAAAGCGTTACGGATTACTATGGTTTGGACAGGGACTGGAGCCTGTCGCAACTCTCACCGCTTAAGTGCCGCTCCACAGTCAATTTCAATTTTGAAAGTTACAAAAATCAGGCCTATTTTGCGCAGGGATTTTACGTGCGCGAGGTGTGGGGTCGTCGGTCTGATGCGCCGCAAAGCAGCCTGTCTTTTACAATGGTCGATAAACCCTGCAAAGCCGGCGAGGTGCATATCACCATGGTGCGCCCGCCAAATTCAGGTTCAGAGCCGATCACCGGCAAAGTCCTGCTTAATGGCGCGCCGGCCGGTGAATTCAGTCTGAGGGGTGACGATCCTTTAAACATCATCATCAGCGGGCTTAAGGCGGGGGGCGTCAATATGATTACCTTTGAGCGCAGCAAAGAGGATGTCGCCGTCGGGCGTCATTTTGGTTTAACGGAAATGGGCTTTAAGTAGCAAACCCGGCGCACGAGCATATCCTTGCGCCGTGCGGACAAAAGCGGCCTTAAAACCCAATGTTTAAAAGATAAATCCCCGCAATCCCGGCGGCGTTTAATATCAGGCATTATTCACTTTTGGGATGCCCTTTATGACGTCTTCGCCCCGTTTAAACCTTTCTTTTGTTATGCCGGCGCAGGCGCAAAAGCATGTCACTGTTAATGAAGGACTGGAGCGTCTTGATGCGATCGTCCAAGCCTGCGCTGTTTCCCGAACGACGGTTCAGCAGCCCCAAGACCCGCAGTTCGGGGACAGCTATATATTGCCGGACGGCGCAAGCGGGCCGGATTGGGACGGGGAGCCTGAAGGCGCGTTTTTGACATTTACCGATGCCGGCTGGAGCGCGTCTCATACGCTGACCGGCCTGCGGGTCTGGGTCAAAGACATTCCCGCTTTATGGGTATTTGACGGCGCGAATTGGACGCCGGCCGGCGGCCCGGATTTGGATGCCCTTGACCGTTTGGGCATTAACGCCGGCGCTGATTCGGTTAACCGATTAGTGGTGAAATCCGACGCAGAGCTTTTGACCCATGATGATGTCACCCCCGGATCCGGCGATGCCCGCAAGGTGATAAACCGTGCAGGCCCCGGCAATACGGCGTCGGTTGTGTTTCAAAACAATTATTCAGGGCGGGCTGAATTTGGCTTAATCGGTGATGATGACTTTGCGCTGAAGACATCCCCTGACGGCAGCGCATTTTCCCCGTCAATGATCCTCAGCGCCGGCCGGAATAAAGCCGAAATCAATCACCCGCTTGACGTGCTGGGCAGTCCGGTTATGACGGCTGATGATAAACCGTTATTGGTCGCCAATTTGCGCAGTTCAAGTTACGATTATATTGATAATGAAGTCGTGCAATTGGACGAGGCAATTGACAGCCATAACGGTTTTGACCCTGTAAACAGCACTTACACTATTCCGCATACAGGATTTTATTTTGTTCAAATCGGTATGGTCACGCGCTCTGTGAGCGGGGATGTATCAACCGTGCAGGTGCGGCTTTATAAAAATTTGACAGTTCGGCAATCGGTCACGGCCCGGAATACCGAGATAAACACGACACGGCTGAATGACGCCAGCCTGATTAGCTTTTCACAAGGCGATATAGTGACAATCCGGGCTCAGATTAATGACCCGGACGGCACAGTTCGGTTTTTCAGCGGGACAAGAATCACATTGTTTCGCGTGGTTTAAAGCGCCTGTAATCCCGCCGCCTTACGGCATAAGTCAACCTCGGCGGTCGCGCAGAAAATATGATAAAACGTCGATGACGGCATGTCGGTGCTTGTAACATTGCCGTCTTCATCGCGTTGATCATGCCAGCCGCCGGTCACCGGAACATCGAGATAATATTCAAACATTCGGTCAATCATCATGGCGGCATCATCAAGGGCGCCCGGGACGCCGGCACGGGCGCGCACGACGCTGGCTTTGATAAATTCTGTGGCCGGCCATAAGCGGCTTTCTCCGCGCGTGACTGTCCCGTCCTTATGGATTTCATTACGCAAAAGTCCCGTCTTCGGGTTTATGCCTGATGTTATCGCTGTTTCAAACATGGCGTCAGCGTAATGCGTCACATCACGGCCGGACAGGCGTGCATAATTATAAATCAGCCACGCCCATTCCATTAAATGGCCGGGCTCTGTGAGCGCGCCGGTGTCACTGTCCGGACTCCAGTCTTCGCTGAAAAACTCAAGCAGTGTTTTGTGCTCTGCATTCCAGAAATACTTTTCGAACAAATCGAAAACGTGATCGGCATTGGCGAGGTAGCTTTTGTCATCGGTTGCTTCATAGGCGGCGATAAAAGCTTCGAACAGATGCATATGCGGATTTTGCCGGCGCGGAAGCGTATGGGGAAGCCCCTCGCGCCAACCGCCATTATCAGCCTTAAGCTTAGTATTCATAAAGCCGGTGATTTTCTCAAGCATATTGAGCGCGTCGCCGCCGTCAAAGGCGCGGTGACGCCACGCCGAAGCCAGCACCAAAAACGCTTGGGCGTAGCTGTCGCGCATGCCGTCATGCAGGCTGTGGTCAGCGTTCAGCAGATGCGCGATACCGGCAAAATCATAGCCATGCGCGCCTGCGCCCTGAAAGCCTTTGCTCGTCAGATAATCCCAGCCATGATCGGATACGGTTTTGGCCTTGTCATACCATCCCAAATGCGCGGCCTGCGCAAATACATAAGTCTGGCGGGCCTGAACCCGTACCCGGCGCAGCGAATCCGTGGCCGGACTTGCGTCCATGTTTAATGTTTCCCAAAAGCCGCCGGACGGATCAACGCCCTTTGTACCCCAAAGGGGAAGGGCGTGATCTTTGCACCAATTAATAAGACGCGCCGATTGGGTTTCAAAACTTTCAGACGTTTCTTTAATCATAGCAGGTCGTCGCGGCCTTTTTCTTTTAAATGGACAACGATCTTTTTGACGTCTTGCGTGTGGTTTTTATGGGTTACCAAAACGCTGTCTTTGGTTGCCACGATGATCAGGTTTTTAACTCCGACAACACCGATAAACGGCCCGTCTTCTTCTGACCGTACATATGTGTTCTCGCAATCATGCATTTTGACATCGCCGTCAAACACGTCTTCTTCATTTGAGTGATCATGTTTAAATTCGCTGATCGCTGCCCAAGATCCGATGTCGTTCCAACCGGCACGTACAGGGTCGACAACGGCGGCATGAACGGTGTTTTCCATAATCGCGATATCAATCGGCTCTGAGCGAATTTTTGAAAAATGCTCTGCGCTTAAATGATGGCAATTGCCGCTTGTCGTGGCGTTATCAAGGGCGGCGATACTGTCTTCTAAAATGTCGCTCGCATGCTCAAGATAATCGTTGATCAGAGTCTGAACATTGAACAGGAAGATGCCGGCGTTCCAGCTATACTCGCCGGTCTCAAGATAAGTCTTGGCGGTAAATTCGTTTGGCTTTTCTTTAAAGCCGGAGATTTTATAAACATTGTCGGCAATCTTCTCGCCGCGGTGGATATAGCCAAACCCTGTGTCCGGGCCTGTGGCTTCAATGCCCAGCGTCATCAAATAGCCCTGCTCGGCAATGGGCGCGCCTTGGGTGATGGCTTTCCAAAAGCCTTGCGGCTCAGATATGTGATGATCCGCCGGCAGCAGTAATATCAGCCCGTCAGGGTCGATGCGGTTTACAAATTCGGCTGCAATTGCGCCAACGGCAGCCGTGTTGCGGGCCATAGGCTCAAGGATAATTCCTGTCAGGGCAATGTCGAGGCTGTCAGCCTGCGCTTGCACTAATTTTTCATGACCGTCAGCGCAAATGACAATCGGCGCGCCAACATCGTTGTCGCCGCAATCGCGCATACGCAAAAGCGTTTCCGCGAACATGGTCTGATCAGACACCATGTCGTGATACTGCTTTGGTGATTTTTGCCGAGACAAAGGCCAAAGCCGCGTACCGGCGCCGCCGGACATAATTACCGGATAGATTTTAGCCATGAGTGGCCTCCATGACTGTCAGTTAAAGTTTTTGGTCGTATTCACCGATTTCATCAAATTTCGCCAGGCGGGCTTCGATCTCGCGGAACATACCGATTTTGTTTTCCTCGGACGTTGGGCTTTCGACGACGACAACAAGGTTGGGTGTATTCGAGCTGGCGCGAACCAATCCCCATGTCCCGTCTTCAAGCACGATGCGAACGCCGTTGACCGTATTCAAATCCGTAATGGTTTTGCCCATGATCTTGCCGCCGCTTGCGGCCAAATCTTTGTATTGCTGTATGACATTTTCAACGACGCCGTATTTGGTCTCATCGGCGCAATACGGTGACATAGTCGGGCTGCCCCATGTTTTCGGCAAGGCCCGGCGCAGATCGGCCATTGATTTATTCGGAACGCGGTCAAGCATTTGCAAAATCGCGATGCCTGACAAAATACCGTCATCATAGCCGCGCCCGATCGGGGCGTTAAAGAAGTAATGACCGGATTTCTCAAGGCCTGCCAGCGCATTAAGCTCTTGGGTGCGCGCTTTGATATAGCTGTGGCCGGTTTTATAATAATCGGTCTGTGTCCCGTTTGTTTGCAAGACAGGGTCGGTCAGATAAAGGCCGGTCGATTTAACATCGACGACAAATTGCGCGTTCTTGTGGATGGCTGACAAATCGCGGGCGAGCATGACGCCGACTTTATCGGCAAAAATTTCCTCGCCTTCATTATCGACAACGCCGCAGCGGTCGCCGTCACCGTCAAAGCCAAGGCCGACATCTGCGCCGTGCTCGAGGACGGCATCGCGCATAGCGTGGAGCATTTTCATGTCTTCTGGGTTGGGGTTGTATTTCGGGAAGGTGAAATCCAGATCGCAATCCATATGGACGACCTCTGCGCCAATGGCTTCAAGGACGTGGGGGGCAAATGCGCCGGCCGTACCGTTACCGCAGGCCGCCACGACTTTGATCGGATTTTTCAGCTTAATGCCTTTCGCCAGATCATCCATATAGACCTGCCCGAACCCTTGGACAAAATTATAGCTGCCGCCGGGACGGGATTTCCCAAGGCCGCCCAAAACGATTTCTTTAAGGCGGCTCATCTCATCGGGACCAAAGGTAAGCGGGCGGTTCACACCCATTTTAACGCCGGTCCAGCCATTAGAATTATGACTCGCCGTGACCATGGCCACGCAGGCGCAGTCCAGTTCAAACTGCGCGAAATAAGCCATTGGCGACAGCGCCATGCCAATATCATGAACCGCGACGCCGGCGTCCATCAGGCCGACAATCAAGGCCTGTTTAATAGACAGGGAATAATGACGGAAATCATGACCGACAACAATTTTGGGATCAACGCCCAGTTCATGAATCAGCGTTCCCAAACCCTGACCCAGAGCCTGAATGCCGTATAGATTGATCTCGGACGGTTTCTCGCTTTCAAGCGTACCGAACCACCACCGCGCATCATATTCGCGAAAGCCCGTCGGTTTCACGAGGGGGTTGTTTTCAAACTCGATCGTGTTGCGGACCAAGTCAGCTGTGGGTGTACGTGTCATAGTTATATCCTGTGCGTCCCGCGCCAAGATGCGGGTGGGTTTTGCAAAGTTCCAACGCCTTCATGAGGGCTCTCGCCCGTCCTATAGAATTGAGAGGCTAAATCCAAGAATTCATTGCGGTTTGTTATGCAAATCACACGCCGGATAGCGTATCTGTGCCCCATTATTCCGTGACGCGGCTCACACTCGCGCAGCTATTGGCGTAAAATAACAAAAAAAACGCCGGCGGCAGTCCGCGCAGCGCTTTCATTCGAAGGGAAAATGCGATGGCCCCGCCGGGAGGGAAGACGGGACCATCATCAATCAGCGGATGTCGGCCCGGGGGAGACCTGATCAACGCTGTCGATTACTACTTAAGCAGCTTTGACCTTTTTAGAAGGTTTCGAGCCGGTTAAATTTTTGTCATTTGCGACCGGCGCAGAGAGGTTCTGCGCGCCGATAGCAATTGTTCGTGGCTTAAGCGCGTCGGGGACTTCGCGCCGTAAATCCACAATCAGCAGGCCGTTTTTCAGATCAGCCCCGGTGACGACCACATGGTCCGCCAGTTGAAACCGACGCTCAAACCCGCGCCCTGCAATACCTCGGTGGACATAGGTCCTGCCCCTGTCATCTTCGGTCTTTTGTCCGGTCACGGTCAGCACATTTTGATGTGCTACGATTTCAAGTTCATCTTCGCTGAAGCCTGCGACGGCCAGTTCAATGCGGTAGGCGTTTTCTTCAACCTGCTCTATATTATACGGCGGATAGCCGCCTGTGGTTTCCGCCTTGCTGGCGGCATCAATCATGCGAGCCATCCGGTCAAAGCCGATAAAGCTGCGGGTAAGCGGTGTAAAATCATAGTCTCTCATATCATCATCCTTTTTTTAGCGATGTTAACGTGTCGACGCTCATCAAAAGCCGGGCCGACATCGGCTGAATGTAAGCCTTCCAAAATTGGCAAGGCCCTGTTCGAAAGCCCGTTTCGGCGCTTCCTCTGAAATAAATGGGACATATAATTGATGTTTCAAGAGGCCAAACCGGTTCTTTACACGTAATCCAAAAGACGATTAATTACAGATACATAATATCGATTATATTCAATGTGAGGCCCATATGACAAAACTTTCATTTTTCCGTTTCAGTGCGGCAGCTCTTCTGGCGGGCAGCGCGATCAGTCTTGCAGCCTGCGGATCAAAACCCGCCGATAAACCTATGGACGATGCCGCAGACGTGGCTGCGCCGCTCAGCGCGCTCGAGGCCGCCATTGCGGCTCCGGGACGCGGTGACAATGCCTTGCGCGATGGCGCGCGTAACCCGCAGGCAACGCTAGAGTTTTTTAAGTTGTCCCCGGATATGAGCGTTTTGGAAATCTCTCCGGGCAGCGGGTACTATGCCGATATTTTGACGGCTTATCTGGCATCCGGCACGGGCGCATATTTGGCCACAAGCTATCCTGTGACAGGTAAAAACGGCGAGCGCCGCGCGGCGGCTAACCTGAAATTTGCAGAGAAGTATCCGGCCGCGACAAGCTATACGTTTGGCGGCAACGCTAAATTGCCCGAAGGTGTGGCGGATCGCGTTTTGACATTTCGTAACGTGCATAGCTGGATGCGGGGCGGAACCGCAGAGGACGTTTTTGCGCAGTTTTACGGCGCGCTGAAACCCGGCGGAATGCTTGGCGTTGTGCAGCATCGCCTTCCGGCCACAGCCGAGCAAGACCCGCGCGCGCCGACAGGTTATGTGCAGGAAGCCTATGTGAAATCATTGGCCGCTGCCGCAGGGTTTGAATTTGTCGACAGCTCTGAAATTAACGCAAATCCCAAAGATACGACCGATCACCCTTACGGTGTTTGGACTTTGCCGCCTCGTTTGCTCGGCCCGAAAAAGGGCGCAGATGCCGGCGATTACGATAAGGCCAAATATCAGGCTATTGGCGAGTCAGACCGCATGACTCTTTTATTTAAAAAGCCATAATTAGGTTTGCGTTTCTACGTGCCACGGCCTTATACAATATCCAACGACACTATTAAGGAGAATACGCCATGACTAACGATGAAATCGCAGCAAAAATGCAAGAAGCCGTCACCAAAGCCGGCGGCATGAGCAAATCTGTCAAATTTGATTTTGGTGATGACGGTCAGGTCCATGCAGCCGGCGAAACGGTCTCCCAAGAAGATTTGGATGCAGATTGCACAATCAAAGTCTCTAAGGATGACTTTATCGCACTGGCGTCCGGCAATCTTGACCCGATGATGGCCTTTATGTCCGGCAAGCTGAAAGTCGAAGGCGACATGTCCGTTGCTATGGGCTTGCAGTCGCTTTTATCAAGCATGTAATTTAAGAGGCTTAGGCTGCATCATGGACATTCTTCCCGGTGAAGCCATAAAATTAGACGGGCTGCCTTTTCCGAAGGCGGCCCGTTTTTCGTATATTACCCGCAACGGCGTTCGCCTGCGCAGCCTTGTCATGGACAGCGGCCAAAGCGATCCGCGCGGAACTGTGATTATTGTTCCCGGCCGCACGGAATTTATCGAAAAATACTTTGAAACCGCCGAAGATTTTCGCACGCGCGGGTTTACCGTCATGTGCATTGATCACCGGGGGCAGGGCCTGTCTGATCGTTTGACGCCCGATCCGCTGAAAAGCTGGGTGCGGGATTTCGATGATTATATTGACGATCTTCAGTTTGTGATTGATACGCTCGGCCCGCAACTCCCGCGGCCTCATGTTATGGTCGGGCATTCCATGGGAGGGTGTCTGGGACTTGAGGGTCTGATCAAAGGCAAGCTGGATGCCGATATTGCGGTCTTTAATGCGCCTATGCTTCAAGTCTTCGGTCTTGAGACGCCGCCTATGCCGGAAGTAATATCTGCCTTGTCGGTTTTGGGGCTTTCCCGCCGCCGCCTGCCGTGGCAAGTGCAAAAAGAAGGCGTGCCGATCCCGTTTAAGGGCAATAAGCTGACCTCTGATAAAGCGCGCTATATGCGCTGGCGGGCTTATTTTGATAATGCGCCGCGCCTGCGGGTGGCCGGGCCGACTTATGGCTGGATCCGCGCCGCCGTAAAATCCATGAAATTTGTCAACCGCAATGCGGCCAAGCTTAAAACCCCGACGATGATTGTGGCCACATCTATGGACCCCATTGTTGTGCCGTCCGTTGTGCGCGATTTTGCGGTCAAAGCGCAGTGCGATTTTCTGATGATTAACGGCGCCCTGCATGAGACCTTTCTTGAGGTCGACGGCTATCGCGCCGAGTTCTACGCGGCCTTTGACGTGTTCTGCGAAAAGCAGGCGGTTTAGACTCCGTTTAGCCTGCCGCCCGCAGCCAAGTCCCGCCTTGCTTAATCGCCCGCGCTCCGCTATACGCGCGACCTTCCCATGACGGGAAGATAAGGCCCCGATTGGCGGGGCAAGTCCGCAGGCTAAATTGATCCCTGTCGGCCAATGACTACATATTGGAGTCTATCCTATGAGCGAAGCTCAAATGAATCCGTCCACGGACGATTTCGCCTCAATGCTTGAGGCCTCTCTCGAATCCCACTCAATGTCAGAAAATTCGGTTGTTAAAGGCCGCGTGACCGCTATCGAAAAAGATATGGCGATTATTGATGTGGGTTTGAAAACCGAAGGCCGTGTGCCTTTGCGCGAATTTTACATCCCCGGCGAAGGCATTACTGTCAAGGTCGGCGATGATGTTGATATCTTCTTAGAGCGTATCGAAAACGCCCTTGGCGATGCTGTTTTGTCCCGCGACAAAGCCCGCCGTGAAGAATCATGGGTTAAAATGGAGAAGTTCTATGAGGGCGAAGAACCTGTTACCGGCGCTATCGTGGGTCGCGTCAAAGGCGGCTTTACCGTTGACCTTGGCGGCGTAAACGCCTTCTTGCCGGGTTCACAAGTTGACATCCGCCCTGTGCGTGACGTTGGCCCGCTGATGAACGAAGACCAGCCGTTTATGATCCTGAAAATGGATCGCGCGCGCGGAAACATCGTTGTATCGCGCCGCGCCGTTCTCGAAGAGAGCCGTGCAGAGCAGCGTGCAGAGCTTGTCGGTCAATTGGCCGAAGGCGAAACCCGCGAAGGTATCGTTAAAAATATCACAGATTACGGCGCGTTCGTTGATCTTGGCGGTATTGACGGTCTGCTGCATGTCACGGACATGTCTTGGCGCCGCGTCTCTCACCCAAGTCAGGTTCTGACGGTCGGTGATACGGTTGCTGTTAAAATCATCCGCATCAATCCTGAAACGCAGCGCATCAGCCTTGGCATGAAGCAGCTTCAGGAAGATCCATGGGATGCTGTTGCAGCGAAATACCCTGTCGGTTCACGCCTTAAAGGTGAAGTCACAAACATCGCCGATTACGGCGCATTTGTTGAACTGGAAGAGGGCGTTGAAGGTCTTGTCCACGTTTCCGAAATGTCTTGGACAAAGAAAAACGTCCATCCCGGTAAAATTGTCTCTACATCCGAAGTTGTCGAAGTACAGGTTCTGGAAGTCGATTCAGAGAAGCGCCGCATCAGTCTTGGCATCAAGCAGGTTCAAAGCAATCCTTGGGACAGCTTTGCACAGCAATTCCCTGCCGGCACAGTCGTCAAAGGCGAAGTGCGCTCTATTACTGAATTTGGTCTGTTTATCGGACTGGACGGCGATATTGACGGCATGGCGCATTTGTCTGATTTGTCTTGGGACATGTCCGGTGAAGAGGCTTTGGCCACTTACACCAAAGGCGACATGGTTGAAGCCAAAATCCTTGAAGTTGACACAGATAAAGAACGCATCTCGCTCGGTATCAAGCAGCTTATCAAAGACGGCCCATCCGGCGCCGGCGCAAGTGTTTCGCGCAACGCCACTGTGACCTGTACTGTGACTGAAATCACAACAGGCGGCATCGAAGTCAAATTCGGTGAAGAAGGCGCAGAGACCAAAGCGTTCATCCGTAAGTCTGATTTGTCGCGCGAGCGTACAGAGCAGCGTCCTGAGCGTTTTGCCGTCGGTGACAAAGTTGACGCCCGCGTCATGAAGCCGGCCGGTAAAGGCGGACAAGCTCAGCTGTCCATCAAAGCTTTGGAAATTGCCGAAGAAAAAGAAGCCGTCGATCAGTATGGTTCATCCGATTCAGGGGCGTCTTTGGGCGATATCCTTGGCGCGGCTCTGAAAACCGACAGCTAGGATTTCTTCTTCATAAATTTTGAAAAGCCCGCTCATTCGAGCGGGCTTTTTTTGTGAAGTCCGCTTTGGTACTCTGCAATACGGCATGATTTTTTTTCAAAGAAAAAGTCGCTGCGACGACCGGTGAGGGCTTAATTTAAGATGCCTGAATTACCTTTGAAAATCGTAATTTGTTAAGACTGTTCATTTACATATTTGCGGCAATCGCATTTCGTAAAAGACAGGACACAGAATGAGTATTGAGACTGTTAAATCAGAAAAGCCTGAAAAACCCGGTTTTGAGAGTTTCATCGTAGCCGCTCTGTTTTCTCTGTCATTCTTCATATCCTCGCCATTAAATATTATGGCTAATAATGCCATTGAGTTTCAGGTTGCGCTGTTGCCGAATTTCATTTTCCGGGCGCTTTCCTTTTTTGCCATTGGCGTGTTGGTTTTGTGGCCGATTTTCTTCGTCGCCATGAAATATACAAAATTTGGTCGCGCCGCTATCTACAGCATTTCGATTATGTTTGCGGTCTGGCTGCATTTCGTGCCTGTCTCACGAGGGACTATGGACGGATTTAAAACACTGGTTTCATCGCAATCGGCCTTGCTTTTTGGCTTCGTTATGGCCGGACTTTTCTTCATCTTAAGGCGATACGCCAAAATTGCACTTTATGCTCTGTCCATTGGGCCGCTCGTTACGGCTATGTTGTTTTTCGTTCCGCTCGCTTTGAAGATTGCAAAAGCAGACAAAGTCACCGCGCCCCTTGCAATGTCGAAAAACCACAATAATTTTGTCGTTATCAGCTTTGACGGTCCCGAGGCTGACAGCATTGCCCATATCCTGAGAAATCGACCTGATCTGGCCGCGAAATTTGACGGTTTTACGCAATGGCCGAATGTCAATGCGATCGCGCCTTTTACCTATCTTTCCACCCTGACGACCAAGCTGGGTTATTTGCCTGAAACCGGCACGCCGGCGGATTTTACTGAAGACTACATCACGCAAACTCTCGCGAGATCCGGTCACAAAGTTGAGACATTCGGACAATTTGCCTTTGAGGAAACAGCAGCGGACAATCTTCGACGTTTACCTGATTTGGCCCTGACGGACCCGGACCGTGATGATTACTATCAAAAGGCCCTCAGTTCATCAGTTATAAGCGTAATTCCCTATGTGGCCTTAAAGACGAATACGGCGTTCTCCAAGATTTTTGACGGGCTTGGCACATCGCAAAAACCCGTTGCGCGCGCCGTCGCGAGCGATGTCAGCAACACTATTATTATGTATAAGCAAGATATTGACTCGCTTCGGGGCATTACAGAGACACTAACCGCGGACGGGGAGCAGCCGACTTTGCGTCTCTATCATTTTGCTTTCACCCATTACCCGAATACCTTTGAAGCTGATTGCACATATGTTCCCGGATTAGATGATCAAAAGGCCCGCGATATCCCGTCAATAGAATGCGCCGTAAGCTTAATGACGGGCTTTATAGACAAATTAAAAGCGCTTGGCGTTTACGACAATACGACGATATTTTTCACCAGTGACCACGGCAATGAATGCCCGTTTAATGAAAAGGGTCGCCCGGAATCATTCGAAACGTCAAAGCGTTGGTGCCTGTCGCGTTATATGCCGTATTTGCTGTCAAAACCGGCCGGGGCTTCCGGACAGTTAGAAACGCGCCATGACAATATCAGCCTTTTGGATATACCGAAAAGCATATGCGAGAATTCAAACATTGCTGATAAAAACAAGGTGTGCAAAAAATATGTCGCCGGCGATTTATTCGGCAATCCTGAAGCCTTGCAAAAAACAAAACGTTTGATGCTTACCGGAGAAACTGCCGGGGATAGCCGCAGTTACGTTAATTATGATATTATCGATTTGGGCCGTGAAAATTCTCTTGTAGAGCATTATAAGCTGACCAAAGATTGGAGCCTTAATCAGATTAATCCGGTCACATGCGGGCAGACCGTTACGTTTGGTTATGACCAGTTACCCGAGGGCGCATATTTTGCCCAAGGCGCGGGTCTGCGCCAAGGGTGGGGCCGAAGCATTACCGGCCGCGCGGCATCCATTTATTTTAAAACCAAGAGTGAGGCCTGTTCAAAAGGACATGTTGCGTTGACCCTCAAAGGGCTTGGGGATGGGCCGGTGACCGGCAGCGTTACCGCTAATGACGGCGCACCGATCCGGTTTGAAATCTCACGGGGTGAACCCGCCACGCTCTTTGCCCCCTTGTCGCTTCGCGATGTGAATAGGCTCACGATCGATATTGATCAAAGCGCGCCGTTTTCCCGTCCGGTGGCCGGCTTGCTGGACATGACTGTGGAGTAGCGCGAACTGAGTCCATTTGCCCTGTGCCAATGGAGAGTTTGTTAACGATGTTAATTTACAAAATCCCTGACCGCGTTATGTGACTTCAGGACAGATAAATGAATAATGTTTCGGAAAAAATAAGCCGCCATAACAGACCTGTTTGGGAGAGCCTCGCCGTATCGGCTATGTTCTCGCTTTCATTTTTTATCTCATCCCCGTTTAACGTCATGTCCAATAATATAAGCAATTTCGAAGTTTCGTTATTGCCGGATTTTATTTTCAGAGCGGTGAGTCTGTTTGTCATCGGCGCGCTCGTGCTCTGGCCCATTTTGTATATTGCCATGCGGTTTATTAAACTTGGCCGTGCGGTCGTCTACAGCCTCTTGATTACGTTTAC
>CALLXE010000001.1 GCA_938015875.1 uncultured Robiginitomaculum sp. | reverse complement strand
ATTGGGACGAAACCGGGGCCTGTCGGGGCGCGGCTGTCTGTGGAATTATCGCGGTTGTCACCGACGAAAAATGTGTGACCTGCCGGCACCGTAAACGGGCCGCGATTATCATTATAACCGCCGTCAGATTGCTCATAAATAAAGTGCGAGCCATCTTCACCCGGCCAGCTTTCTTCATATTTACTGACCTGAACAACGCGGGGCTCTGATTCTGTGCCGCGCACTTTGTGCTCTCGGTAAAGCAATTGTCCCATGTCTTTGCGCTCAACAATCTCGCCATTGATAAAAAGACGGCCTTGGCGATAAAGAATTTTATCCCCGGGCAAACCGACCAAACGCTTGATCAGGACTTTACGTGATGTCGGGTCGATAAAGACGGCCACGTCGCCCCGCTCCGGCATTCTTTCAAACAATATGCCGTTACCCAAAAACTTGAACTTGTCCCCAAACGGCAGATCTTGACGACTATAGCCATAGGAAAACTTGGAAACATAAAGACGGTCGCCGACCTCAAGCGTGGGCTGCATGCTCTCGGATGGGATGCGGTAATGGCCATAGCCAAACGTCCAAAATGTCAGCGCGCAAGCGAAAAATATACCGTAGAATCGCAGCTCTGACTTCAGGGTCGCTTTGGGCGCAGGCTTTTTCGCCTTTTTGCCCCGTTTACCCGTTTGCGCAGCCGTCTCAGCCTGCGTTTGTTTTTCGTCGCCCTTGGTCATGTCTCGTCCTTTAAGCCGCGCTTTTTATAGACTCACGGCGTGTCTGACACGTATAAAAGGTCACGGCGCTATTAAAAGGGATTTTTGCATTTATGACCGCAAGCTTACGCATTTGTAAACAGGTCCTGCCGCTCTGCGCCGCAGCACTGCTCGCGACCTGCGCCACGGCGCCGGTACAAACGCCAAGCGCAGCCGCTAAAGGAAGTTATGTCTTAGACCCAAGCCATGCCTCTGTGCATTGGTCGATCAGCCACGCCGGCCTGTCGCAATATACGGCGCGATTTGATGATATTTCCGGCGCGATGACTTTTGATCCTGACGTGCCGCAAAACTCATCCGTCGATATCCGCATAAAAGCCGGCAGTGTGAACACAGGTCTGCCGAAGTTTGATGACACTCTCGCAAATGAAACAAAATATTTTGACGCCGGGACATATCCGGAAATCCGGTTTGTTTCAACATCCGTCACAAAAACATCCGATACGCGCGGCCGCGTCACCGGTGACCTCAGCTTTCGCGGAACCACCCTACCCGTCACCTTGGACACAATTTTTAACGGAGCGGGTAAATCGTTCGGGCACCCCGGCGACACGCTGGGCTTTTCCGCAACCGGGACCATTAAGCGGTCAAATTTCGGCATGGATACCCTGCTCAATTTTGGGATTGGCGATGATGTAGCCCTGAAAATCGAAGCCGAGTTTAACCAAGCGCAATGACCTCTCCTTTAGCCTTGATTGAAACAGAACTTCGGGTGGGCAAGCCCGTGATTGTTCCGACGGAAACGATCTATGGCCTTATGGCGCGAGCCGATGACCCGGTGGCCATTGACGCAATATACGCCCTGAAGGGTCGAGACTTTAACAAGCCGCTCGCGCTGTGCGTTACCGGCGCCGATATGGCAATGGACTATGCTGACGTTAATAATACGGCCCGCGCGATAATGGAGGCTCTGTGGCCGGGACCGGTGACGCTGGTTTTACCTGTCAAACCGAAAGCCATTTTGGATGGACGCATAACCGCATCCGGAGCCATCGGCCTGCGATGCCCGGATATATTTTGGGCCGGCAGGCTCGGGGGTATCCCTCTGGCCTTAACCAGTGCCAATCGGTCCGGCGGCGCAGATACAAAGACAGCCAAAGCTGCCCATAACGCATTTGCTCCGGACGCGCCGCTGGTACTTGATGGCGGCGCATGCGCGGCGGGAATTGCGTCGACGGTTTTGCAAATCAAAGACGGTAAAGCCAAGCTGCTGCGCGAAGGCGCGCTGGGAGCTGAAGATTTTGCAGCGTTTAATTTGGATTGGGAGACGTAAATGCCCGATTTAAACGCCGTAAAGACTGCGCTGCTGCACGTATTAGGCCCAAATGGCATTACGGAAGATCAAAGCGTCATCGCGCCGTGGTTGATCGAATGGCGCGACCGATATTTCGGCCAAACGCCGCTGATGATTATGCCGGCAAGCACCGCCGAAACTGCGGCAGCGGTGAAAATTTGCGCAGAGGCCGGAATGGCCATTATGCCCCAAGGCGGCAATACGGGGTTAGTCGGCGGCAATACGCCCCAAGGCGAAATCCTTCTGTCGACGCGGCGCCTGAATGCCGTGCGCAGCGTCAGCCCGGCGGACAACATCCTGATCGCAGACGCCGGCGTCACGCTTCTTGATGTGCAGCAAGCCGCAAGCGCGGCCGGACGTAAATTCCCGCTGTCACTGGCATCAGAGGGAAGCTGCACAATTGGCGGCAATTTATCGACCAATGCCGGCGGCGTGCACGTCATTAAATATGGCACAGCCAAAGATTTGGTTACCGGCGTCGAGGCCGTGCTGCCAAACGGCGAAATTTACAATGGGCTGTCGCACCTGAAAAAAGACAATACCGGATATGATTTATCGCGCCTGTTTTTGGGCGCGGAAGGAACGCTGGGGATTATCACAGCGGCCAGTTTAAAGCTGTTTCCAAAACCATCCGCATTGGTCCGGGTTATGGTCGGACTGAGCGATCTGCAGGGCGCTATGGGGCTGCTGGAGCGGGCTCAGGGGGCCGCCCTGACCATGTTCGAAATTATACCGCGCCTTGGCCTGTCTGCCGTCACCGCTAACATACCGGGTCTTTCAGACCCGTTTTCCGGCGTGCATCAGTGGTATGGCGTTTTAGATTTTGAATACTTCACGCCCGGCGCGCATCAGTCCGAAATTGAAGGCTTGTTTAGCGCAGCGCTGGATGCCGGCTATATTCAGGATGCGGTCATTGCGCAAAATGAAGGCCAAGCTGCAAACCTGCTCGCCCTGCGGGAAAACATGTCAGCGGCGCAAAAATTTCTCGGGGCGTCCATTAAACATGATGTCAGCGTACCGGTCGCCCGGGTCCCTGAATTCATGATTCGGGCAGATGCGGCGGTCACTACATTATTGCCGGAATGCCGACCTTGCGGGTTTGGGCATTTGGGGGACGGGAATATTCACTACAATATTTCAGCCTCGCCGGGCGAAGACAGTGAAGCGTTTTTAAAACATCGAGGCGCTATGGAAAAAATCGTGCACGATATTGTCACCGAATTGGACGGCTCTATATCCGCAGAGCATGGAATCGGCATATCAAAGAAAGACGATCTGGCCATGCGCGCCGATCCCGTTAAAATTGCGATGCTGCGCGCGGTCAAATCTGCGATCGATCCCAAACGTATTATGAACCCGCGCATTATGATTTAATCAACAGAGATTTTTATGCTGACATTACTCTCACCCGCCAAAAATTTGGACGAAACCCCGGTTGACCCGGGCGTATCGATAACGTCACCGGCCTTCCAAGAGGAAGCCGCCGCTCTCGCGCGTATTGCTAAAACGAAATCTGCACAGGATTTAAAAGACCTGATGCATATCAGCGACAAGTTGGCCGTGCTTAATGTAGAGCGGTTTCAAAGCTTTGTTTTAAACGGCCGCAGTAACAGCGCGAAACCGGCGATTTTGACTTTTAACGGTGACGTCTATGGCGGCCTTGACGCAGGAACGCTTGACCCGAAAGGCTTGGAATATGCCCAAGATCATATTCGGATATTATCCGGGCTTTATGGCCTTCTGCGCCCTCTTGATACTATGCAACCATACCGTCTTGAGATGGGCATAAAGTTTGAAAATGAAGTCGGCAAAGATTTATATGCATTTTGGAAAGATACCATCGCGCCTGCGCTGAACGCCGAGGCTGAGGCGCAAGGTTCTGATACGATTATCAATCTGGCATCCAATGAGTATTTCAAATCCGTTGATAAAAAATCACTGAATCCGGCGGTCATCGCGCCGCGGTTTTTAGAAGAAAAAGACGGCAAAGCGCGGGTGCTTTCTTTTTATGCCAAGCGCGCCCGCGGACTGATGGCGCGCTATATCATCGACAATCGCATCGATAAACCGGATGGCATTTATGACTTTAATATTGAGGGCTACAGCTTTGATAAATCAACAAGTAAACCCGGAGAACCGGTGTTTTCACGGCTTCAACCGGCCTCGAAAAATGCAAAATAACTTGTGAATGATAAGCTCAAACACCGCCTGCCCTTAGTCTGCGATGCTGATACGCCATGGCGATTTTCACGGCGCGACTGGCTGCAGGTTTTAAAGCAAACAGGGCTGGAAATTGAAAAAGATAATGTCGCGGTAATCGCTGCCGGCGTCGCCTTTTTCTCTCTGTTGGCCGTCTTCCCGCTGATCACAGCCTGCCTGTCCATATTCGGATATTTCGCCGATACCGCCGCCGTCGAGCAGCAGTTATCGACCATATCATCCCTGCTCCCAAAAGAAGCGTGGGAGATATTAGACGCCCAGATCAAAGCGGTTACCTCGGCTCCGGAACGGGGACTAGGCTTTGGCATTTTGTTTGGTATTGCGCTTGCGCTTTATTCCGCCGGGTCAGGAATACGGGCTATCATGCGGGCCATGAATGTGGCGTATGGCGAGCGTGAAAAGCGCGGTTTTTTTCAATTTTACGCGCTCGCCATCGGCCTTACGATCAGTGTGACGCTGTTTATGTTTGCATCACTGGCCGTGATTGTCGACGTGCCGGCGCTGCTGAACTTCATTCACCTTGAAGGCGCGGCGCAATGGCTGGCGCAATTTATGCCGTGGATAATCCTGATTTCCATTTTCGCCTTCGCCACAGCGACGCTTTATCGTATCGGGCCGAGCCGCCGGAAGGCTAAATTTCGCTGGATTATCCCGGGCGCAATTTTTGCAACGCTGGCATGGATGGCAATGTCAGCCATGTTCTCCCTCTTTGTGGCCGAATTTTCGACCTATAATAAGACCTATGGGAGCCTGTCTGCAGTTATTATTCTGCTGGTATGGTTCTGGCTGACGGCTTTTGTTGTGATTATCGGGGCGGAGCTGAACGCGGAGTTAGAGCGTCACACCTGCGTTGACACAACAAGAGGCGCAAAACGCCCCATTGGCGCACGCGGAGCCGCTATGGCAGATTACAGACACCCGATTGACCCAAAAGCCAAGATCGAGGCGTCACAGCCTGCTGAAACTGCGCCTGAGTCTGATGAGACTGAGCAGTCACCAATCGTCTAAAGTCTAATCAACGAGGCGAAGAAACTCTGCCCGCTGCTCTGCTTTGTGAAACTTCCCGGACAGGGCCGAACTGATCATTTTATGGGGCGTTTTAATCCCGCGCATGGTCATGCATAAATGCTCGCCCTTGGCCATAACGGCAACATCATCCGTGCCCAGTATGATTTTAACATGATTGGCGATGTCGGCGACCAATTGCTCTTGCAGGGTCAGTTTATGACCGTGTTTGTGGGCAATTCGGGCAAATTTCGACAGGCCCAAGACCTTATCATTCGCGATATAGGCAATCGACACATCGCACCAAAACGGGAGCATATGGTGCTCACACATTGACCAAACGCGCATGCCTGTCACGGCAACCATTTGCGATTGTTTGACGGCGGTAAAGGTCGTGTCGAGCTTACCGGCGTCATATTCTATAAATTCGCGCCAAAAATTGGCAATGCGCCGCGGCGTTTCTTTAAGTCCCTCACGCTTAGGGTCTTCCCCCAAAGCCGTCAGGAGTTCTGTGACCAATGATTTGATCTTTTCATAGTCAACTTTGCGCGGCGGCTCATTAAATCGGGATGGCATAGAGGCTCTTTAGTCAGGTTAAAAACTGTATACGCAGCGGGAATGCGGCGCGATTTATTTTAGGCGTGCGCGCAGGGCTTCGACCCGTTTGCGGTTAATCCCCCGGTCCGAATATCCGACGCGGGACGCCGAACGCACATGGGCTATATCGCCGTCAACACGCACTTCCAAATCGTCAACAAATTTAAAAATTTTGGACGTAAACTCACTCGCAAGATAGCTCGGCTGCGTAGCCGTAACGACCCCGCCCATAGATTTGATTGCATCACTGATGGCAGAGATGTCACCGGTCGCAAGCGGCGCGACAGACTTGCCCGAAGGCGCACCGTCTTCGCTGCACACATTGTTTGGCGTCGCGGCGCACGCAGCCAGCTTTCCGGCGCTCAGGCCTTGCGGTCCTTTAGATTTTGTCATTGCGGCGCTCCAATTGATTTAAGATGTAACGGTCATACCATGTCGGGCCAAACACGCTATCAAAAAAGCCGTTATGACCGCCGTGACCATGCACTATTAAATGCCCGTTTACCCCGGGCGTTAAATCCCGGGCGGGCTCAAACGGTACGACCGGATCATCTTCAGAAAAGATAATCGTGTAGGGCGTTTCAGCACTTTTCAAATCATCCGGCCAAATTGTATAACCGTCATAAAATGCTTTTTCCGTGGGAAAATCTTCAATATGAGCCGCAATTAAATCCTTAGATAATCCGTATACTGTATTGTTTTTAAGTAATTTTTCAAAATTATAGAGGTGCGGATACAGTGCCTGCTTCTTTTGCAATGACCGCGTCCATTTTTTGACAAAGTATTTCCGGATGAACCGGTTTTTGTCTGCGATCTGCGCGGTTCCGAAAGGATTAATCACGGGACTGATCGTGAAAACATGCGCCAGATTTTCGATCGGTTTCTCAATACACGCCCGCACAAGACGCAGGCCAAAATTACCGCCGAGCGAAAACCCCGTGACATATGCCGGGCCGGGCTCAAGCCCGCAGGCATGGGCCACCGCCTCATAAACTTCGTCAAATTGCGGGCCGTGAAACAAGCCCTCATTTAAGTGATGAGACTCACCGTGATCGCGAAAATTAAGACGAAAAACGCTGTAGCCATGATCATACAAATATCGACCGCAACATTGAACATATGTGCTGTCTTGGGACCCTTCCCAACCATGCAGGAAAATCATCAAACCCTTGGATTTGGGGTGTTTGGAATAACTGCCCAGCAAGCGCACGCCGTCGCTGCAATTGATGATCTGCGTTTGCGATGCGTCGATCATGGCGTTGGGCCCGCGCCGGCGCAGCTTCAAGCTTGCCAGAAAGGTTTGCGTCATGGCCCCGCGCATTAAAATATTGGGGTTAAAATCAGGCGTTTTCATAATTACGTTTTAACTGTGCCAATTGGAAAACCAACCCTAATCAATCAATCGTGCAGGTCTCCCGGCAGCACGACCCTATTCCTTCGCCCCAAGTCCCAGCAAATCGGCATTGCCGCCAATCGCGGCGGTATTAATCGTCACCGTGCGCTCTGTGACAAACCGCAAGGATAAATGCGGGTCGACTGTATCACGCCAGACAAATTGCAATATGCCGCCGTCGCGTGCGGCAATGGCACGGTTCAGCGCGCGAGCGGCTGTCTGCCCGCCGCTGAACGCCACGCCGGAGATGCGCGGGGCGTCCCATGCCGCCTCAAGCGTATTGCAGCTGATCATCACATCATCAGGCACGCCCGCTTTTTTTAGTCGCCCGGCGAGTTTTTTATTATCGACCAAGACAATTTTATTACCGGTCAGAAGCGCCATAGAGACATAGGCCATGTAATCGGCACTTTGTCCGTCATGGGTCACGCAAATAAACGTGCCCCGCGGCTCTGACCGAAGCCGGTTAAGCTCTCCTGTCGGCCCGGGAAGCGTTCTTTCGAAATCAAACTCCGCCGCCACATAAGCCAACAAATCCGCAAGATCCGGAAATACCGGCGCTAAGATTTGCGCGCGGGCGGCGGCGCTGTAAGGAAACGGGCTCATGTGATAGCCTCCGTATGGGGCTTTCGGGTTTGAAAACGGGACAGGTAATGCGGGCCGCCGGCTTTGGGACCGGTGCCGGACAGGCCCTGCCCGCCAAAGGGCTGCACGCCCACGACCGCGCCGACTTGGTCACGATTAATATAGATATTACCGGCCCGAACGCCGTCTGCAATGCGCCGGCACGTGCGGTCATTACGGCTCTGCACGCCGAGGGTTAGGCCAAATTGAGTGGCATTGATGGCGTCGATAACCTTTTGCAGGTCTTTGGCTTTATAGCGCACGACATGCAAAATCGGGCCAAAATGCTCATCTTTAAGCGTATCAATACCGTCAATCTCAAACACGTGCGGCGCAATATAAGTCCCCTTCGCGCAGTCATCCGGCACATCAAGCTTGCCGATAAGTTTAGCAGTCTTTGTCATGTCGTCGATATGCGCCAGCAAGCGGTCGCGGGCCATTTCGTCAATAACAGGGCCGACATCTGTGCTGCGCAGGGCCGGGCGTCCGACAGACAACTGTTTCATCGCCCCTTCAATTAACGGCACAACGCGCCCCGCTATGTCGTCCTGCACAAACAAAACCCGCAAGGCCGAGCAACGCTGTCCGGCAGAGGCAAAAGCGCTGCGGATCACGTCGCGCACAACCTGCTCGGGCAGTGACGTACTATCGATAATCATGGCGTTTTGACCGCCGGTTTCCGCTATCAAAACGGCCGGGTCGCAATCGCGGGCCGCAAGGTTTCGGTTAATGCGCTGCGCGGTCGGATTAGAGCCTGTGAAAGCAACGCCGGCGACGCGCACGTCCGATGTCAGGGCCGCGCCGACCGCGCCGCCGCCGGGCAGCATGATGAACGCATCTTTGGGCACGCCTGATTTGTAAATCAGGTCAGTTGCCACTTGGGCAATCAGACTGGTCTGCTCGGCCGGTTTTGCGATAACCGTATTGCCGGAAACGAGCGCCGCCACGACTTGACCCAGGAATATGGCCAGCGGAAAATTCCACGGGGAAATGCACACGAAAACGCCCCGCGCGCGGCCCTTTGTCGGAGCGGCGCCCGCCGCATGGGCCTGTGATGTTTCCGGCCGCGCCCAAACCGTAGTAGGTGAGACCGGATGGGATTTTCGGCCCGTATGTTTAAGAGACTGAAGTCCGGCGCGCAGGCGTTTTTTAGCCTTTTTCGGTGCAGGCGGCGGGGGCGGCACGTTTTTTTGAAACCGGCTGCCGGATTCGTCGCCCGGCGCCTGCACGGCATAATAGCGGCAGAAATCCACCGCCTCGCGCACTTCATCCACGCTGTCTTGCCACGTCTTCCCGGCTTCACGCTGACACAGCGCAATCAGCTCGGGCATGTTATCTTCAAGCAGACCGGCCAGATTTCCAAGACACGCCGCGCGGTCGCCAACATCCATACCGGACCAAGCGGGTAAAGCCGCACTCGCCTTATCAAGCGCCGTTTTCACGTCATCCGTTGTCGCGGCGTAGATTGTACCGACAATTTCGGTCGTATCGTAAGGCGCGACGACGGGGCGACCGCCGCCACTGCCCTTGCTGCCTGCAATCCAGTGTCTGTCATCAAATTTGCGCACGGCCGCCTCTAAAGGCTCCCATTGGCTGCTGATATCCATATTCACGCCGCGCGAGTTTTCGCGCTTGGGGAAAATGTCGCCGGGCTTGGGGATGTATGGATTGCGGTAAGTCTCGCGGGATTTCAGGGTTTCTACAGGATGCTCTGTCAATTCATCTGCAGGACAGCGATTATCAATCAGCCGGTGGACAAAACTGCTGTTTGCGCCGTTTTCCAAAAGCCGCCTGACCAAATAAGCCAGTAAGTCTTTATGCGAGCCGACCGGGGCGTAGACGCAGACATTGACGTCAAATTCGCTTAAAACCACATCATAAAGCGCGTCGCCCATGCCGTTTAAGCGTTGAAATTCGTAATCGCTGTGGGTAGCCATGGCTCGCACGCTTGCCACGGTATGCGCGTTATGGGTCGCGAATTGCGGAAAAATCACGCCACGCAAATGCTCGGACAGCATAAATTTAGCACAGGCCAAATAAGCCATGTCAGTCGATTCTTTGCGGGTATAAACGGGATAGCCGTCATAACCGCCCATCTGGCTCTCTTTAATCTCTGCGTCCCAGTAAGCGCCCTTCACAAGGCGAATCGGTATGCAATCCCCCTGCTCTTTTCCCAACGCCGCAAGCCATGCCAAAACCGGCAAAGCGCGTTTGGAGTAAGCCTGCACGACCACGCCAAATTCGCCCCACCCGATAATGGCGGGATCGCGATACAGTTTCTCAAAAAGCTCAAGCGAGAGCTCAAGCCTGTCGGCTTCTTCGGCATCAATATTAATGCCGACCCCTAAGGAACGCGCGAGCGTAGCCAGTTCCAGAACTTTATCAAACAGCTCTGTCATCACCCGCACTTTTTGCGCCGGCTCGTAACGGGGATGAAGGGCGGAGAGCTTTATCGAAATTGTTGTCGGGCGATTGGATTTTCCATCATAACGATCTTTGCCGATGGCCTTAATCGCGCGGGCATAGTCGCCGTGATATTTCGCGGCGTCATCAGCCGTCAGCGCGGCCTCGCCAAGCATATCGAAGGAAAACGACGCCCCTTTATCGCGAAACGGACGCGAGCGTTTAAGGGCTTCATTGATATTGCGGCCCAAAACGAAATGCTTGCCCATGATCTTCATGGCCTGCTTCATAGCCTCGCGGATGACCGGCTCTGATACGCGGTCAACCATTTTGGCGATCATGCCGGCCGGTTCCTGCGGCGTTTCGCTGTCCAGAGTCACGACCTTACCGGTCAGCATCAGGCCCCATGTCGAGACATTGGCAAAAAAACTGTCTGATTTGCCCAGATGCGTTGCCCAATCGGCACCGCCCATTTTATCTTCTATCAGCGCGTCAGCCGTATCCGCATCCGGAACCCGCAAAAGCGCTTCGGCCAAACACATCAGCAAGACGCCTTCTTTTGTATCGAGAGAATATTCCAAGAGCAGCGCATCAATTTTATGAATACCATCATCGCTGCGGCGCACATTTTCAATCAGGCGCTTGGCGAGCATCGTCGTTTCAGCCAGTTGGGCAGGCGTCGGGGTCGCCATCGGCAAAAGCTGCGCCACATAGCTGTCTTCATCAACACTGTAGAGGGGCGAAATCTGCGGCCAAATCGCGGCGGCACCGCCATTGATAAATCCCGGATCCATTACGTCTTGCGGTCGAAACATGGCAGTCCCTTGCATAAAAAAGGGCGGCCCTGTCGTTATCTCAGGGCCGTCCACATGAAGCGCAGGCTTTCATGAAAAAAACAACGCGGCAATGGCAAATTAATTATTATGCTGTAAAACTGCGCTACATTTTGACCTTAATGCGCAAAATGACGGGCAGCATAAGATTGCCTGATAGGAGCCATACATCCCGTTAATATCAGTCATAATTGTCAACTATAATGCCGGCGATTGGCTCGCCCGCAGCGTCGCCTCATTGACAAGGCAGACTCTCACGGATTTTGAGTGTTTTATTATTGATAATGGCAGCACGGACGGATCTATTGCGGCATTACCGCACCTTGATCCGCGCTTTACCGTCATGGAGCTTGGCGAGAATACAGGCTTTGCGCGGGGCAATAATATCGGCGCGGCCAAGGCGAGCGGGAAATGGATTGCGCTTTTAAATCCGGACGCATTCGCCCGCCCGGATTGGCTGGAAGCCCTGATCGCAGAAACGACGCGCCCCAATGTCACTATGGTCGGCAGCACGCAGTATATGGCGCTGGAGCCGGGCGTTTATGACGGGGCCGGCGATTGCTATCACTTTACCGGCCTCGCATGGCGGGCAAAGTTTGGGCACCGCTATAATGCAGGCGACGCCCCGCCTGCAACGTGTGAAGTCTTTGGTCCCTGCGCCGCAGCAGCTCTGTACGACCGCGAAACATTTATGCGCCTCGGCGGCTTTGATGAGCGATTTTTCTGCTACCATGAAGACGTCGATCTGGCCTATCGCATGCGCCTTGACGGGGGCATATGCATCCAAAGTGCAGAGGCGCAGGTTGACCATATCAGCAGCGGAATTTCAGGCCGCGCCAGCGACTTTGCTGTCTATCACGGCACACGTAACCGCATGTGGACATTTTATAAAAACACCCACACCATTAATTTGATCTGGGCCGCGCCGCTTCATGTGATGCTCAACGCCGCCCTTCTGACATGGAGCGCCTTTCGCCCGGGCCGATTCAACCCAACCTATCGCGGTATACGGGACGGGATTAAGGGCCTTTCAGACTTCAAAGAAAGCCGCAAAAACATACAATCCGCCCGCCAAATCGCGCCGTTTGGTATGCGCAAAGTGATTGCGGTGAACCCTGTCAACGTTGTCACAAGAAATCTGCATAGCCGCCCTGTAAAGTCTGCCCCCTTGCAAAACGACTCTGAAACTGTTTGATAGCGCGATGAGAATTAATCGCAGAACGATACTCGCGGCCTCGACCGCATTGCCGTTGGTCGCTTGCAGCAAAGCGCCTGTTCCAAAACCCAAACCCTTGACGCCTGCTACCGATGAATTTGTCCACGGCGTTGCCTCCGGGGATATGACCGAAACCTCAGCCATTATTTGGACACGGTGGGATGGCGAAACACCGAATGACACTCCGGTGGTTTTGGATTGGGATGTCTGTTTATCCTCTGATATTTCAGCCCCCGTAAAAACCGGAAAAGTCACGGCAAACACTGAAACAGATTACACAGTGAAAGTTGATGTAACGGGGCTGGATGCCGGAAAAAATTATGTGTACCGGTTTACCGCAGGCGCCGCCGCCTCGGCGGCCGGTCGTTTCTCAACATTGCCGGCCGGCAAAACCGATAAGTTGCGCTTTGCCGTCGTGTCTTGTTGCAATTGGGAGAGCGGTTTTTTTAACGCCTATGACCACATTGCAAACCATAAAGGGTTTGACGCTGTCTTGCACCTTGGTGATTATTTCTACGAATACGGCCAAGGCGGTTGGGGCGGTCAGGCCGGCGAAAGCATTGGTCGGCTGCATGAGCCGGCGCACGAACTTTTGACCCTTGACGATTACCGCAAACGCCACGCCCAATACCGTACCGATCCGGCCCTGCAGGCCATGACTGCCGCCCACCCTTTACTGCCAATCTGGGATGATCACGAAGTCGCAAATGACAGCTGGTCCGGCGGTGCGCAAAACCATAATCAGGGCGAAGACGAGTGGGAAGTCCGCAAGGCCGCCGCCCTTCGCGCCTATTATGAATGGATGCCGGTTCGGGAACAAACCTCTCGAGCTGACATGTACAAAGCCTATAGTTTTGGTGACTTACTGACTCTTGTTACAGCAGAAACCCGCCTGTCAGCTCGGGATGAACCGATCAATATTGACCTGCATACCAAAAACATGACAACCCTCGCAGATGCAGATAAATTTCGCAAAGAGGTTTTAAACATCCCTGATCGTCGGATGATGGACGCTGCGCAGACTGACTTTATCGTTGATGCGTTTTCCAAATCCAAAACATCAGGACAGCCATGGCGCCTGTTGGGTAACCAAGTGATTATGGGCAAAGTACATACGGCGGATTTAGGGCCATATGTTAAAGAGGAAAATATCCTTGCTATGGAGGCCGATTGGCCGGGCGTGCGTGATTTTGTCAGAAACTCTGCCTTTGGCCTGCCCTTATACCCGGACAGTTGGGACGGATATCCGTGGGCGCGGCAAAAATTTTATGACGCCCTAAACAAGGCCGGAATTAATGACATGCTGGTCGTGACCGGCGACGCCCACGAATATTGGGTCAATGATTTAACCGATGATAACGGCGTCAAAATGGGTGTAGAGCTTGGAACAACGTCCGTCACCTCTCCGACGTTGAAATCTTATTTCGGAGACGACACACCGGATTACTCACTTCTCGTGACGCAAAACAATAAAGATGTACGGTATTATAACGCCATGCATAACGGCTATATTGATCTGTTTTTCACGCGAAACAAAGCGAGCGCAAAATTGGTGACCGTCGATACCATATTATCGAGAAATTACAGTGCCGATACGATTGCGCAGTTTACAATCCGCAAACATGATGACAGCCTAAAGTTCACCTCGCCCAAGGGCCTGAAGCTCAAACAACGCGCACTTTTTTCCGGCCTTGGCTAACGCTTAAGGGCGACTCACAAACCGCGCCGCAATCCCGCCTTTCGGCCGCAAAGTCACTGTCATAAGCGGGCGCGGAAAGACATCATCGGCGACCTGTACGTCATAATCGCGCACAAGGCTCGCCAGAGCCATCACAGCCTCCATCAACGCAAAGGCTGCGCCAACGCAAATGCGCGGCCCGGCCCCGAACGGCAGAAACGGACTGCCTTTAAGGCGAAGTTTCGGGTCGCGCATAAACCGATCCGGATCAAAGGCCATCGGATTATCCCAATAGGCATCGCGGCGATGCATAACATACGGCACCAATAAGATTATGTCGCCCTTATGCATTTGCCGCCCGAGCACCTCGCACGGCGTTTTACATTCGCGGTTAAATATCGGCGCCGGCGGGAACAGGCGCATAGTTTCGTCAATCACGGCGCGCGTGAACGGCAGTTTAGCCACGTCTTCAAACGATAAGTCGCCTTCGGGGCGCACCGCTTGAATCTCTTCCAATATACGGTCTTGCGACTTGCGGTCCCGCCCGATCAAATAAAGCGCCCACGTCAGGGTCAGGGCCGTAGTTTCATGGCCCGCAATAAAAAAACCGATCAGATTATCGCGCTGCTCTCTGAGTGTCAGGCCCTGCCCCGTTTTCGGGTCTTTGGCTCCGATCAGCAGCCCTACCAGGTCATCGCCGGGATCATCCCGCCGCGCGCGGATCAATTCATCCGCCGCCGATTTCAGCTTTCGCAGTGCCATATATCCCCGGGGGCTGATCGGGCGAGGCGTTCCGCGTGGCAGCGGTATCATATCATCCGGACGCAGCGTTCCGGCCGATGTCACCACGCGCCGCGTTGCCACTTTCAGCGCGTCGCGGTCCAACCCCTGCGGATCGCCCAGCAGAGCCTTGGCCAGAACATCAAATGTCAAATCCGCCATGGCCAAATTCAGCTCGGCCTCAGACTGCTTATTGAGCTTGTCCTTAAACCCCGAAATCACAGAATTAATCATCGGCGCGAGGTCCGCCATATGCCGATGCGCAAACATAGGCGCGACGGCGCGGCGCTGTTTTTTCCACTGATCGCCATGAACAGACAAAAGCCCTTCTTTCGTCGCAGGGCCCAGTATGCGCGCATCAATCGGCGTTTTGGTAAAATGCTTGGCGTGAGTATTTAACACCTCTTGCATGCCACCCGGCCCGGTCACCACATGCATCTGTACGCCGAACGTCTTCACGCTTGTAATCGGTTGGCTGTAGGCCATTGGCCCAAAGCCCTCCAGCGGATTGCGCATGAATTTCCACGTCGCATAGAAGAAATTCTCCGTCCCTTTAAGGGGCGCAGCATGGGGCGGGATGAATAAATCGGTCATGTTGTGGTTACCTATACATAAGACAAAGGATGACAGAGGAAACCGCGCGGCGCAATTCGCCTGCGGCGCGACATATGCGGCGCGTTCTGTGGATTACCCAAACTTTTCGCCACTGCTGCGCAAACGGCCATTGACGCCCCCGCGCCGGGCGTTAGTTTACGCTCTATGAGCCAAGATTTGATGAATTACGACCAAATGACCCAACTCGCCCTTCGGGGGGTTGTACGCGACGCGATTCGCCGCGTAATCCGAGAGGACGGCCTGCCGGGCGCGCATCATTTTTACATCACATTTCTGACCCGATTTCCGGGCGTCGATATCGATGAGAGTTTGGCTAAGAAATACACAGACGAGATCACAATCGTCCTTGAGCATCAATATTGGGACCTTAAGGCCGGCGACGAGACGTTTGAAGTCACCCTAAAATTCTCCGGCGTGCCGAAATTCCTGTCGGTTCCGTACACCGCCGTCACCCGGTTCCACGACCCTAGTGTCGGCTTTGCGCTGCAATTTGATCCGCCGGAAGCTATGCAGGACGCGCCGCCGACCCTTGCACGCATAACGCCGGAAACGCCTGCGCCGAAACCGGCCGCCAAGCCCGCTGCGGCTGCGAGCGCCAAAAAACCGGCGCCAAGCAAATCTGCCGATAAGGTCGGGGAAAAAGAAACAGAAGACGCCGGCAGCAAAGTCGTCAGCCTCGACAGCTTTCGTAAGAAATAATTACTCCCATCTAATCAAGAGATTCTCATGACCGATTTCCGTACCGAAACAGACAGCTTCGGGCCGCTTAAAGTGCCTGCCGATAAATATTACGGCGCGCAGACGGCCCGCAGCCTGATCAACTTCCCTATCGGTGTCGAAGTCATGCCGGACAG